>NZ_CP045571.1:0-127500 GCF_009662475.1 Acidithiobacillus thiooxidans ATCC 19377
GTTACGTATGAGCCGTGATTCAAACTTATCCGCGCTGCACAACGGAGATGCCCTTTGGGAAGCGCTCTGCATACAGCTGCAGGAACAGACAACACCTCAGCAGTTCAATACCTGGCTTCGCCCTTTGCGTGGCGAGCTGCATGGTAACGAATTTCATCTGTTTGCCCCCAACCCTTTTGTCATGCAGTGGGTCAGGGAACGGCTGATGGATTTGCTGGAAGCGGTTCTCGCCGAGCTGGCTCCAGGAATGCTGCTCCGCTTCAATCTGGATACGACAGCGGCGGCTCCTGCACCGGAGCCCCAAAGCAGCGCTGCGCCCAGCCCGGTCAGTACAGATCCGCGTAACGGCAATCGCCTCAATCCCGGCTTTTCCTTTCAATCCTACGTTGAGGGCAAGTCCAACCAGCTCGCCGTAGCAGCAGCGCGACAAGTTTCCGAGCATCCGGGTAAATCCTACAATCCCCTGTACATATATGGGGGAGTCGGTCTGGGTAAAACCCATCTCATGCAAGCCGTTGGCAATGCCATCCTCCAGCGCAACGCCGACGCCAAGGTGCTTTATGTCAGCGCCGAAGGTTTCATCATGGATATGGTGCGTTCTCTGCAACATAACACCATCAACGATTTCAAGCAGCGTTATCGCAAACTCGATGCCCTACTTATTGATGATATTCAGTTTTTTGCTGGCAAGGATCGCACCCAGGAAGAATTTTTTCATACCTTCAACGCCCTGTTTGATGGTGGCCGACAAATCATCATTACCTGTGATCGCTACCCCAAGGAAGTCGAACATCTCGAAGAAAGACTCCAGTCGCGTTTCGGTTGGGGTCTCACCGTCGCCATTCAGCCTCATGATCTGGAAACCCGTATGGCGATTGTTCTATGCAAGGCTGAAGAAATTGGCATAGAACTGCCCGAAGAAGTAGCTTTTTTCATTGCCGAAAAAATCCGCTCCCATGTTCGTGAACTGGAAGGGGCGTTAAGGCGGGTCGTCGCCCACGTTAACTTTACCCATAAGCCGTACAATCTGGATACTGCCCGGGAAGCCCTGCGGGATCTCATTGACGTCCAGAAACGCATGGTCAGCCTGGAAAATATCCAGAAAGTCGTTGCCGAATATTTTCATATACGTGGCTCTGACATGCAGTCCAAGCGGCGGAGTCGTAATATTGCCCGCCCCCGCCAAGTCGCCATGTCGCTCACCAAGGAACTCACCAATCACAGCCTGCCGGAAATCGGTGAGGCCTTTGGTGGTCGCGATCACACCACCGTACTGCATGCCTGCCGACAAATTGAAAAACTTCGTCAGGAAGACTCTCAAATCAATGAAGATTATAACAATTTACTGCGGATACTCGGCGCATGACCGGATTAGGGAACAAGCTGTGGAAAAGCCCATGGAAAAGTACGGTGCTGAGCATGTATGAAAACTACCGCTCATTTTTATCCCCGATCATACCTGCTTATCCACAGCTTGCCGGCGCTTTGTCTAATGCAATAAAAATATGCCAAACAAGGGCTTATATCGGTTTCCCACAGGCCTTCAGGCCCTTAATAATAATAGTAGTTAAAAAGAAGAATATAATTTATTTAGTTAACACCATAAGGAGCATTTCCTGATGAAACTCACCATGGATCGTGAAGATATACTGCCCATTTTGGCGAATATGGCGAATATTGCCGATCGCAGACCCATCCAACCCATTCTTGCCCATGTGCTGATCGAAGCTGCCGGACAACATTGCCGTTTCATCGCCACAGATCAGGAAGTACAGCTCAGTGTGGACAAGGATCATCCGGTAGATACTCCCGGAAGCTGCGCGGTTCCTGCCCGTAAACTTTATGATATTTGCCGGGCCTTACCCGAACACACCCCTCTGGAGTTTCACAAGGATGGCGAAAAACTGTTACTGAAAGCAGTTAAAAGCCGCTTTACCCTGCATGTACTCCCCGCTGAACAATTTCCTTATCTCAATATTCACAGCAGTCGCTGCCAGGGTGATTGCGAAGCCACTTTATTTCGGGAAGCACTGGCAGTAACCGCCAACACCATGGCGCAAAATGACGCCCGCATCTTTCTGAATGGGGTGCTTCTCGAAGTACAAGGTCAGGAAATGCGCCTGGTAGCCACCGATGGTCATCGCCTTTCCATGATGACTTTGCCATTTGCCAATAGTCTGGAAGAAAAAAGTTTCCAGTGCATTCTTCCCCGCAAGGCCGTCATGGAATTACTGCGCATTGTCAACGGTGGAAATATTCATCTCTCGCTTTCTGATACCAGTTTTGTACTGGATGATGGTGATCAACAATTTGCCTGTAAACTGATTGATGCCAAGTATCCTGATTATCGGCGGGTTATTCCTCAGGGACATCCTTTTTCCGCAATGCTTGATCGCCAAAACTTCAAATGCGCCCTGCAACAAAGTGAAGTACTGGTCAGTGATCGTAATCCCACCACCCAGGTCCATCTGGGCAAAAATCTGATGACCTTGAGCAGTCGTAACGAAGAACAGGAAGAAGGAGAAATCGAACTTTCTATAGAATATCAAAATGATGAAATGAACATTGCCTTCAACAGTCGCTATCTCACCGATAGCATCCAGATTTTTTCTCAGGAAAATATTCGCATGCGCATCAAGGACGGCAACAGTGCAGCCGTTTTCACACCGCCGGACTCAGATAATCCGGTTTACATTTTGATGCCGGTGCGGCTCTGATCCAGTCCTGAAAATCCCTGCCTGATGACCCTGGAGACTCTGCAAATTCAGTCGTTGCGTTGTATTCAGAATTTACAACTTTCTACCCATGCCCGGTGGAACTGGTTGATTGGTGCGAACGGCGCAGGAAAAAGTACGGTCCTTGAAGCCCTCCACATTCTGGGTACCGGACAAACCTGGCGGCATGGACCACGCCACGTTCTGCGCGAAGGTGATGCGGAATACCTGCTCAGTGCGCGGATGTCTGATCATTTCCTGGCTTTGCGCAGACGTGGCGAAGTGCGGGAAATACGTTATGATGGGGAGTCTGTCCATTCAGCCTGGGAATTGCTGGATATCCTGCCTCTGCAAAGTCTTCATGATGATAACAGTCATTTTGTTGCCGGCACGGCGGATGATCGGCGACGGATCATGGATTGGGGAATTTATTATGTGGATCCATACTACGGCACGGTTTTTCGGGAGTATCGTCGAGCCCTGGCACAGCGTAATGCCTGGCTGAAAAAACCCCAAGGCAAAAGTCCCTGGGATTCGGCATTGGCTATGGCCGGAGAAGGTATTCAGCAACGCCGTCAGGATTATCTGACACGCATAGAACCTTATCTGCAGAAACTTTGGACCAGTTGGTCTGGCGCTACTGAGATATTGAGTTTACATCTGCAGAGCGGCTGGAAAGAAGGATTGGCCTTGCAGGAAAGTTTGCAGCGCGATCTGGGACAGGATCGGGAAATGGGATATACCCATAGTGGACCACACCGGGCCAATCTGGTTTTTCGGGTTCGCCAGAGAATGGCCCTGGATATTCTTTCCCGTGGGCAGTTGCGCATATTGGGTCTTGCCTATCGCATTGCGCAGTTGCTCCTGCTCAGGGAAGCCGGTTTTGCTTTGCCGACCCTATTGATAGATGATTTTGCGGCCGAACTGGATGAATCCGCTAGAAACTGGTGGGTTGAACAACTGAATGTATTGAATGTACAGGTTTTTGCTGCGGTGACTGCAGCCGGACAAATACCGGCAGGTGTTCAAGGCAGTCATTTTTATCTGGCCCAGGGCCAGCTTGAAAAGGAAATAGTAATATGACGCAAAAGTACGATTCTTCCAGTATCCAGGTGTTGAAAGGGCTGGAAGCGGTACGAAAACGCCCGGGCATGTACATTGGCGACACCGATGATGGCAGTGGCTTGCATCATATGGTTTTTGAAGTGGTAGATAATGCCATTGATGAAGCGCTGGGTGGGCATTGCGATACTATTGTGGTCACCATTCATGACGATGATTCGGTCAGTGTCAGTGATAACGGACGGGGTATTCCGGTAGATGTTCATGCCGAAGAAGGTCGTTCCGCCGCTGAAGTCATCATGACCATCCTGCATGCGGGCGGCAAGTTTGACGATAACTCCTACAAAGTCTCGGGTGGATTGCACGGTGTCGGCGTTTCTGTAGTGAATGCGCTGTCCATTTCCCTGCAACTGCGCATTTACCGGGATGGATTTGTCTGGACCCAGTCCTATGCGGATGGCGCCCCTCTGGCGCCTATTGCCCGGGGCGAAGCATCCACCCGGCATGGTACCATCATCCGTTTCAAACCTTCTCCGGAGGTTTTTGCCGATACCCAGTTCCACTTTGAAATTCTCGCCAAGCGCCTGCGCGAACTGGCTTTTCTGAATTCCGGAGTACACATCACGCTCCTGGATGAACGTGTGAACCGGGAAGAAATTTTCCATTACCACGGCGGCATTCGCGCCTTTGTGGAACATCTCAATCGCAGTAAAACCGCCATTCATCCGCATGTAATCAGCCTTGCCGGCGAACGCGACGGGATTGTTGTAGAAGCAGCGCTACAGTGGAATGAGGGCTACAACGAAACGGTGCTGTGCTACACCAACAACATTCCCCAGAACGACGGTGGAACCCATCTGGCCGGATTTCGCGCCGCCCTGACCCGTACCCTCAACCAGTATATGGAAAGAGAAGGAACCCTGGCCAAAGCCAAGGTTTCCGTCACTGGTGACGATGCCCGGGAAGGATTGACGGCGGTACTTTCCGTAAAAGTGCCAGATCCCAAGTTCTCTTCACAAACTAAGGACAAACTGGTTTCCAGTGAGGTGAAACCGGTGGTCGAATCTTCCATGGCCGAGGCCCTCACCATTTTTCTGGATGAACACCCCAAGGAAGCCCAGGCTATTGCCGCGAAAATCGTCGACGCCGCCCGGGCCCGGGAAGCCGCCCGCAAGGCGCGTGAATTGACGCGCCGCAAAGGGGCTCTGGATATTGCCAACCTTCCGGGTAAACTGGCCGATTGTCAGGAAAAAGACCCCAGTCTTTGCGAAATTTATCTGGTGGAAGGAGATTCGGCAGGGGGTTCTGCCAAACAGGGCCGGGATCGTCGTCATCAGGCCATTTTGCCGCTTAAAGGAAAAATTCTGAACGTCGAACGGGCACGTTTCGACAAAATGCTGTCTTCGGATGAAATCGGCACCCTCATTACCGCGCTGGGCACCGGTATCGGCAAGGAAGATTTTAATCTGGCCAAGTTACGTTACCACCGCGTCATCATCATGACCGATGCGGATGTGGATGGCAGTCATATTCGTACCCTGTTGCTGACATTTTTTTACCGGCAGATGCCGGATCTGGTGGATCGTGGTCATGTATATATTGCCCAGCCCCCTTTATACAAGGTTAAAAAAGGTAAAGAAGAACGCTATATCAAAGATGATACGGAACTGGCAGCTTATCTGCGTGAAATCGCCATGCATGGTGCTGAATTTCATCTTTCCGCAAATAGTGAAGCCGTCAGTGTGGATCAGCTTGCTGGCATGATGCGGCAATACCAGAATATTGAAGCCCTGGTGCAGCGTCTGGAAAGGCGTTATCCCGCCACCCTGCTCTGGGCGCTGGCAACCTTGCCGCCCATTGCTGCAGAAACCGCCCGTAATGATGATTGGGACCAGTTTGCGGAAGGACTACGAACGGCCCTGAGCGCAACCGCTTTACCCGCAGAACACTATCAAGTCGAGAAAATCGGCGAAGCGGACGGATTACGCCTGGTGGTCCGGCGTGAACATCATGGCAGTCAGGAACTCCGCTTTTTTGACCAGGACTTTTTCGCAGGCGGTGAATACCGGCATCTGGCTGAATATGCCAAAAATATTGAAGGCAACATGCATCCCGGCGCCGTGATCAAGAGGGGCGAGAAAAATCGCGTGGTTCAGCGTTTCCGGGAGGCGATGGACTGGCTTTTGGCAGATGCCCGCAAGGGCGTGGAAATTCAGCGCTACAAAGGTCTTGGTGAGATGAATCCGGAGCAACTCTGGGAAACCACCATGAATGCGGAAAACCGCAGACTGGTTCGGGTTGATGTGGAAGATGCCATTGCCGCAGATGAAGTATTTTCCATGTTGATGGGGGACGCTGTAGAACCGCGCCGGCGTTTTATAGAAGAAAACGCCCGCTTTGTATCGCGACTGGATATTTAGCCGGTAAACCGGCTTCAGGCGGCGACGTCCTGATCAAAACGCAATGTGATGGGCCAGTGGATAATTTCCATCCGGCCATCCATGTGTTCTACCAGCGCCGTACAGCTTTCCACCCAATCGCCATCATTATAGTAAAGTATGCCTTCAATGCTTTTTTGTTCAGCATGATGAATATGACCACAAATAACCCCGGCATAACCCCGGCGGGCGGTTTCTTCGGCAAGCAGATGTTCGTAGTCGTTGATAAATTGCACGGCCTTTTTGACCCGGTACTTGATGTAGGCACTCAGGGACCAGTGCCGGCGCAGACCCAGACGACGGAAGACGGACTGCAGCAGGCGATTGAGCCAGAGCAACAGGATATAACCATGATCACCGAGATGAATCAGCCAGGTAGCATAACGCATGGCCGCATCAAATTGATCCCCATGAATCACCCAGAGTTTTTTTCCATCGGCGGTTTCATGAACGGTCTCACTGAGAATGGCAATATCGCCCAGGGAAATGCTCTCATCATCCTGACCCTGAACATAATCAGAGAGCAGCTCATAGACGGGGTCATGATTTCCGCGAATATAGCGGACCACGACACCCGAACGCGCCAGACGCAGGATTTTCTGGACGACAGTATTGTGGCTGCGCGGCCAGTACCAGCGTATTTTGAGTCGCCATAAATCAATGATGTCGCCGACCAGATATAATTGCTGGCAGGAATTGTGGCGCAGGAAGTCGAGCAGACTTTCTGCCTGACAGCCTCGGGTCCCGAGGTGGACATCGGACAGGAAAATACTGCGGTAATGAGGCATAGTTTCGTCCTGAAAACGTGACATACGTCTATAATGCCAGCAAAATGTGACAGTTTGATGAAAGTGGATGGCGTGTATGCCTCTGCGCGAATGGGGAGATACGGGTGCTGAATTTGGTTGGTTTTGAATATAAAGAACTTTTTACAGATGAGGGCATTGCGCGTCTGGATCAGGAATTTCTCGACAGTCTGAACAAAGCGGATAGTTCACTCGCCGAAGCCCTGCATGATTACCGGGCTCAGGGTTTGCTTCCGGCGAGCAAGGCACAAAGCGAATTTCTGCTGCGCCTGGCTCCCCATGTGGAACAGTTTATTACCCGCTTATTCGCCCTGGAAAAAGAAGTCTCTGAATTACATACACAAACCCGCAGTCATGATGTGGTCATGGAATTCAAAAAGCATTTTGTGCTGCGTCGCGCCCGGCGTTATCGCGGAGAATTTCCGGAGACTTTTGCGGATTTGGATCAATGGCTGGATAGCCAGATACGCCAACGCGCCTGGCCCGATACGGATCGTGAGTGGGCGATTTCCCGGCTTGGTGAAGATTGGCTCAAGGATGAAAATACCCATGCTGAGGAGATTCAGCGCCTGACCCAATGGTGTGCCCTGATTCTTCAGGACCCACAGGCAGCTCTGGCGGTTACGGGGTGGTCGAGCTTCCGTTTGCCCCAGCGCGTAGATCATGAGGCCCTCGTGCCACTCAAAAAGCTCGATCAGGTGCCCGGTACGCCATTTGTAGCGCCCGACGGTACCCTGCGTCGCCGCGACAGCTTTCATCTGACGGATTTGCGCATGGACCCGCGCAGCGTGCAGAGTGAAGTCCATTATTGTCTGTATTGTCATGATCATGATGGCGATTTTTGCTCCAGGGGATTCCCCGAGAAAAAAGGGGTGCCGGAACTGGGCCTGAAGGTTGATCCTCTGGGCGTGACCCTGACGGGCTGTCCCCTCGAAGAAAAAATTTCGGAAATGCAGATTCTCAAACGGGACGGACTGAATCTGGCGGCATTGGCCATGGCCATGGTCGATAATCCCATGGTTCCCGCTACCGGCCATCGCATCTGCAATGACTGCATGAAAGCCTGTGTGTACCAGAAGCAGGACCCGGTCAACATTCCGCAGGTTGAAACCCGCATTTTGACGGATGTCCTCAACCTTCCCTGGGGGATTGAGCTGTATGATTTGCTGACCCGCTGGAATCCCTTGCGCGCCGTGCAATTTGCGGCACAACCGTATAATGGGCGCAAGGTGCTGGTGGCAGGCATGGGGCCGGCGGGGTTCACTATGGCCCAACATCTGCTGCAGGAAGGTTGTGCGGTAGTGGGTATTGATGGACTGAAAATCGAACCGCTGCCGGAAACCTGGTTGACCGCGCCGATTCGTGACTGGAGCACCTTGCAGGAAGACCTGGACGAGCGGATTCTGCTGGGTTTTGGCGGGGTGGCGGAATATGGTATCACCGTGCGTTGGGACAAGAACTTTCTCAAACTCATTTATCTGACTTTAGCCCGGCGTCCTGGGTTTCAGATTTTCGGGGGCGTGCGTTTGGGTGGCACCATCACCCTGGAAGATGCCTGGTCTCTGGGGTTTGATCATGTCTGTATTGCCACGGGTGCGGGTTTGCCCAGAGTGGTTCCTATGGGCGAAAGTCTGGCGCGGGGCATGCGTCAGGCCAGTGATTTCCTCATGGCCCTGCAGCTGACTGGTGCCGGGAAAAAGAGCAGTCTCGCCAATTTGCAGGTACGCTTGCCCGCAGTGGTCATTGGTGGTGGTCTCACAGCGGTGGATACTGCCACCGAAGTGCAGGCCTATTACATTCGTCAGGTTGAAAAAGTCCTTGAGCGTTATGAGCAGATGTCCCAGCGCGGCGGGGAGGAAAAAATGCGTGCCGGACTTTCTGCCGAAGACACGGAAATTCTCGAAGAATTTCTTGCCCACGGGCGCGCCGTTCGCCAGGAAAGGAAACGCGCGCAGGAAAGCGGAGAATCCCCGAATTTTGTCCCCCTGATTCAATCCTGGGGCGGGGTCACGCTGGCTTATCGCAAGGGTATGCGGCAATCCCCGGCTTATACGCGCAACCATGAAGAATTGATCAAGGCCATGGAAGAAGGCCTGTATTACGCAGAGGGTCTGGATCCTCTGCGTGCCGAACTGGATACCTATGGACACATCTCCCACATGGTATTCCGGCAGATGCGTGAAGCAGAAGGTCGTTGGCTGAGCAGTGACCAGGAGTTGCGTTTACCAGCTCGTGCGGTGTTTATTGCGGCGGGAACCGTACCGAATACCATTTATGAAAGAGAGTATCCCGGTACCCTGCTGCTGGATGGGGATCATTTTCAGACCCATGTGGCCCACGGCAAGAGTGCTCTTCAGGCTGTGCAGGTGGCTGAACACTGCAAGGCACCCGAAGCCGGCCCGTTTACTTCCTATACAGATGAGCAGGCGCATCGTGTCAGTTTCATTGGTGATACCCATCCGGTGTTTCATGGCAGCGTGGTCAAAGCTATTGCCTCGGCAAAAGCCAGTTATCCGCAGGTCATGCACAGTCTTAGCGCTCTCGCTCCGGTAGCCCAACATAAGCTGCCGGACTTTCAGGAAAGCTTGCGGGATTTGCTGACCATGCGGGTCCTGCGCGTGGATCGCAGTAATCCGGCGGTAACCGAAATGTGGATTAAAGCCCCTCTGGCCGCCCGCAATTTCCGGCCGGGCCAGTTTTTCCGGCTGCAGACTTTTGAAAGCCATAGCCCGGTTGTGAATAATACCCGCTTGCAGATTCCGGTTCTGACCGTCAGTGGTGCTGGCGTTGAAGAGGATGCGGTGCGTCTGATGGTACTGCAATGGGGAACCGGGCCGCGTCTGGTAGGGAGCCTGGAACCCGGTGATCCCTTGATATTAATGGGTCCCACTGGAGCACCGACGGATATTCCCCAGAATAAAACCATTCTGGTGGTGGCAGGACGCTGGGGCGCTGCGGTCATGCTGGATATCGGTCCCGCGCTCCGCGCTGCGGGTAATCGGGTCCTGTATGTCGCCGCTTTGGGTAAAGCCAGCGAACTGGATAATCAGGCGGAACTGGAAGAAGCGGCGGATCAGATTATCTGGTGCACGGGGAGTGGTCCGCTGATTGCAACCCATCGTCCTCAGGACTTGAGTGTCGAAGCCAGTGATATGGTGGAGTTGTTACGTGCTTACGGAGCCGCCGAACTTCCCGGTCAGAGTAAGGTGCCGGGGGCGGTAGCCTTGGATCAGGTGGATCGCTTGATGGTCATGGGCTCTACTGGATTATTAAAAGGCTTTCAGCAGGCCCTGAAAGGATCTCTCAGTGCTTATTTCCGCAGTGATCTGGAAGCGGTAGCCACAGTAGGTAGCCCGATGCAGTGTATGCTCAAAGGCGTCTGCGCCCAATGTTTGCAGTGGCAGATTGATCCGGAAACCGGCAAACGGACCAAAGCGGTATTTTCCTGCGCCGGCCAGGACCAGCCCCTGGCATGGGTGGATCTGGATAATCTGACCGCACGCCAGAGCCAGAATCGCTTGCTGGAAAGGATATCCAGTCAGTGGCTGGATCATTTACGCGCTGAGAGTAATTAGCCTAAAAACGGCAGTTGCCATGGGTGCTTTTTGCTCCATTGTTCCTTGCCTGTTGTTCTAGGGCTCATCCTGCTGTCAGGAGAGAACTCGCCCTGCGGGCTCAAACAGCTCTCCTGACGGGCGCAGGATTTCACCAAGAACAACAACGGCTCGAAACAAAAGTCGCTGCAAAGCACCCACAGCAACTGCCATTTTTAGGATTAAAGCTAATAAAACCCGAAAGCAGCAGTTGGCCTGGAGAGTGTTTTGCAGCGACTTTGCCCCGAGTCTTTGATAAAAACTTAATGCTGATCAGGAAATAGGATGTTCAGCTCCAGCACCTCAAAGTCGCCTTTGCGTTCCATACTGACCTTGATGTTGTTTTTATCCACGGGAATATACTTGGCGATAACCGTTAGTAATTCTTCTTGCAGGGCAGGTAAAAAATCAGGTCCCCCTTCTTCCCTTTCATGGGCAAGAATAAGTTTTAAACGGTCTTTGGCCACATTGGCCGTTTTTTTCCGGGAACCGAGAATATAATCAAGTATGGACATGTCAGCCTCCAAAAAGCTTTTTGAAAAAACCCACTTTCGGAGCCTGAATAAATCGGAGGGGTTTCTCTTCGCCCAGGAAGCGGGCTACTACATCCTTATAGGCTTCAGCCACATCGGTGTTTCCCATATGCACGGCGGGAATACCCTGGTTGGAAGCCTGCAGCACCACTTCTGACTCGGGAATGACACCCAGCAGTGGTGTCCTCAATAATTCCTTGACGTCTTCCAGGGAAAGCATTTCACCGTCTTCCACCCGCTTGGCGGAATAACGGGTCAACAACAAATGTTCCTTGACGGGTTCTTCTCCCTGTTCGGCTCGACGTGAGCGTGCAGCAAGAATCCCCAGAATCCGATCGGAGTCGCGTACTGAAGAAACTTCCGGGTTGGTGACGACAATCGCCTCATCCGCATGATACAAGGCCATCAGCGCTCCTGATTCAATGCCAGCCGGCGAATCACAGACAATATAATCAAAGTCTTTGCGCAGTTCGTCCATAACCGTGGTAACCCCTTCAACGGTCAAGGCATCCTTATCGCGGGTTTGTGATGTGGGGAGCACATACAGGTTTTCGCAGTGTTTGTCTTTGATCAGGGCCTGCTGGAGCTTTGCCTCACCCTGAATGACGTTGATGAGATCGTAAACTACCCGACGCTCGCAACCCATAATGAGATCAAGATTGCGTAAACCCACGTCAAAATCTATGACGACCGTTTTATACCCGCGCAGCGCGAGGCCGCTGGCAAAAGCTGCGCTGGTGGTGGTTTTGCCGACGCCACCTTTCCCTGAAGTTATGACGATTATTTTGGCCACGTTTTTTTTCTCCGGATCATTATGAATTTAAGGGGGTAATATGCAGTTGCTCGTCCCGGCTGTAAACCTGCGCAGGTTTTCCCCAAAGGGGGTGGTCCGGTTCGAGGGTCCGATATAATCCTGCGATGGAAACCAGTTCTGCCTCCAGTGCCATGCAAAATATACGGGCATTTTCATCTCCGTTGACTCCGGCCAAAGCGCGACCTCGCAGCGGTCCGTAAACATGAATGTTGCGGTCAGCGATGATTTCCGCTCCGGCGTTGACGGTTGCCATACAGACCAGATCGCCATTACGCGCGTAATTTCGTTGCCCACTGCGCACCGGGTGTTCAATCAGCAGGCTGGCAGATGGTGCTGGGCTGGGAGCAGTGGACGGCTGGCTTAAGGTTGCTTCGGGTTTTGCCGGAGCGCGCTGGGCTTGTCCACGCAATACCGGAAGGTGAAGGGATGTGGCCAGCAACTGATGCGTTGTTGCGGCATTGCGAATGCCTACAGGCATCCAGCCTGCATCCCTTAATACCTGAATGATTTTTTCGAGAGCCAGTGGGGCTTCTTCAGGAATGCCGCTCAGATCCAAGACCAGCGGTGATTCCTGATGGAATGCCGCAGCAGCAGGATGACGGCGGTGTTCTTCGTCAATGCGCGCCTTGAGCAAGGTCGGATCATTACTTTCCAACTGTAAAACAGAAAGCGTAAAGACGCGTCCACTCAAGCGTAAGGGGGAAAATTCGTGAGAGCCCACTTCTGTTTTTTTAGCAGACATGTTTCACGTGAAACATTTCATGATCTCCGTTTATACCTCTTTCAGGAGTGGACGCTTATCGGTTTTGCCGTTCCAGGTTTCTGCATCGGGTAGAGCACTTTTCTTGCGCAAAATGACAGGCCATTTTTTGGTGAGTTCAGCATTGATGGCGGTGAAGTCGCGCTGGTCTTCCGGCACATCGTCTTCGGCAAAAATGGCATCTGCCGGGCATTCGGGAATACAGGCGGCGCAGTCAATACATTCGTCAGGATCAATAACCAGAAAATTGGGGCCTTCATGAAAGCATTCTACGGGACACACTTCTGCACAATCAGTGTATTTGCACTGGATACAGTTTTCGGTAACGACGTAAGTCATGGGTTGTCTACTTTTTTACTGGCGCGCTTGCGTGCTGCGGGCGCGGGTTTGTCGACGGTAGTTGTTGAGGCCTTGGTGGTTTTTTTGGCTGTGGTTTTCTTTGCAGAAGCCGTTTTCGTGGTCTTTTTCGCGGTACTTTTCGCTGTCTTGCTGGCGGCTTTGCGCGCTGGAGCTTTGGCGGGCGCGGCGCGTTTTTCCCGGGGAGGAGGCGGCGTATAGTCAACCAGCAGTGCAGCAATTTCTGCTTCACTGGCGGTTACCTGAAAATGGAATCCGCATTCTGGCTGAGGACAGGCGAGTTGTTCTCCCAGTCGTTTTCCACTTTTTTCAATCATGATCGGCCAGGCACAACGTGGACAGGCTTTGGCAACCGGAGGCCCCCAGACAGCGTAAGTGCATTTTGGATAAGTGTTGCAGGAATAAAATACTTTGCCATAACGACTGCGCTTTTCTACCAGTTCGCCTTCTCCACATTGAGGACAGGTGACGCCGGAAGACTTGGGCTGGGTCAACGGTTCAATGTGCTTACATTCCGGATAACCACTGCAGGAAATAAAGCGCCCGTAGCGCCCGGTTTTATACACCAGGGGTTTTCCGCAGTCGGGACAGTCGCGTCCAACGGGTTCAGGGGCTTCCCGGGGCCCGTCCACAGGACGGGTGTACTTGCAATCGGGGTATCCTGAACAGGCGACAAAACGACCATGCCGTCCAAGGCGCAGAAATAGTGGCTTTCCACATTCAGGACAATTTTCGTCCATGGCTTCGCTGGTGGCTTCGGCGCGACTGACGTTGGCTTTTTCATCCAGCAAGGAGCGAAATGGTCCCCAAAATTCGTTCAGTACCGGCCGCCATTGCTTTTCGCCACGGGAGATGGCATCCAGCTCATCTTCCATACCTGCGGTAAAGTTGTAGTCCACATAACGCTCAAAATGATTGGACAGAAAGCGTCCAACGACTCTGCCCAGATCGGTGGGCCTAAAGCGACGTTGTTCCGTTTCTACATATTCGCGATTTTGCAGGGTCTGAATAATGCTGGCGTAAGTAGAGGGCCTCCCGATGCCATGGGCTTCCAGAGTTTTTACCAGCGTCGCATCACTGTAGCGGGGTGGCGGTTCGGTAAAATGCTGTTCCGGATCTACGCCCTGAACTTGCGGCTGGTCGCCTTGTTCCAGAGGCGGGAGAATACGATTATTTTCATCTTCGTCCGTATCATCTTTCCCTTCCAGATAAACCGCCATGAAGCCGGGGAAAGTAACGGTCGAACCGTTGGCACGTAGCGTCCAGTGGGTCCCGGCATCCATGTCTACAGCGACCATATCCAGGCGGGCCGGAGCCATCTGACAGGCGACGCTGCGTTTCCAGATCAGATCATATAGCCGCCACAAATCCTTTTCGAGAATACCCTGCAGCATTTCCGGCGTTCGACTGATGTCCGTCGGGCGCACAGCTTCATGGGCTTCCTGGGCATTTTTGGTTTTGGTTTTGTAACGACGTGGGCTTTCAGGGACAAATTCATGACCATAATGCCCGTCGATGAAACCGCGAATATCGGCAATGGCTTCTTCGGAAAGGTTGACGGCATCCGTACGCATGTAACTGATCAGGCCGACGGTTTCACTCCCAATGTTTATGCCTTCATAAAGCTGCTGGGCGACGCGCATGGTGCGGCTGGCGTTGAAACCCAGTTTGCGGGAGGCTTCCTGCTGCAGGGTGGAGGTTGTAAAAGGCGCGGCAGGCTGACGTTGCCGGCTTTTACGCTCCACTTCGCGGACCTGAAGCGCTTGCTGCTGCATATCCGCTTCCATACTGCTGCGTATGGATTCTGCCTGGGTTTCATTGTTGATATCAAATTGTTCCAGTTTTTTGTTTTGCCAGTGCGTCAAACGCCCGGAAAACTCACTGTCGGCGTGCAGCAGGCGTGCCGCAATCGTCCAATATTCCTGGCTGACAAATGCCTCAATTTCGTCTTCCCGCTCGCAGATCAGACGCAGAGCGGCGCTTTGCACCCGACCGGCAGAAAGCCCGGGACGCACTTTGCGCCACAGCAGCGGCGACAAATTGAAGCCCACCAGATAGTCCAAGGCGCGCCGGGCCTGTTGGGCATTGACCAGATCCATGGCGATTTCGCGGGGATTGGCAATGGCTTCCTGCACGGCCTTTTTGGTGATTTCGTGAAAAACCACGCGCTGGGCGGGCTTGTTTCCCAACTGCTTGCGCTCGCGCAGCAGTTCTACCAAATGCCAGGAAATGGCCTCGCCTTCGCGGTCCGGATCGGTGGCGAGCCAGAGTTTATCAGCCTTGCGCAATGCCTTGATAATGGCTTCTACATGCCGTTCATTGCGCTCGATGGCTTCATAACGCATGGCAAAATCCTGCTCAGGATCAACGGCCCCTTCTTTGGGGCGAAGATCACGAACGTGACCATAAGAGGCTAGAACTTCAAAATCATCCCCGAGATATTTCTGGATGGTTTTGGCTTTGGCAGGAGATTCGACAATTACGAGCTGATGGGCCATAGGTCAGTGCAGTATCCGGGTTCCGTCTGTGTCCAGTAAGGCGTCTACCCAGAGTGCTTCCGGGCCGGGATCGTTGGCCATTACCATGAAGGCAACCCAGTCAAGGGTTTCCATATCCATATCCTCAAGGTCGAGGGCCAGTAAGCGATCAATGATCCGCTCCCGCATGGCGCCGTTAATGACGCCTAGGCGTTCCCAGTCATGCAGTTGACCGCGTGCTGCCACAGAAAGGTTCTGCAGCTCGTAGGGATGATAGGCGCGCAGCGCTCGGGGACTGGTATCTTCCTGTTCTTCAACAGCAAAACCTTCCATCCAGTCGAGGGCGCGCTGAATGTCCGCGTCGGGAAAACCCACGGCACGAAGATGATCTTCAATGACCGCGTCGTCTTCGTCGTCGAGGTGATCCAGTAGGTATGTAATTATGTCTATGACGTCTTCCATGCCAGAGCCTTCAGGGTGCAGGAGGGAGGCGACAGAACCGGCCGCCGGGGCTGGCCGTGAGGTAACCTGATATTTCCATTTCCAAGAGGATGGCCGAAAGCTCGCCCAGCGTCAATCCACAACGCGTAGCAATTTCTTCTGCTGTCAGCGGATCAAAGTTCATGGCTGCCCAGACTTTCGCCTGATGGGGATCGTCAGGTTGCCAATGATCCGCTGCTGTTACCGGTCGGGCCTGGCATAATGCGCCAAATAGCGGCCCCAGCTCGCTCAACACATCCTCGGCACTTTCCACCAGTTTGGCACCGTCACGAATCAGACGATGCGGACCTCGGGACAGCGGTGAGTGGATCGAACCGGGTACCGCAAATACTTCTCGCCCCTGCTCCATAGCCAGGCGGGCAGTAATCAGGGAGCCGCTGTTTTCTGCCGCCTCAACAATCAGTACCCCCAGACTGAGTCCGCTGATGATGCGGTTGCGACGTGGAAACAGGCCACTATGCGGTCCGGTTTCCGGGGCCTGTTCACTGACGAGCAGGCCATGCTCGATAATCTGGTGCGCTAACTGTAAATGCGTGCGCGGATAAATCAGATCGGCACCGGTGCCCAGTACGGCAACAGTGCCGCTGACTAGTGCACCGCGATGGGCGGCAGCGTCAATGCCCAAGGCCAGGCCACTGGTAATGATCAGCCCGGTTTCACCAAGACTACGGGCAAAAGCCTCGGCGGTAGCTGCCCCTACAGCCGTTGCCGAGCGGCTGCCGACAATAGCCAGCATGGGCTGGTTCAGACAGGAACGCTGTCCCCGAATAAATAACAGGGGCGGTGGGTCGGGAATTTGTCGCAGCAAAGGCGGATAATCGGGATCCGTCCAGCGACATAAATCCGTATCGGGACTATTCAGCCAGCGCCGGTCAGCAGGACGGATAAGGTCTTCGGGGTCTTTTTGCAGAGCCTGGATCTGCTTTGCGGACAAACCGAGGTCTTGTAACAGGCCGGCCCCCGTTTGAAAGCAGGCGGCGGCATGGCTAAATCGCTCCAGTAAAGCCTGTTGCCGCTGTGGCCCCAAACCGTTAATTCGGCAAAGTGCCAGCCAGGCGGCATCAGACATTATTTTTGCACAGTGCCATCGGCTGAGGCAGGACTGTGAATTGCATCTCCCAGGCGGATGCTCTGACTGGCCATGGTGATGACTGCATAGGAAACCGAGGGGAAAACCCGGAACACCATGATATCGCCGATGGTTTGGTCCGGCAGTGTAAAGGCCTTGCCGGTAACCGCATTGGTCGTTACCCCACTACGCTGGATCTGCAGGATATTACCGGGCTTGAGATCATCCCGGGCACCCTGATCAATGATGACTACCTGACCGACGGTCAGCGCCGGGTTCCCATCCAGTTGGCCAATGATATGACCCGCGACAGCATGGAGGGGTGCACTGGGAAAATAATGAGGGATTGCCGTTGTGACGACGGGTACCAGGCGTGCACCAAGATCAATTTCTTTGCGGAGTTTGGTGATTTGCACCGCAGCGTGATGACCACTCTGGGTGACCGTCACTTGCCCCAGGTCTTCCAGAGCATAGCCTAAAGAACGATGGGTTTTGGCCTGGAATAACTCCGGTCCCAGGGTGACGACTTGGTAGCGGCTGCCAACAGAGGCTTTTTCCAGTCCGACTGTGTAGAGCGTATCCCCGGTCACATAGGTGGGTCTTTGCTTGGCGGCTGCAGCCAGATAAGGCAGTTGCGCGAAGACTTTTTTACTGTCGATTACTCCGGGAGTACCGAGAAAGGGCATCACTTCACCAGTAGAAACCGAGGGTACAGCCTCTTTCGACATTTGTGGACGCAGCTCCACAAAATTGCTTCCGTTTTCACTGAAAGACGATGCGAGACCCAGTTCGGGTTCACCATTGGCCCCATAGTGGATGACAATGCGATCGCCGGGATAAATCAGGTTGGGGTTTTGAATGTAGGGATTTTTATGCCATATCTGTGGCCACTGCCAGGGATGAACCAGAAAATGGCCGGCAATGCCCCAGAGGGTATCTCCAGGTTTTACGGTATAACTTTGTTGTGTGCGCAGTTGAATACCGGCAGGCGCCGCCTGGGCCATTACCGGAGCCAGGGCGCTCAGGCCGAGGGTAAAAACAAGGTTGCGCCATATGTGTTTGTACATGTAATGATCTCCGCTGGACTTCCGCAGGGGATAGTATTAGTCCAAGATACGTTTTTTGCCGGATAGCCCTTCATTAATTTGGTGGTAAAAATGTCGCTCCTGAAAATACTCGAATTTCCCGATCAGCGCCTCAAGAATATGGCGCAGCCTATTGTCCGGGTGGACAAGCAGGTTCAGCAGCTTGCCGATGACATGGCGGAAACCATGTACGATGCTCCGGGGATCGGTTTGGCGGCTCCTCAGGTGGCCGCCGGACAACGCCTGATTGTCGTGGATGTTTCTGAAAATCGCAATGATTTGATGGTGCTGGTGAACCCCGAAATCATCGCCCATAGTGGCGAGGAAGAAATGAAAGAAGGTTGTCTGTCGGTTCCCGGTGTTCTGGAAACGGTTCGGCGGGCCGAAAAAATTACCCTGCGGGCAACGACCGTACAGGGGAAACTCATTGAGCTCGAAGCTGATGGCCTGCTGGCGGTATGCATTCAGCATGAAATTGATCATCTCAATGGCACCTTGTTTGTGGATCATCTGTCGCGCCTGAAACAGAATCTGATCCGTCGCAAGGCGGAAAAGCGGGTGCGTCAGGGTGAGTAAACGCATTGTTTTTGCGGGAACTCCAGAATTCGCCCGCATCGTTCTTGAAGAATTACTGGTCGGTCCAGAGGTTCTGGTGGGGGTATTGACGCAGCCCGACCGACCTGCCGGGCGCGGCCGCCATCTGCAGGAAAGCCCGGTCAAGCAATTGGCCAGGGAGGCGGGTATTCCGGTTTTTCAGCCGGAGTCCTGCAAAACTCCCGAGGCTCTGGATTTGTTGCGCAGCCTGCAGCCGGATCTCCTGATTGTCGTGGCCTATGGACAGATACTTCCGCAGACAGTTCTCGATACACCCCGCCTTGGCGCCATTAATGTCCACGCCAGTCTGTTACCCGCCTGGCGTGGTGCCGCCCCCATTGCCCGCGCCATTGCTGCCGGAGACGCGGAAAGCGGGGTGGCCATTATGCAAATGGAAGCCGGGCTGGATTCTGGACCGGTGCTAAACGTACTTACCTGTCCCATACATCCTGAAGACACGGCGGCCAGCCTCCATGATCGTCTGGCACTGCTGGGCAAAGCCGCCTTGCGGCAGGCTCTGGACGCGCTCTGGGCAGGGACCGCAACAGCACTGGTTCAGGATGAAAGCCGGGTAAGCTACGCGCGTAAGCTGAAGAAAGAAGAAGCCTTGCTGGACTGGCAGCTTCCCGCTGCAATGCTGGACCGTCAGGTGCGCGCCTTTAATCCCAGCCCCATTGCGCATACGCTGTTTCGGGAGAAAGGATTGCGCGTCTGGCAAGTCAGACCGATAGCGACAACGGTGGATATTGCGCCAGGAAGCATCACCGCCATCCACAAGGAGAGTTTCACGGTAGCCTGTGGTGACGGGCAACTCGAATTGCTGCTTTTGCAACCGGCGGGCAAGGGAAAACTCAGCGCGGGAGATTTCATCCGTGGATATCATCCTGTGCAGGGAGAAAAGTTGGGATGAGTAAAAAACCAAATCACCAGGGAAGCCCCGGCATGCCCGGCGGAACCCTGCTGCGGCAAGCAGCCATCAAGGTATTGCAAGCCGTGGATGAAGGCGAAAAAGTGGATCAGGCCCTGGCCGCTACGACAGTCAGCGGCCCGGAGCGCGCCACATTGCAGTGGCTGGTGCTGGGAACCTTGCGGGAATATTTGTTACTGCAGAAATTATCCGGATTACTGCTGCGCAAAAGCTGGCGGGAAGAAGACCAGAATCTGGGTTTTCTTCTGCATCTGGCACTTTTTGAATTGCGGCATGGACAGCGCCCCGCTTTTGCGGTGGTGAACGATTGGGTGGAGATGGTCGAAACCCTCCAGAAAACCTGGGCTAAGGGTCTGATGAATGCGGTTTTGCGCCGCTTTCTGCGTGAACGTGAAGCCCTGGAAGCGCAATTAGCGGATCCTGATCTGAGTCATCCGGCCTGGCTGGCCGCGCGCCTCAGGGAAGCCTATCCGGAAGAATGGTCAGCCATAGCCGCCGCCAACAATCGTCCCGCACCCCTCTGGCTGCGCGTCAATACGCAGCGGGTCAGCCCGGAAAACTACCGCGAGTTGCTGCTGGCACAAGGTTTGTCCTGTCATGGGGTGGACTGGAGTGACGCCGCTCTTTGTCTTCCCGAAAGCATTCCGGTCGCCACGCTTCCGGGTTGGGACGCGGGCTGGGTGGCCGTGCAGGATGCGGCGGCCCAGATGGCCGCGCACATTCTGGCTCCCCAATCCGAAGAACGAATACTGGATGCTTGTGCCGCACCGGGAGGAAAAACTGCGCATCTTTGGGCATTGGGCGCACGCCGTCTGGATGCCTTGGACCGCTCTGCAGAACGTCTCCAGAAATTACGGGAAGCGCTATTCCGGCAGGGGGCTATTGCCCATCTCCAGGCTGCCGATGCGGGTGATCCGGAAAGCTGGTGGAATGGTGAACCATATGACGCCATTCTCCTGGATGCGCCCTGTACGGGCGTTGGCGTCATTCGCCGGCATCCCGATATCCGCCTGCGCCGTCAAGCCGAAGATGTCCAGCAGGCCGTGGCCCAACAGCAACGCCTTCTAGAGGCATTATGGGGTTGTTTGCGCCCTGGCGGTCGTCTTCTTTATGCGACCTGTTCGATTCTGCCCGAAGAAAATCTGTTGCAGATTCGGGCGTTTCTGGCACGCCACGAGGATGCCCGCCAGCAGGCCCATCCCCTCACCGGACAACATTTGCCGGGTCAGAATGACATGGATGGTTTTTACTATGCCCTCCTGGTGAAAGCTGGATGACCTCTGTGCTGGTTTTTGCGCGAGCGGGTGGCATGATGCGCAAGCGCGGCGCGGTTTGGCTGGGCCTGATCCTGGGCTTGTGGTGTTTTGTGGGTTCTGGCTGGGCTTTGGCAGGTACCGCGTTTCACGTGGAACAGTTACAGGTCGCGCCAGAAATGAACCGGGTGAAAATCAATGCTCAGGTGCAAATCACTAAAGAAGACCTGCTGCAGGAAATTCTCGATCAGGGCCAGACCCTGATCTGGGTCGTAAAAGCGGAATGGCGGGAACCCGAACCATTTTCCTTTATTACCGGTCTGGGCACCCATGCGCAAAAAGAAGCCCGCTGGCAAATTCACTATTATCCGCTGACCAATCAATACGCACTGAAAAATGCAGCAGGCACCATGCGCTTATTCAATCATTGGCAGGATGTTGTCAGCGTCCTGAAGCAGATTCATGATTTCGAGTTGCCTTTGCAACAGGGCGCGGCACGGGGACGGGTAGCGCTGCGGGTTTATGTGGATATACAGGCTCTGCCTGTCCCTCTGCGCCTGCGTGCATTGCTGGATCACTGGAAACTGGAGTCCCCATGGACCGTCAGCGCGCTCCTTTCAAACTGAGAAACTGGTTACGCGCCCTCAGTGCCGGCGCGGCGCCGGAACGCCAGAAGGTTGGCCCTCGCTGGGGTGCCATTTTATTGCTTCTGGCCATTTTAGGCTTTCTGGCGATCAATTTTTTTACCAGCGCGGGCGGGCCCCTGAGCCGCTATTTTGTCCCTATGCTGGTCATTTCAGCGGGTATTGTCCTTTTTCTACTGATTTTGGTGCTCGTTTCCGTGGTGGCGCTATTGGTCCGGCTGCGTCGGGGAGAAGTAGGCAGTCAGCTCGCCACGCGTTTGGTGATCATCATCACCCTGTTGAGTTTTCTGCCTGCGGCCGTGGTTTTCGGATTTTCCTGGCAGTATCTGAATCGGGGGGTCGATTCCTGGTTTAGTTCGGCCGTGCAAAGTGCTCTGGACCAGGCTTTGAATGTAGCCAAGGCCGGCATTGACCGTTATCGCAATTCGACGCTGCTGGCTGCCGAGAGCATCGCCCAGGCTTTGGTGGGTGAATCAGACAGTAACGCCATCCTCACCGTCATTGCCTTGCGTGATCAGTACCATTTGAGCAGTGTCACCCTGTTTTCCAGTGATAACCGGATTATTGCCACCAGCAGTAATAATCTGGCCCTGGCACCGCGCCTGCCGCGTCAGGAAATTCTGTCTGATGAAGGGCATCCAACCGCAAATATTGAGCCTGAAGCGGATGGCAGCCTGCTGGTCAAGGCGCTGATTCCCGTTCTGAGCCCACATCTGGGTGAAAGTAACCGCATGCTCTATGTGGAGCAGCCCATTCCCGAACAGCTTACCAAGGCGGCAGAAGCCGTACAGGTGGCCTATACCCGCTACCATCAGCTCATGCTGATGCGTGAGCCCATGAAAACGGCTTTTCAGCTCAGTCTGGCCGTAGCGCTGCTCCTGGCAGTTTTGTCTGCGGTGTGGATGGGGCTGCATCTGGCCAGGCGGCTGACGGCCCCTATTGCCCGGCTGGCTGCAGGCACCCAGGCCGTAGCCCGGGGCGAATTTATCCCCCTGCAAACCATTGCCAGTCAGGATGAGTTGGGCGTTTTGCTGCACTCCTTCAACAATATGACGCGCCAGCTTGCCCGCGCCAAACAGCAGGCGGCCGCCGCTCAGGAGCAGGCAGAGCAGCGCCGGCTCTATCTGGAAACCATGTTGGGACAATTATCCAGCGGCATTCTCACCTTTGATGGCGAGCATTGCCTGGCAGAAATCAATGCGGCAGCTGTCCAGATTCTGCAGGAAGATTTACCCAAGGGCCGGGCTTTGCAAGAACTGCAGGACGGGGCCGTTCTCGAACCGCTCTGGAAGCTGGTGACCGAGTGGGTGGAACATCCCCGCACCGGTATGCAAAAAGAGCTGCAACTGGAACGCAGTGATGGACCGCAAACCCTGATTGTACATGGTGCGCAATTTGCCGACGAAGCCGGCAGTAAAGGCTTTGTTCTGGTATTTGATGACATCAGCACCCTGGTTTCCGCCCAGCGCAGCGCCGCCTGGAGCGAGGTAGCCCGCCGTCTGGCCCATGAAATCAAAAATCCGCTGACGCCCATCCAGCTTTCGGCCGAACGCCTGCGCCGCAAATATCTGGAGCGTCTGGGTGATGAAGGTGAAACCCTGGATCGGGCGACGCGAACCATTATTCATCAGGTGGATGCCCTGAAAGTGCTGGTAGATGCTTTCTCCGAGTATGCCCGGCAACCGCAAATCGAGCTTCGGCCGCTGGAGATCAATCCTTTGATTCTCGATGTTCTGGACCTCTATCGAGGGCAGGAAAATGGTATTGAAATCCGTGCGGAGCTGGCTGCGGATCTGCCCAGTATTCGCGCGGATGTGCATCGCCTGCGCCAGATTCTCAACAATTTACTGCGTAACGCCATGGATGCCCTGCAAGGTACGGAACAAAGTCCTGCCGGAAAACATATTCTGATTCGCACCGGCTTGACGGACAGCGGCTCGGCAAAGATGCTAGAGTTGAGCGTAATGGATGACGGTCCTGGTTTTCCGGCAGAACTCCTGGCCCGGGTATTTGAGCCCTATGTGACCAGCAAGGTCAAAGGTTCGGGCTTGGGCCTGGCCATTGTCCGCCGCATTGTCGAAGAGCATGGCGGAGTGATTATTGCCGATAATCAGGGCCTTAATGGTGGCGCGCGGATTGTGATGGATTTCCCCCTGGGTTGACCTGGATTTTCTGGAGGTGGCATGGAAGCGGCAAGATTGAAGATTCTGATCGTCGATGATGAACCCGATATCTGCCAGACCCTGGCGGATATTCTCGAAGATGAAGGGTATCAGGTACAAACGGCAGGCAGCGCAGCGGCGGCAGAGGAATTTCTGCGCGACCAGATGGTGGATCTGGTCCTGCTGGATATCTGGATGCCCGGTGAAGATGGCATCACCCTGTTGCGGCGCTGGGCGGATGCGGGTCTGGAGCAGCCCGTGGTGATGATGTCCGGACACGCCACCATTGAAACCGCCGTCCAGGCCACCAAGCTGGGTGCTTATGATTTTGTCGAAAAGCCGCTGTCTTTGGACAAAACCCTGCTGACGGTTGCCCACGCCCTGGAGGCCAGCCGCCTGCAGCGCGAAAATCGCGACCTGCGTGCCCAAACCGGCTGGGTAGAACGGCCCAGCGGGGATAGTCCGGCTATCCGCCAGTTTCGGGAGCAGCTCACCCGGGTCGCTGCGGTAGACTCCTGGGCCCTGTTGCTCGGCGAAGCGGGAAGCGGCAAGGAAGTTGCGGCCCGTTATCTGCACCGGCAGAGCCGTCGGGCACAGGGGCCTTTTGTGGACCTGCGTGCTGCCGCCATTGCCCGGCCCAATGTGGCTACGGAACTTTTTGGTAATGAAACCCAGGGCAAACTCATTCGTGGACGTCTGGAAGTCGCCCATGGCGGGACTCTGTTTATCGACGAAATAGCCGATATGGATCTGGAAACCCAGGCCCGTCTGTTTTCAGCCTTGCAGGAAAAACGCATCATCCGGGTGGGGGGCAGTACCCCCGTACCGGTCGATGTGCGGGTCATTGCCGGCAGTGCCCATGATTTATCCCAGGCTGTACAAAACGGCCAGTTTCGCAGTGACCTGTACTATCGGCTGAGTGCCTTGCCCTTGCGGGTCCCGCCCTTGGCGGCGCGAACGGCGGATATCCCGGTACTCATTGAAGAATTTGTGCGTTTTTATGGTGCCCGGGATGGTCTGCCCGGCCGCCGTTTTGCGCCGGACAGCATGGATGTTCTCAACCACTATCCCTGGCCGGGGAATGTTCGCGAACTGCAAAATCTGGTGGAACGCCTGCTGATTCTGGCTGAAGGTCCGGAAATCAGCGCGGCAGAAATCGAAGGCGCGCTGGGTCTGGATAACCGCATGGCTCTCGCCAACAGCAACTTCGACGAGGACGACTTCGGCGGCACCCTCAAACGGGCCCGCGAACGCTTTGAACGGGCTTTTCTTGAGTATCATCTGGCGCGCAATGACTGGAATATTGCCCGCACCGCTGAAATCGTCGGGCTTGAACGGACCCATCTGTATCGTAAGCTGAAAAATCTCAGCATTGCCCTCAAGGGCGAAAGAAGAGTTGGCGAAGACGGCGAAGAAGAGGATTGAATTCAATACCAAAAACCCGCTCTATTGCGGATTCCTGTGATCCTGCTTAGAGTGGGCGCAATATTTTTAGCTACAGGAAGCCCGTTATGACCCAGCAAAATACTTTGCCCACCAATGCCCCCGAGTTTTGTGCGGGAATGCTCTACTTTGGTGAGAACTGGCCGGATTTCCACGAATATGGCAAATCCTCTGCCATTGCTGCGGATCATAAGGCGATTGCGAACCCCCAGGCACGGGAGGCGGTGTACCAGTCGCTGTTGTTGGCCGATGCTCTGCGTTATTGCACGCTGCAGGTCTGTACCGCCAAGTCGTCCGGCCATCCCGGGGGTTTTGCCTCCAGCGCGGAGGCCTATGCGGCCATGGTCATGCTTGGTCATACCAACATTGTCACGGAAGTGGGGCACCACGCGCCCGGCTTTTACAGTGCCATGTTTCTCGACCGCTCCCTGGAAGCCATGGGTATTCAGAACATGAATGACATGATGGCGCGCTTCCGCGAACAGCATGGTCTGCTGGGTCATCTCTCCGGCGCCATTCCGGGTTTGTTGGCGCCTGCCGGTCCGCTGGGACAGGGGCAACATTTCGCCATGGCCGGAGCACTGCTGCATCCCGGCACGCTGTTCCCGGTCACCATCGGCGATGGCGGCTTTGGCGAACCGTATGTACTGAGCTCCATGAAACATTTTCACTTTGCCTATCCCCGGGTGACCAACTATCTGCCGATCTTGGTCTGGAATGGTTTCAGCCAGGAACATCATTCCATGGTTTCGCTGATGAGCAACGCGGAAATGATGGCCTACTGGCGGGCGCATGACTTTGATGAGGTCATTCTGATTGATGCCAAGGATTATGATGACGCCGGACAGGAAGGCGCCTATGTGGATTCCACGCGCTTCTCTTTCGGGCAACGCATGGCTTTCATGGAAGCGGTCCTGAGTGCTGCCGCCAAGGCCGCGCAAAATGCCTTGAATGGTCGTCACACCGCCTTCATCCTCAAACAGTTGAAGGGTGCCGGGGTGCATGTCTCCGGTGCCAAATCCCACAATTTGTATCCCAAAGACACTTTTGAGTCACCGGAAATCAAAGCTGCTTTGCAAAAGCGCGCGCTGAGTCCGGAGGCCTGGGCGCTGGTCCGCGACAATTTCTCCCGTGCCGGAGGGGGTCCTGCTGCCAAAACAGCGGTGACCGAGCATGTGCTGGAAATCGCCCAATTGGGTGAGTTTCCTTTGCAGGATTTTCCCGTCGGAGAACAGGCCGTGCCGGCCACCGCCATGGGCGCACTGGTCGCCTGGCTGGGACAGCAGGACCCGCGCTTTGTGGTGAGCAATGCCGATGGTAATGAAGCTTCAGCCATGAAGAACATTAACGATGCCCTGAAAATCCGCCATCCCACGGAAGATCCGCTCTACAACCAGCAGCCCGGAGGGCAGGTTTACGAGCCCCTCAACGAAGATGCCTGCGCGGGTCTGGCAGCGGGTCTGGCCCTGTTTGGCAGTCGTTCCCTGTGGTTATCCTATGAGTCCTTTGCCATCAACGGCTGGCCGATTATGCAGACAGTGGGTCAGGCGATGGCCGAGCTACGCCGCAAGACTCCCTCTACGGTATGCATGTTCACGGCGGGAGCTCTGGAGCAGGGTCGCAACGGCTGGACTCACCAACGTCCGGAAATCGAAAACTATTTCGCCGCGCAAATGCGCAATGGCAATGTGTTTCTGCTCTATCCCACGGATGCCAACGTCATCCAGGCCGCCTATGAATACGCCGTGAATAGCGTCAACAAGTCGATGATTATCATTGCCTCGAAAAGCCCGCTGCCCGTGCATCTGAGCATGGCCGAAGCGCGTGCGGCAGTCCGCAAGGGCGCGGCAGTTCTATATGAAGGGGCTGGCGGCACGCGCGGCACGGTAACTTTTGCCGTCACCGGTGACATGGTGTTGATGCCGGTGTTCGCCGCCCGCGAGATCCTGGAAAAAGAAGGGTACGGGGTGCGCATTGTTTCCGTCATCAATCCCCGTCAGTTGTATCGCCCCTCGGATGTGGCTGCGCATACCGTATCCGAGCCGGATACGGATTTCATGGCTGATGCGGAATTCCACCAGTTGTTTGCCGGCGACATGTTACTGACCATCGGCGGTGGCGGTTCCGGAGCGCTGGAGCCGGTGCTCTTACGCAGTCGCGCGGCGTATCGCGATACCCTGGCCTGGCAGCGCGGTGAAACCACCGCCAGCGCGGGTGAACTGATGGCTTTCAATGGGATTACGGCGGATGCCATTCTCAGCAAGGTGCGGAGTTTTGGTGGGCAGTAATCCCCGGGAAACCCGTACCAAAATCATCGTCATTGATGATGATCCCACCGGCTCGCAGACGGTCCATTCCTGCCTGCTGCTGACCCGATGGGATCCTGAGACCCTGCGGGAAGCCTTGCAGGATGATTCCCCGCTCTTTTTTGTTTTGAGTAATACCCGGGGCATGAGCGCCGTCCGTGCCGA
Source organism: Acidithiobacillus thiooxidans ATCC 19377 (assembly GCF_009662475.1). Taxonomy (NCBI): domain Bacteria; kingdom Pseudomonadati; phylum Pseudomonadota; class Acidithiobacillia; order Acidithiobacillales; family Acidithiobacillaceae; genus Acidithiobacillus; species Acidithiobacillus thiooxidans. The sequence continues at coordinate 27,705 of NZ_CP045571.1, forward strand.
ACAGGTCACCCGGGAAATCTGCCGCAACCTGCATGTGGCTCTGGTGCAGGTGGCCAATAACGGACAGCCGGTGCAACCGTTGCTGGTGAGCCGTTCGGATTCGACCTTGCGCGGCCATTATCCGGTTGAAACTGATGTGATGGCTGAGGAGTTGGGACCTTTTGATGCGCATTTTCTGGTTCCGGCATTTTTTGAAGGAGGGCGCATTACCCGTGACAGCACCCATTATGTCATCCAGAACGGGGTAGAAGTTCCCGCCCATGAAACCGAATTTGCCCGGGATTCGGTGTTTGCCTTTCAGCATAGTTATCTGCCCGATTATGTGGCCGAAAAAACCCACGGACGCATTCCTGCGGAGCAGGTGCAACGCTTGCGTCTGGCGGACTTGCGCGCCGGTTGCCTACCGCAGCTTTTGGCACTCAAAAATAATACCTGTGTGGTCGTGGACGCCGTGGAAGCGGCAGATCTGCACACCTTTGCCCGGGATTTGCGGGCTGCTGCCGGGCAGGGCAAGCGTTTTCTGTTCCGGAGTGCGGCCAGCTTGCTGACCGCACTGGCCGATCTGCCGCCCCAGCCGGTATCTGCGGAAAACATGGCACAACTGGTACGCGGGGGTAAAGCCGGAGCCATTCTGGTCGGTTCTCATGTGCGTAAAACCACCGAGCAGCTCAGCCGCTTGCTGGAGGAATCGGGTCTGCAAGGACTGGAGGTAGAGGTGGATGCCTGCAGCGGGGAGGCGGGCAAGAAGCAGTTAACCCATCTTCTCGATCAGGCTGCCAGGCTTCACGCTCAGGGCCTGGATCTGGTGATTTTTACCAGCCGCAGTGAACGCCAGTTTGCCGATCAGGCGACACGTTTGGCTTTCGGTGAAACCGTATCGGCTTTTCTCATGGATCTGTTGCGTGGTCTGCCCGAAGATCTGGGTTTCCTCATCAGCAAGGGTGGTATCACGTCCAATGATGTTCTGAGTAGCGGGCTGGCGCTGCGCAAGGCGCGGGTCATGGGGCAGATTTTGCCCGGCTGCTCTGTGGTTCAGTGTCCGCATGATCATCCACGCTATCCGGATCTGCCGGTGGTGATATTTCCCGGTAATGTCGGGGATGCCGAAAGTCTTGCCTTGGCACGCCGTCGCCTGCGCGGTCGGTGACGGGCGCAACTCATGGCGGGCAGTCCTGATTCCGAGCATGCCGCATTTCTCAGCGCCCTCCGCGCCCTATTGCCGGACGATGGCCTGCTGACGCAGAGCGAGGACCTGCATCCTTACGAATGTGATGGTTTGTCGGTGCTCAGGGAGCTGCCTCTGGCGGTGGTCCTCCCCCGTCATCGAGCAGAGGTACAGGCTGTTCTGAAAATCTGTCAGCAGTATGGTGTAGCGGTGGTTCCCAGAGGGGCGGGTACTGGATTGTCCGGTGGCGCTCGTCCCAGCGCCGGGGCCATTGTGCTTTCCCTGGCGCGACTCAAGCAGATTCGGGCGCTGGACACCAGCAACCGTACGGCCCGGGTGCAGCCGGGGGTGCGCAATCTGGCCATCAGTGAAGCAGCGCGGCCCATGGGCCTGTACTATGCGCCGGATCCTTCCTCCCAGATCGCCTGTACCATTGGCGGCAATGTGGCAGAAAATTCCGGTGGGGTACATTGTCTGAAATACGGCTTGACGGTCCACAATGTGCTGGCTCTGGAAGTGCTGGATGTATCGGGTGAACGTCTGGAAATCGGCAGTCAGGCGCCCGACAGTCCCGGCTATGATCTGCTGGCGCTGATGATGGGTTCGGAAGGATTGTTGGGTATCGTGACGGAATGTACGTTGCGCTTGCTGCCGGTTCCCGAAAATACCCTGGTGTTGCTGGCGGCTTTTGCCTCGGTGGTTGCGGCGGCAGACGCTGTGAGTGCCATCATTGCGGCGGGAATCATTCCGGCCGGGCTGGAAATGATGGACCAACTCGCCATAGAAGCCGCCGAAGATTTTGTGCATGCCGGTTACCCCCGCGATGCCGCTGCCATTTTGCTCTGCGAACTGGATGGGACCGAGGCAGAACTTCAGGAACGCCTGCGCGCCGTGGAAAAGCTGTTACAGCGGCAAGGGGCTACCAGCATCCGTATTGCCGCTGATGCCGAAACCCGGCTGTTACTCTGGAAAGGCCGCAAGGCCGCGTTTCCGGCGGTGGGTCGTCTGGCCCCGGATTATTACTGTATGGATGGGACCATCCCGCGCAGGCGTTTGGCGGAAGTGCTCGAACAAATCGCGATCTGGTCGGCCGAATATGGTTTGCGGGTCGCCAATGTGTTTCATGCTGGCGATGGCAACCTGCACCCGCTCATCCTCTATGACGCCAATGTGGAAGAGCAGTTGTATGCTGCAGAAGCCCTTGGTCAACGCATTCTCGAACTGTGTGTGGCGGTCGGTGGCAGTATCACCGGAGAGCACGGTGTCGGCGTAGAAAAACTGGACAGCATGTGCGCCCAGTTTACGCCTACCGAGCTGGCTCAGTTGCACCGCATCAAGGCGGCCTTTGATCCCGAAGGGCGACTGAATCCGGGCAAGGCCGTCCCCAGTCTGCATCGCTGCGCAGAACTGGGTGCCATGCATGTGCATCATGGTCAATTACCTTTCCCGGAACTGGAGCGCTTTTAAGATGGATCAGCGCGAGCGTTTGCAGGAACAGGTCCGCGAAGCCTGTCAGCAGTCGCGCCCCCTGCAGATTCAGGGGGCCGGGACCAAGCGCTTTTACGGCAGAAAAACTGCTGATGCGGAACCGTTGCTATTGCGGGAGCATCAAGGGATTGTGGATTACGAACCCAGTGAACTGTTTGTGACCCTGCGAGCCGGGACGAGCCTGCAGACCTTGCAGGAACAGTTGGCCGAAGCCGGCCAGATGCTGCCCTTCGAGCCGCCTTTTTTCGGGGCGGAAGCTACCATCGGTGGCACCTTGGCCTGTGGTTTTTCCGGACCACGGCGGCCTTATGCGGGTTCTGCCCGGGATTACGTGCTGGGTGTGCACATGCTCAATGGTCTGGGAGAATCCTTGCGCTTTGGCGGACAGGTCATGAAAAATGTGGCGGGCTATGATGTATCCCGTCTACTGGTAGGGTCTTTGGGTACCCTCGGCATTTTGCTGGAAGTGACGCTCAAAGTGTTGCCGCGTCCCGAGCGGGAGCTGACACTGGTACACGACACCGACATGGCTACAGCCATTGTCCGGATGAATCAATGGGCGGGCCAGCCCCTGCCCTTGTCAGCCAGTGCCTGGGATGGGGCCCACTTGTACCTGCGTCTGTCGGGGACGGAGAAAGCCGTCGCAGCGGCGCAGAGCAAAATCGGTGGAGCGGTGCTGGACGAAAACGACGGCATCCTTTTCTGGAAAAATCTGCGTGAACATCGCCATGTATTTTTTCAGGGAAGCGCAGCACTCTGGCGGCTGGCCGTAGCGCCCGCCACGCCCCCCCTGGCTCTGCCCGGACAGACGCTTATTGAATGGGGTGGTGGACAGCGCTGGCTGCGCGGTCAACGGGATGCCAGCGCCCTGCAGACGCTGGCGGCTGAGCATGGCGGACACGCCACCCTGTTTCGCGGCGGTGACCATGCCAAAGAGGTGTTCCAGCCTTTGCCGCCAGCCCTGTTCGCCCTGCATCAACGCCTGAAAAATGCGTTTGATCCGCACGGTATTTTGAATCCTGGTCGCCTGTACGCGGCCCTTTAGAGAAGCCTATGCAAACCCGGATTGCTCCCCGTTTTGAGAATGACGCCGACATTGTCGAAGCGGACAGTATTTTGCGGAGTTGCGTCCATTGCGGTTTTTGCACGGCAACCTGTCCCACCTATCAGCTACTGGGTGACGAACTGGACGGTCCCCGTGGCCGTATTTATCTCATCAAAGAGTTCCTGGCCGGCACGCCCGCCAGCGCTGAAACACTCAAGCATCTGGATCGTTGCCTGACTTGCCGCGCTTGTGAAACGACCTGTCCCTCCGGGGTACGCTATGCCCGCCTGGCGGAAATTGGCCGCGAACATCTGGAAAACGAAATTCCGCGTCCGGACCTCGAGCGCCTGAAGCGCAGTATGCTGCGTGCGGTGGTTCCTCATCCCGCGCGTTTTCGTCTGGCGCTGCAACTGGGGACTCTGTTCAAACCCTTTTTGCCGGAAGCCCTGGCCCGGAACATCCCCGAATGGCCTGGCACAGCGCTTCCGGTGCCGCATCCGCTGCAAGCCGCGACGTCCGACCACCGGCCCACGGTGCTTGCCCTTGCGGGTTGTGTGCAAAGCGTCATGACTCCGCAAACCGAAGCGGCTCTGGAGCAGATTGCTGACCGGCTCGGTTATCACGTGGAAGTTCCCCCCGAGGCGGGGTGTTGTGGTGCCCTGAGTTTGCATCTCAACGCCCGCGCCGAAGCGCAGGATTACATGCGTCGGAATATTGATGCCTGGTGGCCGCATATCATAGCCGGTGCGGAGGCTATTCTGCTGAGCGCCAGTGGTTGTGGCAGCATGGTCAAGGAGTATGCCGAGGCTCTGCAAAACGACCCCGATTATGCCGAAAAAGCCCGGCAAGTAGCGGCGTTGGCACGGGACCCCAGTGAATGGCTGCTCGAACACCTGGAAGCCCTGCCCCTGGAGCACAAAAATCGTGGCCCGTTGGCCTTTCACGCGCCGTGTTCACTGCAACATGCGCAACGGGTGCAGGGTAAGGTCGAAGCCTTGCTGGAACGCGCAGGCTACCAGTTGACGGCGGTTGCCGATGCGCATCTTTGTTGTGGTTCAGCCGGCACCTACTCCATTTTGCAGCCGGATTTATCCCGGCAACTCCGTCAGCAAAAGCTGGACGCCCTGCAACAGGGCGAACCCTGCGCTATTGCTACCGCCAATGTCGGTTGCCAGCTGCATTTACAGGGGGGTACGGAGCTGCCGGTCCGCCATTGGCTGGAGTTGCTGGCGGAGACCTTGCTGCCTGAAAAATCCTAATCCAGCCGCAACCAGCCCTTGCGGTAAAAGATCCAGGCAGTGAGCGCTTCCACCAGTACCAGGCCACCGGTGACGGCGACAAATCCATAACGCCAGTGGGGTAGCGGTCCCAGGGGGACGTTCATGGCCGCCGCGCCCGGTATGAACAACGGAATGGTGACCAGAATAATCAGTGCCGCCATGAACTTGAACAAATGATTCACATTGTTGTGCACCACATAAGCGTAAGATTCCAGTAATTCATTGATGGTTTCCTGGTCGCTATCCACCTGATCACGAACCTGTGACAGTTCAATGCGCGTATCTTCATGAATTTCTATGAGATCATGGTCTTCCTTGGGCAGGAACAGACCAATTTCACTGACTACGTACTCCAGCTGCAACAAGCCCAGATCCAGGGCCAGGAGGCGGTCGTGGATATCCAGGCCCCGGTACACCACATCATGGCGCTGGGCCTGCCGTAAATCCCGTTCGACCATGGCCATTTCCCTGGCCACAGCGCGCGCGGTGGGCAGGTACAGGCGGGTCACCTCGGCGATAATACGCAGGACGAGTTCCCAGCGTTTACGTGGTTTATCTGGATCAATCAACTGGTTGAGAAAGGGGATTTCCTGATCCGCCAGGGTCACGAAATAACCCGGTACAAAATAAACGCTGAGAGGCACCAGGGAAAACTGGCCGATGCGCCCATCTTCCGGTATCGGCACCTGAAATTGCAGGGAAATCAGTCGTTCTTCCTTGATCAGCGGCCGCGATGCCTCGCCTTCCAGGCGTTTGCGCAAGAAGCTTTCGGGAATATCCAGAGTCATGGCCGCCTGGCTCAGTTCCAGGGCCGAAGGGTTGACCAGGGCCATCCAGCTGCGCCGGTTGGCGTTGCCCGACAGCAGACAGTCGCGGGTAATTCGCAGCATGGCTCGCTTCTCCCTACATCGCAAAAAAGCCGTGTTTTCTGGCCCAGATGGCAAACATCAGGGTGGCTCCGAAAACATAGGCAAGCAGGCCGAACCACAGATAATGCCAGTGTTCCAGCGGGAGAATGGTCATCATGTGAAAAGGCATGATAAAGGCAATGGGCATCATCAGCAGCGCCAGCCATACCGTCATGACTTTCATGACGGTATGGGCATTATTCTGAATGATGCCGTTGTAGGCATTGGTGACGGTCAAATAACGCTCATAGACCAGATTGACGACATCTTCCATGCGCCGTTGTTCGCGCAGGGCAGCATCCAGCAAGGGATAAGTCGAAGCATCGCCGGGCGTGGCCCGCAAGGCGTCGCGCAAAATCAGTCCGGTTTCGCGCAAGGCGATGACCAGTTCTCCCAGATCCCGGTTCAGGACCACAATTTCGCGCAGCTCACGGTTACCCATGGCGGTTTTCAGGGCCATACGCAGTTCCTGGAGACGGTCCACCAACACCCGGGCGACCCGTTCATGACTGTAGATGATGTTGAGCAGAATTCTTTGCAGAAGATCGCCACGGGCATTTTGCTGCAGGCTGCCGAGCCAATCCTGCTGCAGGGTTGCCAGCAGGGCGTCTTCAGCGATGATGACCAGGCGCCCGGGGCTGTCGTGCTGCACAATCAGGTGGCTTACCCGTGCGACAGTCCCAAATCGGGCATCTTCTTCCAGCAGGGCAACGGGCAGCCGCAGGATGATTTCTTCGCCTTCACAATACAGGCGCTGGTCTTCACTATGGCGCAGCAGATTTCCCAGTCCGCTGCAGGAGGGGGCCTGTTCCGGGTTGAGCAGAAATAATCCCGGACCCGTGCAAGATGTACTGGAATTCCAGTCACCAACCGCCATGTCGAAATAACGGGCCGTCATCGTTGCCTCAGATCCAGTCTTTTTTGCGGAAAAATACAAAGAGCAGCCCGGAAATGAGAAAACCCCCGCCCATCAGTACCGGCCAGGCATAAGTCCAGTCCTGCAGGGGTAAAGGAACGTTCATCCCGTAAATACTGGCCACCGTAGCGGGCGATGCCACCACCACGGTCCAGGCGGTAATGATTTTCAGGGTGTTGCTGATGTTGTTCTGGAGTACGCCCACATAAGCATCCATCATGTTGGTAATGGTGGATGCATAAATTTCCGTCATGTCCCGGGCCTGCTGCAAGTCAATCAGCGCATCGGCAATGTCTTCCAGATCGCCTTCATCCTGAAGGAGCATGGGCAGACGCAGGGTTTGCTGGGCCACGGAAATGTTGCCCTTGAGCGCGGCAGAAAACAGAATCAGACTTTTGTTCAGCGCCAGCAGCCGGAAAAATTCATTATTGTTCTGCGAGTGGCGGAGGATTTTTTCGGTGGCGGCTATTTCTGCGTTGATGATGCGCAATGCCCGCAGAAAATCCCGGGCAATAGCCTGGAAAATTTCAGCGAGCAGGCCCCGGACATGGAGGATTTTGCCGCGCTGACGCTGACTGCGGAGTTCGTCCCATAATGCCAGGGGATGCGCGCTGGCGGTGACCATCTGCTGGGGCAGCAGCCAGAGTCCAACCGGCAGGGTCCGGAAGCGGAGTTCCGCATCGTCCTGCATGGGGGCCGGTACTTTCAAAATGATCAGGGCCACATCGCCGTCGCGTTCCAGACGCGGGCGTTCATCTTCATCGGAAACGTCCTGAAACAGATAGTCGGGTACCTGCAGATGCTTGGCGACAAATTCCAGTTCGGCCTGGCTGGGGGCAACCACCTGAATCCAGGTGGCACGGGGGGGCCACTGAAAATCACTGGTGATTTCCAGCTGGGCATCCGTTTTATCGTCAAACCAGTGCAGCATCCTGCCTCTCCTTTATAGACTCCTGCCCGATCATATCCAGCCCTTGCGCTTGAAAAGTGCGGCCAATCCCCCGGAAATACCCAGCCCCGAACACACTATCACCCAGAAAATCCAGTGGGTTTTCTGAAAGGGCAGGGTCGTGTTCACCCCATACAGGGTGGCCAGCATACTCGGTACATAAAATATCATGGCCAGTACGGTCACCACCTTGAGCCCGTGGTTGATATTGTTCTGGACCATGCCGGCATAGGCATCCATCATCGACGTGCTGGTTCCGGCATACACCCGGGCGCGTTCATGGGCCACCTGCAACTCCAGTAAGGCCGTATCGACCTGTCGAGTCGCCGGCAGGTCATCGCGAATTTCCGCCAGACGCGAAATCTTGAAGGCCGTGGCAATGTTGCCGACCAGAGCCACTTCAAAACGGGTCAGACTTTTACTGATTTCCAGCAAAGTGAAAAAGTCACCATTACTTTGCGTCCAGTCCAGTTGCCGTTCATTTTCATGGATGGCCATGTTCAGTTGATGCAGGGCGTCTTCATAACTCTGGGCCAGTATTTTAAGAATCGCCGCCAGTATCTCGATGCTTTCCGGAGGGCTGGAAAGATGCTCCATCTGCTCAAAAAAAGGCGAGAGCGAGGGCAGGTCTTCGGCCAGCAAAGTAGTCAGGCTTTGCTGGTGCAGAACCATTCCCAATGGCCGCAAAGTCCAGGCATCGTCGACGATGCCCCGCACCGGAAACTGCAAGGTGAGAAACACCCGATTTTCTTCGCGCCGCAGCCAGGAGCGTTCATCGGGGTCGAGAATGTCCTGGGCAAAATCCCAGTCATCCGCAAGCTGCCCGGCCTGCACCCAGTCGGCGGGTTTCGGCGCCGTCAGATGTTGCCAGCCCTTCACCTGATCCGGAATAATTTGCTCTTCCGAATAGGCGGTTACGGGATGATCTGCCGGGGGAAATACATCCATGGATGTTCTCCAGATCAGAGGCGGGCGTTAGGGCACCAGTGTCTGGCCTGTTCCCGGTCAGGGGTAATCAGCCGGCACATTTGGAGCACGGGACGAGGCCTTTTATACTGGACTTCCGTGTCGCCTGTAAAGGAAATTCCGCTGTGAGTAATGTGCATTCTGCAACTGATAGTAAAGTCTTTAATCCTCTCGCCATTGCCATCCTCACTGTTTCCGATACCCGCACCCCGGAAACCGACAAATCCGGCGACAAAATTGCGGAGCTGGCCCTGGCCGCTGGGCACCAGATAGCGGCGCGCTGCATCCTGCCCGATACGGCGGAAACCCTTCGCCAGCAGATGCAAAGCTGGATAAGCGACCCGGCCATTGACGTCATCATCGCCACCGGCGGCACCGGAGTCACCGGACGGGACGTAACCCCGGAGGCTCTCGCACCCCTGATCAGCAAACCCATTCCGGGCTTTGGTGAATTATTCCGCATGTTGTCCTATGAAGAAATTGGCACTAGCACCATTCAGTCCCGGGCCGAAGCCGCCATTTGTACGGGCACCATCGTCTTTCTGCTGCCCGGTTCTACCGGAGGCGTCCGCCTGGGTATGGAAGCCATCATCATTCCGCAACTGGATAACCGGCATCGCCCCTGCAATCTCAGTGAGTTGTTACCGCGTATTCGTCATGAACACTGATCTTTTTCATGTCTGAAGACGCAGCAGATCGGCAGGCGCGCTGGAATAACTGCTATGCCCGGAGCGACCCCCAACAAGCACCGCCTCTGCCCCTGCTCAAGGCGCAGGCGGCTTTGCTACCCGCACAGGGCAAGGCGCTGGATCTTGCCTGTGGTCGGGGGGCTAATGCCTTGTTCCTCGCCAGACGGGGCCTGGAAACCTGGGCCTGGGATTACGCCGACCCGGCCATTGCCGCCGTCCAGCAGGCAGCGGCGGGGCTGTCCCTCCATGCCCAATGCCGGGATGTGCTGGCGCAGCCACCGGAGCCGGACTGCTTCGACGTGATCGTGGTTGCCCATTTTTTACACCGCCCGCTTTTCCCGATATTGGCGCAGGCCATAAAAGCCCACGGTTTGCTGTTCTACGAAACCTGGGCCGGGCCTTATGCCGGGCGCGGACCACAAAATCCGGATTTTCGTCTGCGTCCGGGTGAACTGAACCATGCCTTTCCGGGCTTAAAGTTGCTGATGCTGGAGGAAGACGCCGACCGCAGCGCTGGCGTCTGGAGAGCGCCTGCCCGCCCTGTTACACTGACGTAATTTACTGATCTACAAAGAGGAAGACCAGCAATGACCCGGAATGGCCGTTTGAGCATTATTGTCTTCGCCATCATTTCCCTGAGTGCCTGCGCCAAGCTGCCCGTCAAGGTGGCTGAACCCGCTGCGCCAGCAGCCAAAGCAAATACCAAGGCCGCCGCGCCGGACATGCACAGCAGCCAGACGGCCCTCGACTGGGCCGGAACCTACGTGGGGACCCTGCCCTGTGCCGATTGTCCCGGAGTGCGCGAAACCCTGGTGCTGCACAAAGACCAAACCTATGCCCTGAGCACTCACTATGTAGACCGTCCGGGTTCGGCCTTTTCGCGCAGTAACAGCTTCACCTGGATCAATGGTCAAACTATCCGGCTGGAAGGCATGCAACAACCCATGTACTTTCGGGTAGGAGAAAACCAGCTTATTCAGTTGGGAATGGATGGCCAGCCCATTACCGGACCAATGGCGGCAAAAATGGTGTTGAAGAAAATGCAAACAGGAAAAATCCAATGACCAGCATCCAGCAACGCGCCGCCCTGCAACGACAAATATGGGCGATTGCCAATGATGTACGCGGCGCAGTCGATGGCTGGGATTTCAAGCAATACGTGCTAGGCACCCTGTTTTACCGCTTCATCAGCGAAAACTTCGCTATTTATATCGAAGCCGATGACGACAGCATCCACTACGCCGAGTTGCCGGACAACATCATCACCCCGGACATCAAAGACGATGCCATCAAAACCAAGGGCTATTTTATTTACCCCAGCCAGTTGTTTGCCAATGTGGCCGCCCGCGCCAACAGCAACGAAAGCCTGAATACGGATTTGGCCGATATTTTTGCCGCTATCGAAAATTCTGCCAGCGGTTACCCCTCCGGGCGCGACATCAAAGGCCTGTTTGCCGACTTCGACACCACCAGCAATCGTCTGGGCAACACCGTCAAAGATAAAAACACCCGCCTCGCTGCCGTGCTCAAAGGTGTTGCCGGTCTGGATTTTGGTGATGCGCATAGCGGTGACTTTGAAAGTAACCACATCGACTTGTTTGGCGATGCCTACGAATTTCTCATTTCCAACTACGCCGCCAATGCCGGTAAATCGGGCGGTGAGTTTTTTACACCACAACATGTTTCCAAACTCATCGCCCAGTTGGCCATGCACAAGCAAACCCGCGTCAACAAGATTTACGATCCTGCCTGCGGCTCCGGCTCCCTGCTACTGCAAGCCAAAAAGCATTTTGACGCGCACATTATCGAAGACGGGTTTTACGGGCAGGAACTCAACCACACCACCTACAACCTGGCGCGGATGAATATGTTCCTGCACAACATCAATTACGACAAATTCAACATCCAGTTGGGGGACACCCTCATCGCCCCCCATTTTGACGGCGACAAGCCCTTTGATGCCATCGTCTCCAATCCGCCCTATTCCGTAAAATGGATCGGCAGTGACGACCCCACCCTCATCAACGACGACCGCTTTGCCCCGGCGGGCGTACTGGCCCCCAAATCCAAAGCCGACTTTGCCTTTGTACTGCACGCCCTCAGTTACCTTTCAAGCCGTGGCCGCGCCGCCATCGTCTGTTTTCCTGGTATTTTTTACCGGGGCGGTGCCGAGCAGAAAATCCGTCAATATCTGGTGGATAACAATTTCGTCGAAACCGTCATCTCACTCGCGCCCAACCTGTTTTATGGCACCACCATCGCCGTGACCATTTTGGTGCTCTCCAAACACAAGACAGACACCACCACCCAGTTCATTGATGCCAGTGGCCTGTTCAAAAAAGAAACCAACAACAACCTGCTGCTGGATACCCACATCGACGAGATCATGGCCGTGTTCGACAGCAAGGCGAATGTCGAGCACTTTGCCCGTTCCGTACCGTTTGAGCAGGTTGCCGCCAATGATTACAACCTCTCGGTGAGCAGCTATGTCGAAGCCCGCGACACCCGCGAGGTGGTGGATATTGCAGAGCTCAATAGCGATTTGAAAACCACCGTGGCAAGAATCGACCAGCTACGCAAAGAGATAGATGCCATTGTGGCCGAGATTGAGGCATGAACGATCACCCCATCGCACTCACACAACCGCCCGCAGGCTATGCCGACTGGCTGGCCGAATTAAAAGCGCGCATTCACCGCGCCCAACAACACGCCACGCTCGCCGTCAACCGCGAACTGGTTTTGTTGTACTGGCAAATTGGCCAAGACATCCTGACACGGCAGGCCGCACAAGGCTGGGGCGCGAAAGTGATCGAGCGGCTGGCGCATGATTTGCGCAACGCTTTTCCCGAGATGAAGGGCTTCTCCCGCGCCAACCTCATGTATATGCGTGCCTTTGCCGAGGCCTGGCCAGACGAGCAAATTGTCCAACAGGCTGTTGGACAATTGCCTTGGGGACACAATCTGGTCTTGCTGACCCGACTGAAGCAACCGGAACAGCGTCTGGCCTATGCCCAGGCCGCCATCGAACAGGGTTGGTCGCGCAATGTGCTGAATATCCACATTGAAACCCGACTTCTTGAACGCACCGGCAAAGCGGTTACCAACTTTGCCGAACGCCTGCCCCCGCCGGGTAGTGATTTAGCGCGGGAATCGCTCAAAGACCCCTATCTGTTCGATTTTCTCAATGTGGGCAAAGAAGCCGACGAACGCGAAATTGAATCGGCGCTAGTCGAGCACATTACCCACTTTTTGCTGGAATTAGGCGCAGGCTTTGCCTTTGTGGGGCGGCAGGTGTTGCTGGATGTAGGCGGTGACGAATTCTTTATTGACCTGCTGTTTTATCACCTCAAATTGCGCTGCTATGTCGTGATTGAACTCAAGACCGGTAAATTCAAGCCCGAGCATCTAGGGCAATTGGGTTTTTACATGACGGCGGTGGACAAGCAAATCAAGCATGAACTCGATAACGCCACCATCGGCCTGCTGCTGTGCAAAAGCAAAAACAAAGTGGTGGCTGAATATGCCCTGGGCGATAAAACCCAGCCCATGGGCATAGCTGAATATAAACTCGTGGAAGCCCTCCCCGAAAACCTTAAAACCAACCTGCCCAGCATTGAACAGATAGAGCGGGAATTGCAGGGAGATGAGGCATGAGCAGCGGGAATTTTTTGGACAAGCTGCTGGATGGGGTGGCGGTGGAGTGGATCGAGGTGGGCGAGTTAATTTCACCCCAGCGCGGGAGAAGACTCGTCAAAAGCCAATTAGAAGAAGTCGGTAGTTATGCTGTCTATCAGAACAGCATGAAGCCGCTCGGCTACTACCATAAAAGTAATGCTCAAGCCGGGGCAACCTTTGTGATTGTTGCCGGCGCGGCGGGCGAGATTGGTTTTAGCGATGTTGCTTTCTGGGCCGCAGATGATGTCTATTTCTTCCCAGAAGCAAATGCTGTTAATAACAAATATCTGTATCACTTTCTTCTAACGAAACAGCATGAAATTTCATCTCAAGTACGCAGGACAAGTGTTCCTCGCCTATCAATAGCTGCGGTTGAAAAGCTAAAAATCCCCATCCCCTGCCCAGAAAACCCCAAAAAATCGTTGGAAATCCAAGCCGAAATCGTTCGCATTCTGGACACCTTCACCGAGCTGACCACCGAGCTGACCACCGAGCTGACCACCGAGCTGACCACCGAGCTGACCACCGAGCTTAATCTACGCAAAAAACAATACAACCACTACCGCGACCAATTGTTGAGTTTTGAAAACGGCGAAGTGGAGTGGAAGACGTTGGGAGAAGTGGCCTTAGATTTTGGTAGAGGCAAATCTAAACATCGTCCTAGAAATGATGAAAAATTGTATGGCGGTGATATACCTTTCATCCAGACCGGAGATATTAGAAATGCGGCGCATGTCATTACACAATATAGCCAGACCTATAGCGAGCTTGGGCTAATACAAAGCAAATTGTGGCCTAAAGGGACATTGTGCGTAACTATTGCTGCTAATATTGCTGAAACATCCATTTTAGGATTTGATGCATGTTTTCCTGATAGCGTCATCGGTTTTATAGCTAATCCTGAAAAGACCAGTTCAGGTTATGTTGAATACCTACTGTCTTCATTAAAAACAAAGCTAGAAGAAAAAGGCCAGGGCAGTGCCCAAAGCAATATAAATCTAGGCACATTTGAAAATCTAAAATTACCTTTCCCCTCATTGGCCGAACAAGCCCGCATCGTCGCCATCCTCGACAAGTTCGACGCACTGACCACCTCCCTCACCGAAGGCCTACCCTGCGAAATCGAACTGCGCCAAAAGCAATACGATTATTACCGCGATCTGCTGCTCCGCTTTCCCAAGCCAACTCAAGCAGGAGAATGCCCATGAATCATGAAAACACGCAGATTCAAATCTATCAGTCCGACGATGGTCAGCTTGAGCTGAAGGTGGCCTTTGACCAAGACACCGTTTGGTTGTCGCAATCACAAATGGCTGATTTGTTCGGCACCAAGCGACCAGCCATTACCAAACATTTGAGCAATATTTATAAATCGGGTGAGTTGTCTGAAGATAGCACCTGTTCCATTTTGGAACATATGGCTGACCATGGCCAAAGCTACAAAACCAAACAGTACAATCTTGATGCCATTATTTCGGTGGGATATCGCGTTAACTCCAGTCGCGCCACTCAATTTCGTATCTGGGCCACTCGCACCCTCAAACAACATTTGGTGCAGGGGTACACCCTTAATCAACGCCGCTTGCAAGAGCGCGGCATCGAATTTGAGCAAGCGATGGCGCTTTTATCCCAGACCCTCAGCAACCAGCAGTTGGTGAACGCTGAAGGCGCAGCGGTGCTTTCGGTGATCAGCGACTATGCCCGGAGCTGGAGTCTGTTGCAGGGCTATGATGAACAAAGTCTGGGGGAGCTGAACAGTAAACAGTCGGCCATGCTGGCGCTGAATCTGGACGAGGCGCTAAACGCCATCCATGAATTAAAACAAGCACTGATCACCAAGGGTGAAGCCACGGAATTATTTGGTCAGTTGCGCGGCAATGGCCTCGAATCGGCTATTGCCACCATCGAGCAGGGTTATGGTGACGAACTTTTTTATCCGAATGTCGCAAGTCGCGCCGCGCACCTGCTGTATTTTGTGATTAAAAATCACCCGTTGGCTGATGGTAATAAGCGCAGCGGTTCATTTTTGTTTTTATGGTACTTGCGCCGCAATCAGCATTTATTGGCCAGGCCCGTGGAGCGATTGATTAACGACAACACGCTGGTCGCCTTGGCCTTGCTGGTCGCGGAAAGCGATCCAGCGCAAAAATCGCTGATGATTCGCCTGATCGAGCATTTTATTTTGCTGAAAGAGGACGGCAATGCCTTATAAACCGCCCTTTACCATTACCAGCGAAATCCTGAATCTGGTAGCAGAGATCAGCCAGCAAGTAGGGCGGCTGGACGCCAGTGCGTTAAATGCCAATGGCCGTATGGGGCGCTTGTGGCAAACCTTAATTTTGTCTCGGTGGCACCCGCTGTTTTTGTCGTTACCCTTGGAAAGCGTGATTAAAGATCATCAACAGACGTATTACCAGGCACTTGAACAGGGTGACGAGCAAGCCGATAGTACGCCGTTTATTCGCTTCATGTTGTCGATAATTGCCCGGACGCTAACCCAAAACGCCTCTGTAAGCGCCCCTGCAAACGCCTCTGCAAATCCGGAGCGTGATGTACGTGGACTCAAAACCCCCGAAGCGATTCTGGTGTTACTGGCGTATAACCCGCAGCGGACACGCCAGCAGCTCGCCGAACTGATGGGCAAAGACCTGCGCACCATTGGCCGGGCTTTAGCCAAATTGCAGCAGGCGGGAAAAATTAAACGCGTCGGTTCCGATAAAACCGGCCATTGGGAGGTACAGCCGTGACAGACTACAAAACTATTGCCGAATCCAACAACTTCATTGTTCTGGATCAATACAACCGGGACTGGAAGGTGGCCGATAGCTACCAGAGCGAAGGGGACCTGGAACGCGAACTGATTCAGGATTTGACGAATCAGGGCTATGAATACCTGCCCGGCCTGAATCATACCGAGGCAATGCTCGCCAACCTGCGTGTGCAGTTGCAGGCACTGAATAATCTGGAGTTTCTGGAAGGTGAATGGTTGCGTTTTGTGGAAACCTGGCTGGACAAACCCAGCGACAGCATCGTGGACAAAACCCGCAAAATTCACGATGACTATATTCACGATTTTGTGTTTGATGATGGCCATATTCAGAATATTTACCTGCTGGATAAAAAGAATATCGCCCGCAACAAGGTACAGGTCATCAATCAGTTTGAGCAATCTGGCAGCCACGCCAACCGCTACGATGTGACCATTCTGGTCAACGGCCTGCCGTTGGTACAGGTAGAGCTGAAAAAGCGCGGAGTGGCCATCCGCGAGGCCTTTAATCAGGTGCATCGCTACAGCAAGGAGAGTTTTAACAGTGAACATTCCCTGTTCAAGTATCTGCAACTCTTTGTGATTTCCAACGGTACGGACACCCGCTACTTTGCCAACACCACCCAGCGCAATAAAAACAGCTTCGATTTCACCATGAACTGGGCAAAGGCGGATAACAGTCTGATCAAAGACCTGAAGGACTTTACGGCTACTTTCTTTCAGAAAAACACCCTGCTGCATGTGCTCCTGCATTATTCGGTATTTGATGTAAACAATACCCTGCTGGTGATGCGCCCTTACCAGATTGCCGCCACCGAACGCATCATGTGGAAAATCAACAGCGCGTATCAGGCGAAAAACTGGCGCAGCACGGAAAGTGGCGGTTATGTATGGCATACCACCGGTTCCGGCAAAACCCTGACCAGTTTCAAGGCGGCGCGTCTGGCCACCGGGCTGGACTTTATCGACAAGGTATTTTTTGTGGTGGACCGCAAGGATCTGGATTATCAGACCATGAAGGAATATCAGCGTTTTTCGCCCGATAGCGTCAATGGCTCGGATAGCACCGCCGGACTCAAACGCAATCTGGATAAAAATGATAACAAAATCATCGTCACCACCATCCAGAAGCTCAACCGGCTGATCAAAAGCGAAAATGACCTGCCGGTGTATAACCAGCAGGTGGTGTTTATTTTTGATGAATGCCATCGCAGCCAGTTTGGCGAAGCCCAGAAAAACCTGAAAAAACGCTTCAGAAAGTTCTATCAGTTCGGTTTTACCGGCACCCCCATTTTTCCGCAAAACGCCCTGGGAGCCGATACCACGGCCAGCTATTTGGCCGCGAACTGCATGCCTATGTGATTACCGATGCTATCCGCGACGAAAAAGTGCTGAAGTTCAAGGTGGACTACAACGATGTCCGTCCCCAGTTCAAGGCGCTGGAAGCCGAGCAGGATGCGAAAAAACTCAGTGCCGCCGAAAATCGCCAGGCCTTGTTGCATCCCGACCGTATCCGCGAAATTACCCAGTACATTTTGAATAACTTCCGGCAAAAAACCCATCGTTTGCAGGCCGGTGGTAAAGGCTTTAATGCCATGCTGGCCGTCAGCAGCGTAGAAGCCGCCAAGTGGTATTATGAGTCCTTCAAAACCGTGCAAAAAGACCGCGAAAAACCCTTGAAGGTCGCCACCATTTTCTCCTTTGCAGCCAACGAAGAACAAGATGCCGTGGGCGATATTATTGATGAAAGCTTTGATGTTTCGGCCATGAACAGCAGTGCCAAGGAGTTTTTGGCGGCAGCAATTGCCGACTATAACGCACTGTTCAAAACCAGCTTCAGATTGGATAGCGACGGTTTTCAGAACTACTACCGCGATTTGGCCAAGCAAATGAAGGCCGGGGAAGTTGATCTGCTGATTGTGGTGGGCATGTTTCTGACCGGTTTTGATGCGCCGACGCTCAACACCTTGTTTGTCGACAAAAACCTGCGTTATCACGGCTTGATTCAGGCTTACTCACGCACCAACCGCATTTATGATGCGACCAAAACCTTTGGCAATATCATCACGTTCCGCAATCTCGAACAGGCGACTATCGACGCCATCACCCTGTTTGGGGACAAAAACACCAAAAATGTCGTGCTCGAAAAAAGCTTCAGGGAGTACATGGAAGGCTTTACCGATGTGGTCACTGGCGAAGCGCGGCGCGGCTTTGTGGATGTGGTGAAAGAACTGGAGCAGCGTTTTCCTGATCCTGCTGCCATTGAAAAAGAATCGGATAAAAAAGCCTTTGTGAAGTTGTTTGGCGAATTTTTGCGCGTGGAAAATGTGCTGCAAAACTTTGATGAATTCGCCAGCCTGAAAGCTTTGCAAAATGTCGATATGGATGACCCCGCAGCCTTAGAAGCCTTCAAGGCCAAGTATTATGTGACGGATGAGGAGTTGCCTGCGTTGCAGGCTGTTCAAATCCCATCCGAACGCAAAACCCAGGACTACCGTTCTACCTACAATGATGTGCGCGATTGGTTGCGGCGGGAAAAATCCGCTTCGGAAAAAGCAGAGTCCAGCATCGATTGGGATGACGTGGTGTTTGAGGTAGATTTGCTCAAATCTCAGGAAATCAATCTGGATTACATTCTCGAGCTGATTTTTGAGAACAACAAAAAAATCAAAGACAAGGTGGCCCTGGTGGAAGATGTGCGCCGGGTGATCCGTGCCAGCCTCGGGAATCGTGCCAAAGAAACGCTCCTGGTGGATTTCATCAATCAAACCGATCTGGATCAGCTTGGTGACAAAACCAGCCTGATTGAGGCCTTTTTTACCTTTGCCCAGGGCGAACAGCGGCGCGAAGCCGATGCGCTTATCGCTGACGAAAACCTGAATGTCGAAGCCGCGCGCCGCTATATCAGCGTTTCCCTGAAACGGGAGTTTGCCAGCGATAATGGCACCGAGCTCAATGCCCTGCTCCCCAAAATGAGCCCACTGAATCCTCAGTACCTGAGTAAAAAGCAGAGTGTGTTCCAGAAAATCGCAGCCTTTGTCGAGAAGTTCAAAGGCGTGGGCGGACAGGTTTAACACTTTTTTGGATATTGCAAAAACCACCCCCGGGCGCGGATAATCAGC
Organism: Acidithiobacillus thiooxidans ATCC 19377; assembly: GCF_009662475.1. NCBI lineage: Bacteria > Pseudomonadati > Pseudomonadota > Acidithiobacillia > Acidithiobacillales > Acidithiobacillaceae > Acidithiobacillus > Acidithiobacillus thiooxidans. The sequence continues at coordinate 46,675 of NZ_CP045571.1, forward strand.
GGATGCAAAACGAATTTGATGTCATTGTTGTCGGTGGAGGTCATGCCGGCACCGAGGCTGCCGCTGCCGCAGCCCGTTTGGGTGTGCGTACTCTGCTTCTGACCCAGAATCTCGATACCATTGGGCAGATGTCCTGTAATCCGGCCATTGGCGGTATTGGCAAAGGGCATCTGGTCAAGGAAATCGACGCCCTGGGGGGCATCATGGCCCTCGCCATTGATCAGGCGGGCATCCAGTTTCGGACCCTGAACGCCAGCAAAGGGCCAGCGGTGCGGGCGACCCGCGCCCAGGCCGACCGGAGTTTGTATAAACGCGCAGTGCGTCGTCTTCTCGAAAACATTACCAATTTGCAATTGTTTCAGGGCATGGCGGGCGACTTGTTAATGGAAAACGGGCATCTGGCCGGTGTGCGCACGGAAACCGGCCTGGAGCTGCGTGCGGGTCAGGTGATTTTGACTACCGGGACTTTTCTCGGCGGGCGCGTGCACATGGGTGACCAGAATTATGCGGCCGGACGGGCAGGCGATCCGCCATCCAACGCCCTGTCCCTGCGCCTGCGGGAAATGGCTTTTCCGGTTGCCCGTCTGAAAACCGGCACGCCGCCCCGCATTGATGGACGCAGCATCGACTATAGCGTGCTCGAAGCCCAGCCCGGAGATGATCCACTCCCCGCATTTTCCTTCATGACCCGGCAGGTGGATATCCCCCAGCGCGCTTGCCATATCACCCACACCAATGCGCGCACCCATGAAATCATTGCCGCCAACTTGCACCAGTCGGCCATGTATGGCGGGCACATTCAGTCCGTAGGGCCGCGCTACTGTCCTTCCATTGAGGACAAAGTGGTGCGCTTTGCCGAAAAAACCTCGCACCAGATATTTCTCGAACCTGAAGGACTGGATACGCACGAAGTCTATCCCAACGGCATTTCCACCAGTTTGCCTTTTCCCGTGCAGGTGGATTTGGTGCGGAGCATGCGCGGTCTGGAAAATGCCGTTTTGCTGCGTCCGGGTTATGCCATTGAATACGATTTTCTCGATCCGCGTGATTTGCACGCCAGTCTGGAAAGCCAGCGCCTGCCCGGACTTTTTTGTGCCGGCCAGATCAACGGCACCACCGGCTATGAAGAAGCCGCCGCACAGGGCCTGCTGGCGGGCCTTAATGCCGCACGGCGGGCGCGGTCACAGTCTGCCTGGGTGCCGGGGCGTCATGAGGCGTATCTGGGCGTAATGGTGGACGATCTGGTCACCCGGGGGCTGGATGAACCCTATCGGATGTTTACCAGCCGGGCCGAATATCGCCTGCAATTGCGTGAAGATAATGCCGATATTCGCCTGACCCCGCAGGGTCGCGAACTTGGGTTGGTGGATGATGCACGCTGGGCGGGCTTCAGCCGCAAACAGGATGATCTGGAAGCCGAGCGCGGGCGTTTCCAGAGTGTGCGCATTCGCCCCGAAGATGCAGCAGCGCAGCGGGTTGCCGCGCATGTGGGTCAGGCCCTGAACCGGGACGTAACCGCGCTGGAATTGTTGCGCCGTCCGGATTGGGATTACGCCAGCCTGACGACGGCTCTGGACATCCCGGTTTGTGCGGACCCACGTGTCAGCGAACAGTTGGAGATTGAGTGCAAATATTCGGGTTACATTGCCAGGCAGCAGGACGAAATTGAGCGGGCCGTCCGCTGGGAGGGCATGGCCATTCCTGAGGACATGGATTATGCCTCGGTGCGCGGGTTGTCCACGGAAGTCAGGCAACGCCTGAGTCGCCAGCGTCCGCAAACCATTGGTCTGGCCAGCCGCATTCCGGGCGTCACTCCGGCAGCCGTGTCGCTGTTGTTGATTCACGTGAAACGCCGCAGCTTGCTGCAGGCAGGCTGATGCCGTCCGCTTCTGCCCTGCCAGAACCACTGGCCGAGGCTCTGGACGCCGGTCTTGCGCTCATGCAACTGGATTCAGTTCATCCCGATCAGCGCCAGTTGCTGATTCAGTATGTGTTACTCCTTCAGCGCTGGAACAGTACCCACAATCTGACCGCCGTGCGCGACCCGCTCGAAATGATCTCCCGTCATCTGCTGGACAGTCTTGCCGTGCTGCCTTTTCTGGATGCCGGGCGGGTGGCAGATATTGGCAGTGGTGCGGGTTTGCCGGGAATCCCCTTGGCCATTTGCCGATCCACTCAGGCCTTTACGCTGGTGGAGCCCGCCAGCAAGCGCGTGGCTTTTTTGCGCAGTGTGCTGGCCGAGCTCGGCCTGAGCCATGTGCAGGTGGTCCCCACGACCAGCGAAAAATACGAGCCTGAAAAGTTGCCAGACATCCTCATCAGCCGCGCTACCGCCCCTCTCGCGCGCCTGGATGCAATGACCATCCATCTGCAGGGTCCGCAGAGCAGGGTGCTGGCTATGAAGGGGCCCGGTGTCGAAGAAGAGCTGGCCGATTGGCCCCGCGCGGCTGCGCTGGAGCTGCGTTGTCACGACTTGCAGGTACCGGGTTCACCCCTGCGCAAGCTCTTGATTTGGACGAATCCGCTGCAGATGCCCTAGCCCCCCGCGAGCTGACAGGGTATTCTTGCGCGATTGTAGACTTCATCGGGAAATCACCCCAAAACATGCGCATCGTTGCTGTTGCCAATCAGAAAGGTGGCGTGGGAAAAACCACGACTGCCGTCAATCTGGCTGCCGGACTTGTCCAGACGGGCAAGCGGGTGCTGCTGGTTGATCTGGATCCGCAAGCCAATGCCAGCACCGGGTTGGGCCAGGTGGGTAATACGGCGAGCAGCATTTATCACGTATTGCTGGGGGAATTACCGCTCTGCGCGGTGCTGCATGCAGTATCCCCTGCCGGACTTTTTCTCGCACCCTCCAGCCCCGATCTGGCCGGGGCCGAAGTGGAAATCTACCCGCGCGCAGATCGTGAACAGCATCTGAAAAGAGCTTTGGCCGAGGCGTCGGGCTTTGATTATGTCCTCATTGATTGCCCGCCAGCCCTGAATATGCTGACCATCAATGCCCTGGTAGCGGCAAACCGTGTGCTGATTCCCATGCAATGCGAATATTATGCCCTGGAAGGCCTCACGCAGTTGCTGAATACCGTCCGGCGGGTGCGCGCCCAGCTGAACCCTCATCTGGAAGTGGATGGCCTGTTGCGGACTATGTTCGACAACCGCAACCGTCTTTCCTCGGAGGTCGGTCAGGAGTTGGAACGGCATTTTCCGGATAAGCTCTATCAAACGGTTATCCCCCGCAATATTCGCCTTGCCGAAGCCCCCAGCTTTGGCCGCGCTGCTCTGGAATACGATCCTTCCTGCGCGGGTTCCCTGGCCTATCAGGGTTTGGCCAAAGAATTCCTGCAACGGGAGGGGCCAAAATGAAGCGAGTGGGTTTGGGTCGGGGTCTCGATGCACTGTTTGCCAATGAAGATTCGGGTACCGGATCCATGCGGGAAATCCCGGTCGATCTGCTCCAGCGTGGTCGTTACCAACCGCGCGGCGTGATTGCCGAGGAATCCCTGCAGGAATTGGCGGAGTCCATACGCCATCAGGGAGTGGTGCAACCCATCGTGGTGCGCGCCGTGGGCGGCGGTCGCTATGAAATCATTGCCGGCGAGCGCCGCTGGCGTGCCGCACAACTGGCGGGTTTGACCCAAATACCTGCGGTAGTCCGCGATTGTGGCGATGAGCAGGCCCTGGCCATCGGCATCATCGAAAATATACAACGTCAGGATCTGAATCCGCTGGAAGAAGCCCAGGCTCTGCAGCGCTTGCTGGATGAATTTGGCCTCAGCCACGAAGCGCTGGCCGGAACGCTGGGACGTTCGCGGGCGGCCATCAGTAACCAGCTCCGGCTCTTGCGCCTTTGTCCCGCGTTGCATCCGCACGTGGAAAGTGGTGCCCTCAGTGCCGGACATGCCCGCGCCCTGTTGACCCTCAGTGACGAGCGGCAACAGGTTCTGGCCGAAAAAGTGGTCCAGGAAAACCTGAGCGTCCGCGCCACCGAAAAGCTGGCTCAAAAAGACCTGAATCCGCCAGCACCCCTGCCGGAACCGGACCCCAACACGGCCGCTCTCAAAGCACTGATTCAATCCAGTCTGGGACTTGGTGTGGATTTGCGCGCCCGTGGCCAGGGGGGGGAACTGCGTATTCGCTGGGAAAGTCCGGAGCAGGAGGCCATGCTCCTGAAACGTCTGGGCGTATCGCTCAATGACGACGAAAGCTGATGGATCACTCTTGACGCTGGGCATCTGCGTGTTTAGACTCCGCCTGTATTTGAGTTTTGCCCATTGAAAGAGCAAGAAAAACAAATGGGCATGGTGAACTTCTCGTCCTATGTAGGGCGAGTCACTGCGACAGTGTTGACGTTGGCCCTGTTCCTGGCTGCCTTGCTGGCATGGCTCTGGGGACGACAAGAAGCCTACGCACTGCTTTTTGCGGCATTTTTGGGCGTAATCAACATGCTCATCCTGGGTGGTCGCCTGATCGCGCTCCCCGCTTCTACGCATCTTGCCGCACGGCGGCTGGGTGGGGCGGTGTTGCAGCGCTGGATCATCACCATTCTGGGTCTCATCTTGGCAATTTTCTGGCTGCATCTGCCTGTTATCGGGTTGGTTGCCGGGTTTTTGCTGGCCCATTTCGTATTTTTGGCATTTCTGATGCGGGAACGTATCAGGCAAAGGAGTTAAGTGTGGCTTCAGGCGATATCGCCCATCATCTCGTCAACTGGACTATCGGTTCCGGTTTCTGGACGTTTGATCTGGACACCATTGTCATGGGCTGGATCATGGCGGCCATTCTGGTCATTACCGGCATGGTAGTCGGCGCAAAATTGCAGACCAGTACCCCCAGCGGCATGCAAAACTGGCTGGAAGGCGTCGTCGATTTTATTGATGATCTGGTCCAGGGCAGTTTCCCGGTCAAGGACCCCTTGATTGCACCCATGGCCATCACGGTATTTTTGTGGATACTGCTGATGAACAGCCTGGACGTCATCCCTGCCTACTTGCCCGGCATTATTGCGCACTGGTTTGGTATTCCAGAATTTCGGATAACCCCGACCGTCAACCTCAACACCACCCTCGGCGTTTCCATCACGGTATTTCTGGTGATGATTGCCACCAATTTGCGGGTGAAGGGTTTCGGCTACTTCAAGACCTACCTGACCCATCCCTTCGGTATCTGGCTGTTTCCGATGAACATCATCATGTCCCTGATCGAAGAAATCACCAAGCCGTTAAGCCTGGGGCTGCGACTTTTCGGCAACATGTTTGCCGGCGAGCTGGTATTTTTGCTGCTGGCCATGTTGCCCTGGTGGGGCGAACTGGTGATGGGTACGGTCTGGTCCCTGTTTGAAAGTTTGATCATTGTCCTGCAGGCGTTTATTTTCACCGTGTTGACCGTGGTTTACCTCGGCATGGCGAATATGCAGGATCATTAATACAGTTTTTATATTTCACTTTTGCGACACTTGTAAGGAGTTATCATGGACGCACACACCATTATCGTAGCTGCTACAGCCATTGCTGTGGGTATTATTTTTGGCGCCGCTGGACTGGGTTCCGCCATTGGCTGGGGTCTGATTACCTCCAAGACCATTGAAGGCATTACCCGTCAACCCGAAATGCGTCCCCAGTTGTTGGTGAATACCTTCATTTTTGCCGGCTTGATGGAATCTTTCCCCTTCATCATTCTGGCCTTCGGTTTCTGGTTCCTCTTCGCCAACCCGTTCCTGGGCTGATGCGGGCCCGGTTGATCCGGCCCTCTTGCAAGTGAGGTAGTCATGAATCCAGTAGGTATCAATGGAACACTGATCATACAGCTGATCACCTTCGTCATTTTGGTGGTGTTGTTGTACAAGTATATGTATGGTCCCCTGCGTAAGGTAATGGACGCCCGCCGCGCGAAAATCGCTGACGGGCTGGCCGCTGCTGAACGTGGTAAGGAAGAAATGGCCCTGGCCCAGAAACGCGCTGCAGAAATGCTGCGGGAGGCCAAGGACAAGGCGGCAGAGATTATTGCCAACGCCGAGCGTCGTGGTGTGGAGCTGCGTGAAGAAGCTCAGGTCAAGGCCCGTGAGGAAGCCGACCGGATTATTGCCGGAGCCCGTGCAGAAATTGATGTGGAAACCAACCGGGCCCGTGAAGTCCTGCGTGGTCAGGTGGTGGAGCTGGTGGTCGACGGCACCCAGCGTATTCTGCATCGTGAAATTGATCAGAATGCCCATCGCGACATCATCGACCGTATGGTCGGCCAACTGTGAGGATCTGAAATGGCAGATCTGATCACGGTGGCGCGACCCTACGCCGAGGCGCTTTACGGGCTGGCCAAAGAGTCTGGTCAGCAACAGGCTTGGGCAGACGCTTTGCAGGTGCTTACCGCCATGGTTGCAGACGACCAGGCCCAGGCATTTTTGAATGACCCTGAACGCCCGGAAGCGGACAAGGTGGCCTTGCTCGCCGCCGCTCCTGTTACTCTGGAACAGTCGGGCTGGCAGGCCTTTCTGACTCTTCTGGTGCATAACGATCGCTGGGCAGCGGCAGCAGAAATTGCCGTCCTCTTCGCTGAGGCTCTGCGCCATGACGAAGGCATTGTCGACGTTCTGGTAACCAGTGCGGTGGCTATGGACGCGCAGCAGAAAAGCTCGGTTCAGGCGGCGCTTGAACAGCGTTTCAGCGGTCGCAAAGTCGCTTTTCGTGAGTCGGTAGATGCCTCGCTGATTGGCGGTCTCGTAATTCATACGGGTGATCTCACCATAGATGCTTCCGTGCGTGGACAAGTGCAGCAACTTGCCCGAACCCTTCGCAGCTAAAGTCTTGAGGAACAAAGTATGCAACAACTGAATCCATCGGAAATCAGTGACCTGATCCGCGCACGCATCGCTGGCTTTGAAGGCCGTGTCGAGACGCGCTCCCAGGGCACTATCATCAGCCTGAGCGACGGTATCCTGCGCATTCACGGTCTGGAAGACGTCATGTATGGCGAGATGCTTGAACTTCCCGGCGGGCGCTATGCGCTGGCCATGAATCTGGAGCAGGACAATGTCGGTGCCGTGGTACTGGGAGAATTCTCCGGCCTTGAAGAAGGTGGCATTGTTAAATGCACCGGCAAGGTCATGCAGGTTCCTATCGGCAAGGAATTACTGGGTCGTGTGGTCAATGCCCTGGGACAGCCCATTGATGGCAAAGGCCCGGTAGATGCCAAGGAATTTGACGTTCTCGAAAAAATCGCGCCCGGCGTGGTGGATCGTCAAAGTGTGGACGAGCCCATGCAGACCGGCGTCAAATCCATTGATGCCATGGTACCGGTGGGACGCGGACAGCGCGAACTGATCATTGGTGACCGCCAGACCGGCAAGACTGCTGTGGCAGTGGATGCCATCATCAACCAGAAAGGCAAGGGTGTTTACTGCATTTACGTTGCGGTGGGCCAGAAGGCTTCAACCGTGGCTGGAGTGGTCCGCAAGCTGGAAGAATACGGCGCCATGGAATACACCACGGTCATCGCCGCCAACGCTTCCGAATCAGCGGCCATGCAGTATCTGGCGCCTTATTCCGGCTGCACAATGGGTGAATTCTTCCGCGATCGCGGCATGGACGCGCTGATTGTGTATGACGATCTGACCAAGCAGGCCTGGGCCTACCGGCAGATTTCCCTGTTGCTGCGGCGTCCTCCGGGTCGCGAAGCGTATCCGGGCGATGTGTTTTACCTGCACTCCCGTTTGCTGGAGCGCGCTGCGCGTGTCAATACGGATTTTGTAGAAAAATTCACCCATGGTGAAGTGAAGGGTAAGACCGGTTCATTGACCGCCCTGCCCATCATTGAAACCCAGGCCGGCGACGTTTCTGCCTTCGTGCCGACCAACGTGATTTCCATCACCGACGGCCAGATTTATCTCGAAACCGATTTGTTCAACTCCGGTATCCGTCCCGCCATTAACGCCGGTTTGTCCGTGTCGCGCGTCGGTGGCGCTGCCCAGACCAAGATCATCAAGAAGTTGGGTGGGGGTATTCGTCTGGATCTGGCGCAGTATCGTGAACTGGCGGCTTTCGCCCAGTTTGCTTCTGATCTGGATGAAATAACCCGCAAACAAATTGAACGGGGCAAACGGGTTACTGAACTGCTGAAACAGGATCAGTTCTCACCCATGTCGGTCGCAGAACAGGCTGTTGCCCTGTTCGCCGCCAGCAGCGGTGCCCTGGATGACGTGGAAGTGGCCAAGGTGCGGCCTTTTGAGAAGGCCTTGCTGGCTTATCTGCACAGCAATAACAAGGATCTGATGGCTGGGCTCGAAGACAAAAAAGAGCTCACCGATGACTTCAAAAAGCAGCTCGACGCGGCAGTCAAGCAGTTCAAGTCCAGTTCGACGTACTAGGAGAGCAGCATGGCCAATGCCAAGGAAATTCGCGGTCAGATCAAGAGCGTAAAAAATACGCGCAAGATCACCCGCGCCATGGAAATGGTGGCTGCAAGCAAGATGCGGCGCGCGCAGGAACGGATGCGCGCTGCCCGGCCCTATGCGGAGAAAATTCGCGAAGTACTGGGCCATCTGGCGCTGGCACACCCGGAGTATGAACATCCTTTGATGCAGGTTCGGCCCGTTAAAAAAGCGGGTTTTCTGGTCATCACTACCGATCGTGGCCTTTGCGGTGCGCTGAATGTCAATGTGCTTCGGCAGGTTGTCCATAAAATGCACGACCTGCACGAACAGGGCGTCAGTTCGGATCTCGCGGTCATGGGGAACAAGGGGCTGGGTTTTTTGCGTCGGCATGGCGCCCATCTGGTCGCTGAACTGAATGGACTGGGCGACAAGCCCAATCTGGCGGACATGATCGGACCCATCAAGGCCATGGCCGATGCTTACGCCAAGGGTGAGGTCGATGTGGTTTATATGGTCTCTTCCCGCTTCGTCAATACCATGCTGCAACGCGCCACTCTGGAGCAGTTGCTACCCGTAGCCAAGCCGGAAGTGCCTGCCGAAAAACCGGCGGAGATGTGGGATTACATTTACGAGCCGGAGGCTCGCCCGGTTCTCGACAAGCTGATGCATCGCTATGTGGAGTCTGTCGTTTATCAGGCGGTCATTGAGCATCTGGCCTGCGAGCAAAGTGCGCGCATGGTGGCCATGAAAAATGCCTCGGACAACGCCAAACGGATGGTGGGCGATCTGCAGTTGGCTTACAACAAGGCCCGTCAGGCAGCCATTACACAGGAAATCGCCGAAATCAGCGCCGGTGCGGCGGCGGTTTGACGATTAAGCACAGCATTTTTGGATTTTTTGAGGGTTAAATCATGAGCGAAGCGGTAGCTAAAGATAATGCCGTCGGCCACATTGTCCAGGTGATCGGACCGGTGATCGATGTCGCCTTTCCTCGCGGGCAGGTCCCGGAGATCATGGAAGCCGTGGTCATCACGGAAAAAAATCTTACCATTGAAATTCAGGCGCAGTTGGGTGACGGCGTGGCACGCGGTATTGCCATGGGCCCCAGCGAAGGTTTGAAGCGGGGTCTGGCGGTTGCCCGTACGGGTGCCCCCATCAGCGTCCCCGTTGGTCACGGTACTTTGGGACGGATCATGGACGTCCTGGGTGATCCTGTCGATGGCAAGGGTCCGGTACAGACGGAAGAGCGCAAGGCCATTCACCGCCCCGCCCCCAGCTTTGATGAACTGGCGGCCAGCACCGAAGTGCTGGAAACCGGTATCAAGGTTATCGATCTGGTCTGTCCTTTCGCCAAGGGCGGCAAGGTCGGTCTCTTCGGTGGTGCAGGTGTTGGTAAAACCGTGCTCATGATGGAACTGATCCGGAATATCGCCATTGAGCATACCGGTTATTCGGTGTTTGCCGGTGTGGGTGAAAGGACCCGCGAAGGTAATGACTTCTATCACGAAATGACCGATTCCGGCGTGCTCGACAAAGTGGCGCTGTGCTATGGCCAGATGAATGAGCCACCCGGCAACCGTTTGCGCGTCGGTCTGACCGGTTTGACCATGGCGGAACATTTCCGTGATGAAGGCCGCGATATTCTGATGTTCATTGATAACATCTTCCGTTACACCCTGGCGGGTACGGAAGTATCCGCTCTGCTCGGGCGTATGCCTTCGGCAGTGGGTTATCAGCCGACGCTGGCTGAAGAAATGGGCAAGTTGCAGGAACGCATCACCTCTACCAAGGTGGGTTCCATCACCTCGGTACAGGCGGTTTATGTGCCTGCTGACGATCTCACCGATCCGTCACCGGCCACGACCTTTGCCCACTTGGACGCAACGGTGGTGTTGTCCCGTCAGATTGCTGAACTGGGTATTTACCCCGCTCTGGATCCTCTGGATTCCTTCAGTCGTCAGTTGGATCCGGCGATTGTCGGTCAGGAACACTATGATGTGGCACGTTCCTGTCAGAAGACCCTGCAGCGCTACAAGGAATTGCAGGACATTATCGCCATTCTGGGTATGGATGAACTTTCCGAAGATGACAAGTTACTGGTCTCACGAGCCCGTAAAATTCAGCGCTTCCTGTCCCAGCCCTTCTTCGTGGCAGAAGTATTCACGGGTAGCCCCGGTACCTATGCTTCACTGAAAGATACCATTCGCGGGTTCAAAGCCATTGTTGCCGGTGAATATGATCATCTGCCGGAACAGGCTTTTTACATGGTAGGTACTATTGATGAAGCGATTGCCAAGGCGCAAAAGCTGCAGCAGGGATAAGGTATGGCCATGACCATTGATGTGCGGGTCGTCAGTGCTGAAGGGAGTATTTACGAAGGCGTTGCCACCATGGTGGTAGCCCCCGGTGAAATGGGTGAGTTGGGTATTTTGCCGCGCCACGCTCCCTTGCTGACCGGATTACGTCCCGGCGAGTTACGGATTATCAACGGTGAAAACACCGAATATTTGTTCGTAAACGGCGGCATGCTCGAAATCCAGCCGGACGTGGTCACGGTTCTGGCAGATTCAGCAGAACGGGCTACGGATATTGACGAAGCCAAGGCGCTTGCTGCCAAACAGGCGGCTGAGGCGCGTCTGGCCGGTAATCTGGATCAGATGGATTATGCTGCAGCTCAGGGTGAACTATTGGCTCAGATTGCCCGTTTGAAAGCCGTTCAGCGCTTGCGCGAGCAAGGCCTGCTGCGCTAGTTTCGAAAGCAGCGATGCTCCTGTCTTTGGGCAGGTTTCATAAACCCCGGTCGCTCATGGTGACTGGGGTTTGTGCGTTTTGAGGAAGAGATCATGGATCAGGTGATTACCGATATTGTCGTGTTGGCGGCCGGTCAGGGTACCCGCATGCGTTCTGCCCGGCCCAAAGTGTTGCAGGCTTTGGGCGGCAAGCCTTTACTGGAGCATGTGCTGGATACGGCGCAGGCCTTGCAACCGCGACACTTGCATGTGGTGATTGGCAATGGCGCTGAGCTTGTTCAAGAGCATTTCAGTCAGTGGCCCGTGCAGTGGTGGCATCAGCAGGAGCAACGTGGCACCGGCGATGCCCTGAAAGCGGCTTTACCCGGTCTGCGGGGTGCTGACCGGGTACTAGTGCTGTATGGGGATGTTCCCTTGCTCACCGCTGACACCTTGCGCGCATTTCAGGCAAAAACTCCGCAAAACGCTCTGGGACTGAGTACCGCCATTCTTGAACAGGCCCAGGGTTACGGTCGTATTGTCCGCGACGCCCAAGGCCAGGTACAGGCCATTCGTGAACAGAAAGACTGCAGCAGCACAGAGCATGCTATCCGGGAAGTGAATCTAGGCATGATGATATTGCCAGTCGCTTCACTTCAGGGCTGGTTATCGGACTTGTCAGCCAATAATGCCCAGGGTGAGTTATATCTGACGGATGTGGTTGCCATCGCCCGGAGCAGTCATCACGAGGTCTGGCCTTTTACTTTTAGCGATGCCAGCGAAGCCCTGGGCGTCAATGACCCGGTTCAGCTGGCGACGCTGGAGAGAATTTATCAGCGCCGGCAGCTGCGTCATTTGCAGGTTCAGGGGCTGCGCCTGGCGGATCCGGAGCGTGTGGATATTCGCGGAACTCTGGAATGCGGTCAGGATTGCTGGATGGACCCCAATGTTCTGTGTATCGGCAAGGTGCGTCTGGGAGATCGGGTGCGCATCGGTATGGGCGTGGTTCTGCAGGATGTGGAAATTGGCGATGATGCAGAAGTACTGCCCTACAGTGTACTCGAAGGCGCCCGTATAGGCGCTAGTGCACGGATCGGCCCATTCGCCAGAGTTCGTCCGGGTAGTGATATTGGCGTGGCGGCACATATCGGTAATTATGTGGAAGTGAAAGCCTCGACCATTGGCAATGGTTCCAAGGCTAATCATCTGACCTATATTGGTGACTCGGAAATCGGTTCCGGAGTAAATGTGGGCGCAGGGAGCATCACCTGCAATTATGATGGGGTGAACAAGCACAAGACCGTGATCGGAAATGATGTGTTTGTCGGTTCGGCGACGCAGTTGATTGCGCCAGTCAGTGTGGGTGACGGCGCGACTATTGGTGCCGGAAGCACGATCACCAAGGATGTGCCCGCCGGTGGGTTGACCCTCAGCCGCAGCCCCCAGCGTTCCATTCCGGATTGGCAGCGCCCGCAACGAAAAATCAAGGAAAGCTGACGGCAGCAGGTGTGCCTGTTCCTGACGAAAGGGCTAAGTCGGCGCGTAGCCTAAGGCAGCACAACGGGTCCAAGAGGAAACCATCCAGCCGGTGGGCTGATGTCAGGATAAATTCAGTGCGGGCAGGATGCCCCTCGTCTTCGGGAGACAGAGCTTATGTGCGGTATTGTCGGTGGTGTCAGTAAGACGGATTTGGTGCCCATGATTCTGGAAGGTTTGCGGCGCCTGGAATATCGCGGCTACGATTCGGCGGGTTTGGCGATGCTCCAACAGGTTCCAGGACAGCAGCCAAGCCTGGAGCGCGTGCGGAGCGTGGGTCGGGTGGCGGAATTGACGGCGGCAACCAGCGAGCGGGCTTTGCAAGGCATGCTGGGCATTGGTCACACCCGTTGGGCGACCCATGGGGGGGTGGCAGAATGTAATGCCCATCCCATGTTGTCTCATGAACAAATTGCGGTGGTGCACAACGGTATTATCGAAAATTTTCATGCCCTGCGTGCCCGTCTGGAACAGGCAGGTTATGTATTCACTTCCGAAACAGATACGGAAGTCATTGCCCATCTGGTCCATTTTTATCGACAGACAGCGCCTGATTTGTTTACAGCGGTACGGCAAACCGTGGCGGAATTGCGCGGCGCTTATGCCATTGCCGTTTTGTCGCTTGCAGACCCGGACCGGCTTTGTGTGGCGCGGATGGGTTGCCCTCTGTTGCTGGGGATTGCGGATGAAGGCCATTATTTCGCCTCGGACGTGGCCGCCCTGTTGCCCGTAACCCGTCGGGTGCTGTATCTGGATGATGGCGACGTAGCCTTGTTGGAGCGGGACAAGCTGTCCATTACCGATCAGGCGGGGCAGCCCCAGAAACGTGAAGAACATTGGAGTGAACTCAGTGCTGCCGCTGTCGATTTGGGACCGTACCGGCACTTTATGCAAAAGGAAATCCACGAGCAGCCCCGGGCCTTGGCGGATACCCTGGAAGGGGCGTTGAACAGCCAGTTGAATCTGGGCGATTTGTGGGGAGCGCAGGCGGAAGCCATTTTCAAGGATGTGAACAGCGTGCTGTTTCTGGCTTCCGGCACCAGTCATTACGCGACCCTGGTGGGACGGCAATGGCTGGAGAGCATTGCCGGGATTCCCGCTCAGGCAGAGCTCGGTCATGAATACCGCTACCGCGACTCCATTCCCAACCCGCGTCAGCTCATTGTGACCCTCTCCCAGTCGGGCGAAACGCTGGATACGTTTGAAGCCCTGAAACGGGCCAAGGAGCTGGGTCACGACTATACCCTGTCCATTTGCAATGTCGCGGAAAGTGCCATCCCCAGAGCCTCGGCACTGCGTTTTCTGACCCGCGCCGGCCCCGAAATCGGGGTGGCGTCCACCAAGGCGTTTACGACCCAACTGGTCGCTTTGTATTTGCTGGCGATTTCTCTGGCCAAGGCGCAGGGCAAACTGGATGCGGATACCCAGGCTACCCATCTGGAGGCTCTCCGCCAGCTTCCCGGCAGCGTCCAGCATGCCCTGAATCTGGAACCACAAATCCAGGGTTGGGCAGCACGTTTTGCGGGCAAGGAACATGCGCTTTTTCTGGGACGTGGACTGCATTATCCCATCGCCCTGGAAGGCGCCCTCAAGCTCAAGGAAATCTCCTACATTCACGCCGAAGCCTATCCCGCAGGGGAGCTCAAACATGGCCCACTGGCTTTGGTGGACAGCAATATGCCCGTCGTGGTTATTGCCCCCAATGACCGTTTGCTGGAAAAAGTGGCCGCAAACATGCAGGAAGTGCATGCCCGAGGCGGAGAGTTGTATGTGTTCGCTGATGCAGACAGTCACTTCAGCGCCAGCGCGGGTATTCACGTCATGCGTCTGCCCCGCCACACCGGTCTGCTTTCACCGGTGGTACACGTCATTCCGGTACAGCTCCTAGCCTATCATGCCGCGCTGGTAAAAGGCACCGATGTGGACCGTCCCCGCAATCTGGCCAAGGCGGTTACGGTGGAATGATCGGGTAGGTGCTGTTACGGATGTTGTTAAAGGACAAAAAAGTATCATCCCGAACAAAATAGTTTCATCCTGAACAATAAAGTATCATCCTAGAGTACAGCAAAAACGTGAAAGAAAGTATGTATCGGACAAAGAATCAACGAGTTAAGTTGCTATCAGGATGACACTTTATTGTTCTGCGCCCCCGTCAGTGGCGTGTTTGATAGGCAACTCAGGATGATACTTACCCCACTAGGCCAACCAAACGGCGACCCATAATCAATAAGTTGCATGCCAATCAGGATGATACTTTTTTGTCACTGAACACTGGGTAGAACAATATGCCCGTCAGCAAGGCTGCGAAATCATGGTGTTGGATGCGTATGTCACCAACCATTCGGCACGCCGGTTTTATGAGCGAATGGGTTATCAGGTGCTTGACACCCCGACCCATGCAGCGAAAATTTACCAGTCAATTGTAGCGTAAAGCATAGGAACACGGCCTCCCAAAGGCGCTCGTGAATCTCACTTTTCTGACGGAAATTTCCCCTATGTCACGCGCCCAACGCCTCCTTACCCTGATTCAAATTTTGCGCCGACACCGATTTGCAGTTACCGGGACGAGTCTCGCTGAAGAGCTCGGGATCAGTGTGCGCACGCTCTATCGCGACATTGCGACATTGCAGGAACAGGGGGCGAACATAGAGGGAGAACCTGGAATCGGCTATGTGCTATGGCCTGGCTTCATGCTTCCGCCGTTGATGTTTTCGAAAGAGGAAATTGAGGCACTGGTCCTTGGGGCTCGCTGGGTGGCTGATCGTGGTGATGAACGGCTTGGTGCTGCTGCCCGGAGTGCTGTCAGCAAAATTGCAGCGGTTTTACCCGGTGATTTGCGGGAAATGCTGGATGCTTCTGCGCTACTGATTGGACCGGGGAAGACCATCCCTACGGTTGCCGTTGACTTGTCTGAGCTCCGCCTGGCGATCCGCGCCGAACACAAGGTCACCATCCATTATCGGGATCTCAAGGACAGAGAAACCAAACGGACTGTCTGGCCATTTGCACTGGGGTATTTTGATCATGTCCGGATACTCATAGCCTGGTGCGAATTTCGCCAGGGATTTCGGCACTTCCGAACAGATCGCATCTTTGCCTTGAGCGTGGAAGATTAGCGCTACCCGCGACGTAGGCAATCTCTGCTCAAGGAATGGCGCGCAATCGAAAGTATCCCTCCGCAGTAGCAACACTACTGACAGAAACTGACAGCGGCTACCACTATTGTGGCGCTGCGGTCACTCAACGTCTGACAGGAGGTACACATTATGGCTGGTAACGAAGTGCTGGGGTTAAGCTTTGCATCACTGGAGGTCCGAGACCTCGAAAAATCGAAAACCTTTTTTGAAAACATTCTGGGTTTTCAGGTCGCACCTATCGCCAGGCCCAACGCTGTTGTCATGCAGACCGAAGAGAATCTGGGTGCTTTTGCGCTGCGATGGATGCCCGATTTGGCAACATCCGCTTCTATAAAAAACTGCGGCATCGCAATATGGTTTCGGTGCAAGGATGTCGATGCACTGGAGCACAGTGTGCGTGAGGCCGGCGCAATCGTGGTGTCACCTGCTCAGGACGGTCCGTTTGGCCGTATGGTGGTTATCCGGGAACCCGATGGGCGCAACATTACTTTTCATAGCGCCTGAACCAATGTCAGCCATGCGTCGCAACTGGATTGCGGTGGTCTCCGCCGAGCATGTACGAATCGGACGCGCCGCCGGATTTATGCAAGTCTGCCACGGTAAAGCGGCACGCCTTCGCCGCATAAAACCCGGTGATCGTGTTGCCTATTATTCCCCTACTGTTGAATTCGGCAGTAAGAATAAATTACAGGCTTTCACGGCAATCGGGTTCGTGCTGGGCGGTGATCCATACCAGGTGGATATGGGAGGAGGATTCCAACCCTATCGACGGGGCGTGTACTGGCTCCCTGCTGAAGAAGCCCCCATTCGGCCCATCCTTGGGATGCTGGAGTTCTCCGCCGAAAAACAAAACTGGGGCTACCAATTCCGCTTTGGGGTTTTCGTCATTAGCGAGCACGATATGAATGTAATCGCTGCGGCAATGGGGGCTGATTTCGCTCTATCGATGACGGACCGACAGACCAAACAGGTAGTCAATCCGCCAAATGACCGTCCCTCTGCCCAGCCGCCACTGAGCCTTGATGGTGGGCAAGTAGACAGTTATCTTGCGCTGTGTATAAAATATGATACATTATTGTTGGGGAGGTGTATGAGCGAAAAACCGATTGACTGGCGAGGATCTTCGCTGCGAGACATCAAGGACGACGACATCTTCACCCCTAATGCGCGCAAGGAGGCTGGACACCAGCTTAGTCAGGTGCAGGCAGGACTTGAACCTGATGACTGGAAGCCCTTTGACGTGGTAGGCGCGGGAACCAAAGAAATTCGCATCAATCTCGACGATGGTTGGTTCCGCGTGATGTACGTCGCCAAGTTTCCGGAGGCGGTTTATGTGTTGCACTGCTTCAAGAAGAAGACGAGTTCAACCAGCAAACACGACAAGGACATCACGGCTGCGCGTTACAAGTCTGTTATCCAGGAAAGGAGTAAGCAATGAGCATCGAAACCAAATCCATGCACATCACCCCTGTCGGCGGCAACGTGTTCGCGGACTTGGGATTTGCACCAGAAGAAGCGGCAGCCCTGAAGGCCGAATCACAACGCATCATCTCTGAAAAGCTGGCCATCAAGGATTCACTGATGACAGAGCTGGCAGAATGGATTGAAGCGAAGCAGCTCAAGCAAGCTGAAGCGGCGGAAATCCTGGGCGTGACCCGTCCGCGTGTTTCTGACGTAGTCAACAAGAAGGCCATCAAATTCACCATTGACGCGTTGGTGGATATGCTGGCGAGAGCAGGCAAACACGTCCAGTTGTCTGTTCAGTAACGCTCAGCAATGCCCAACAAGTGATACTCCTTTGAGGCAAAAAATCCCCACGAAACCCGAACCGGTTTGCCGAGCGTGGATTAATTGCTTACTGGTTACAACTTCTGAAACGCTTGCACCCGCTGGATCGGCGTAGTAACGTTTCTACATTCATCCAGCGTGCGGGGTGTCATCATGACCATTACCACCTTAACCAGTCGCGAGTTCAACCAAAGGGCGAGCGAGGCCAAACGGGCCGCCAACAACGGGCCGGTGTTCATCACGGATCGAGGCCGACCGGCCCATGTGCTGATGAGCTTTGAGGATTATCAGCGGCTCACGCAGCAGCGCCGCAACATTGCCGATGCACTCGCTATGCCGGGTATTGCTGACATCGAGTTTGATCCGCCGCGCGTGGCTATTGAAAGGCGTCCGGCTGATTTTTCATGATGTTGCTTCTCGATACCAACGTGGTTTCTGAATTGCGCAAGGTGCGGTTTGGTAAGGCCGATATGAACGTGACGGCATGGGCGGAAAGTGTGGATGCCACCGACCTCTTTGTGTCGGCCATCACCATCA
Source organism: Acidithiobacillus thiooxidans ATCC 19377 (assembly GCF_009662475.1). Classification (NCBI taxonomy): domain Bacteria; kingdom Pseudomonadati; phylum Pseudomonadota; class Acidithiobacillia; order Acidithiobacillales; family Acidithiobacillaceae; genus Acidithiobacillus; species Acidithiobacillus thiooxidans. Next base: position 64,767 of record NZ_CP045571.1, read on the forward strand.
TGGAACTTGAGCTTGGCGTGCTGTCGATTGAGCGAAAGGACGCTACGCAGGGGGCCTTGTTGCGCACATGGCTGGAGCAGCACGTATTGCCTGAGTTCTCCAGGCGCACGTTGTCAGTCGATACCGCTGTGGCACAACGCTGCGCCAGGCTGCATGTACCCGACAAGCGTGGAGAGCGCGATGCACTCATCGCGGCAACCGCCTTGGTGCATGGCATGACGGTGTTTACGCGCAACGTCGCGGATTTTAAGTCTACGGGTGTGCCCCTCATCAATCCGTGGGATCGGTCGCAGTGATGGTCAGGCCATGGGCGTTCCATCTGCAAAAACGCCTACTAATGCAGTATTGGTGATTCCAGCGCTATATTGCAACGTTTCCAGCTGCTAAATTAGTTGTCCATCTTTGTTGCCCGAGACTCCCCCATGCAAATCGACCGACTGGATCATCTGGTGCTGACCGTGCAGGATATGTCTGCAACCATAGACTTTTATTCGCAGGTGTTAGGTATGCAGGCTGTCACTTTTGGCGAGGGGCGCAACGCCCTGGTTTTTGGGCAGCAGAAAATTAATCTGCATCCGGCAGAATGTCCCATTGCTCCGCATGCGGCTCATCCTGTTCCTGGATCAGCAGATTTGTGCTTCATCGCTCAGGGAGACATTCACGAGTTGCTCGCCCATCTCCGGAACTGTGGTGTTGCCCTTGAAGCGGGTCCCGTGCTCCGCACTGGGGCCGCAGGTCCGATTACTTCGGTCTATTTTCGGGATCCCGATGGGAATCTGCTGGAGGTGTCCATTTATGACTCGGGAATTAAACGATAATGACTGATCGGGCGCGTGTCGCACTGGTCACCGGTGCGAGTTCCGGCATTGGTCTCGCCATTGCACAGCGTTTGACTCAGGCCGGATATCGGGTGGCCCTGCATTCCCGCGCTTCCTCAGCTGCAGGCCTTCAAGCAGCAGCGACATTGGCGGGCGCCCATTATTTTCAGGCGGATCTTCTGGACGAGGCCGCACGCCGTGAACTGATCCATCAAGTGGTTGCGCACTATGGTCGGCTGGATGTGTTGGTCAATAATGCGGGTGCGTCCAGCGTGATTCCGCATGATGATTTATGGGCCGCAACCCCGGATATCTGGCATCACCTCTACGAGCTCCATGTGGTCGCACCCTGGCAGCTTATTGCGCTTGGCGAGCCTTACCTGCGCGCTGCATCGACAGATGAACAACCGGCATCCGTGTTAAACATCAGCTCTCATGCCGGGGTGCGGCCCAAAGGTGCTTCTATTCCTTACGCTGCCAGCAAAGCCGCGCTGAATCATGTTACCCGTTTACTGGCAAAAACCCTGGGACCCGATATTCGGGTAAACGCCATTGCTCCAGGATTGGTGGATACGCCGCCTCTGCATTAGATAGGCTTGGATTTATGCTTCGCGTGAAGGGAGGCTACCATGGCTTATCAAGATACGGTAAGCATGCGGAAGGCGTGATTAGTGAATGGGCTGAGGTGGCAAAGAGTCAAGAGTAGCCTATATACGCCATACGGGATGATAGACATCTGGTGCTAACAGATGCGAAACGAATGACGCTTTTTTACAAGCGATGGCTCGTAAGTCTTATAGTTACTAAACTTTAATATAAAGGAATACTCTGATGCCGAAAACAATTCAAGAAAGCTCTCTTAGTCGTCGTTCATTTTTAATGAAAACTGCAACATTAGTTGGTGCCACGGTCGCGGCGAATACCATTTCCATATCTCAGGCTGCGGCGCAAGAAGGGCCTGAATTATTGAATTCAAGGATGACCCCGGTAGTATCGGGGATAACTTATCAGCATATAGGTCGGTGGGAAGTATCCCGTCTTAATCATATTTTAAGCGTTGAGGCACCAGCTTTCACTGGATTCAAAGTAGACTATAAACCGGCACTGAATGCGGTAGATTTGTTTCGTGTTACTTATCCGTCAGTTATTCCTGAGCGAAATAATCGTCCAACGACAGCCTCCGGCCTGGTCGCAATTCCTGTCAACGCCGAAACAACTCCAAGACTGATCTCATATCAGCATGGAACCGTTTATGGGAGGCAGGAGGTTCCTTCGTTTCCCGATCAGTCACCAGAAACCCAGTTGATGATCGCTGCTTTTGCTGGTCGTGGTGATGTTTTAATAGGTGCAGATTATTTCGGCATGGGACTATCTAAGGAGCCGGAGAGCTACCTGGTTTTGGAAAGCCAGCAACAGGCCTGTGCCGACATGATCCGTGCTGGGCAGGCCGTACTCGCTGATCGTGGCGTTCAGACTAACGATTTATTTTTGAGTGGTTGGTCTGAAGGTGGCTTTGTTACTATGGCTCTACTCGAGTTTTTGCAACGTGAAAACCTAGCGGTAAAAGCGGCAGCCACGGCGTCTGCACCTCTTGATCTCTTTGCCGGAATGAGTGGGTATTTAAATTTTCCACGTCCTAATGATGCTCCCTGGCTTAATTCTATTTTTGTATTGTCAGCATTTGCCTACGAAAGTTATTACGATGTGCCTGGCTTGGCAAGATCTTTCTTTAATCCGAAGTATTACGATCTTTGTAGTGCGCTATATTCTAGGCAGCTAAGTGATCTTAATAAGATACCAACCGATCTACATCGTTTGATCCGCTCAGAATATTTTAATCCCAATTATTTCATGCAGTCGGAGTTCGGTCGTCTTGTCCATAGGAATCAGGTCTATCGGTGGGTGATCGAAACCCCTACGCGCAATTATTATGGTGAGGCAGACGAAGCAATTACTGTCGGTCTGGGAAAATTGGCCATGTCCTATCAAACAGGGATGGGCAATAGAAAAGTCCTGGCAATTTCTGCCGGAAGCGATGCGACGCATCGGGGAACATTCGCCCGTGCAGTTTTAGGATGGAGTAACTGGTTCAAAGAGATGGGGGAATCAGCCTGACTGGCAGCCTGACGGATAGAGCATAAATACCCCGCAAAGTCTGACGCAAGGAAGCAGCGGACTGCACAGCGCACCTCATCATCAAGACATAAAACGAGAGCCTTTCGCAAGGCCAGGCAGCAAAGATTTTTTAACGGGTATTCATGCCGCGCCGTTCCAAAAAGCCGCGCATGTGGGGCCGTGCTTCCCGGCCTACCAGAGCAGCAATTTCCTGGGTCCAGCGACTGTTTTTTTGCGAAGCATTGCGATTGCGATAGTACTCGGCCATCTGCTGATCGTACTGGCTGATTTCCGCTTCATCACGGGTTTCATCGTAACTATTTTCCTTAAGCACTACGGACAGGGGCAGTCGTGGTTTCAGATCAGGATTCTGGTCGGGATAACCGATGCAGAGTCCAAAAACAGGGTAAACCTGTTCAGGCAAATGCAGCAGATCACTGATTTCCTGCGGATGGTTGCGTACGGCGCCAATGTAGCAAGTGCCCAATCCCATTGATTCAGCCGCTGTTACACAATTTTGGGCGAACAAGCTGACATCAACGGTGGCAATAATGAAGTGCTCGGTCATGCCCGCCACAAATGTTTGATTTTCCCGGCTGCCAATACGGGCTGCACGATGTAAATCTGCGCAAAATACCAGGAAAGCGCCAGCACTGCGGATATATTCCTGGTCGCCAGCCAGATGTGCGATTTTATCCCGCAAATGCGGATCGCTTATCTGAATGACCGTACAGGTGTAGGATGCAAATAAAGTTGGTAACAACGAAATAAAGTTGGTAACTTTCAAATAAAGATGGTAACTTTGCTCCGTATACTTATGCCCAAAGTTGGAGGTACGGATCTTGACCTGCTTACCTCTTGACCCTCGTTCACTGAAATGGATCAAACAAGGTCGGGGAATTGGTTCAGGAAAAGATTACCAACCCTGGTTGACCGTCAGAGACCTGCCTTCTGCAGGACGATCTCATAGAATCTGGGGAGTCCTGACTCAACGAACCCACCATCTGCTGTCGGATCTCGAACTGGCAGCTTTTTTTCTATTTGACTGGAATCCATCTGTCGCTGATATCCGCGAGCAATATCCTCTCCGCTTAGAGGATACCAGTGAGCTTGCCACGCAAGCACACATTCGCCATCCAGAGGTACAAGGACAAGTTCAGATCATGTCATCGGATTTTCTAGTGGACACCAACAAGCCAGATCTTCCAAGAATGGCCATTCAGGTAAAAACATCTTCAGATCTTTCCAACCCTAGAACCATAGAAAAACTGGAACTTGAACGACAATATTGGGCATTAAAGGGAGTTCCATGGTATCTGCTGACGGAAAAACAAATACCCAAGACCGTCACCAAGAACATTGCCTGGCTGTATCCCGCCCAACTGGTTCTGGATGAGATCGAAAATACTCTGAATATGGCACCAATTTATTTAGGCTTCTTTACAAAGCATCCGATGTTACAGATTTCTCAGGCTGCAATGATGCTTGATCAAGCTTATGCACTGTCTCCAGGAGAGTCCTTGCAAAGGATCCGCTCGCTTTTAGCTCTGAGAGTTTTCTTGTTCGACCTCAGAAAACCTTGGTCAAAGCTGGCTGTTGGAGATCTACAAGCATCTTCAGATCTCGATTCACTGAGGAACTCTTATGTTGCGAATCAATGATGTCGTAACATTCGAAGGAACCCGGTATCGCATTCTTGATGTATCGAAAATTCGATATACCTGGATTAATATCGACTCCGATAAGTCTTTGCCGGAACGGATTTCACTGGCGGAAGTAGATGAGCTTATCCATGCTGAGGCACTAAAAAAAATTGACGATCCCTTTTCGCATCTTGCAGTTCAGCTTCCGGAGCATGGCTCGGGAGCACAGCAAACCCGCGACAAACGTTTCGCGATTATCGAGCCTTTAATACATCAGCCGGACATCTGTTTTCGAAGTGGCCGAGGCGCACTGATTCAGCAGGTCGCAAATGACTCCGGGACGGCTAAAAAAACAATATATGCCTATCTTCGCCAATATTGGCAGCGAGGTTGCACACCAAACGCACTTTTGCCAGATTATTATAAATCAGGTGGGCGCGGAAAAAAAAGAACAGCCACGAAGAAAAAATTAGGGCGTCCGAGACGTATAGCGCACGGTACGGGGGCAATAATAGATGACAGCATTGAACGCATGTTTCGCATTGTGCTTGATCGGCATTATCTGACTGAAAAAAGCCATTCTCTGCCTTATGCTCATCGGCGCTTCGAGGATATGTTCGAAACAGCTCACCCGGATATATCGAAAGAGAATTTCCCGACCGTCGCCCAACTGCGATATTTCTATGAACGGGAATATGTCCGGCCTGAACGTATCCGGCTGAGGGTCAATAAGATCGAGTATCAGAAGGACATCAGGCCGTTACAGGGAACAGCTACAGCCGAAGTTCACGGTCCTGGTGCGCGATACGAAATCGACGCTACTATTGCGGATATTTATCTGCTTTCCGCTGACCGACAAAAGATCATTGGCCGACCAACCTTGTATGTAGTTGTCGATGTTTACAGCAGATTGATCGCCGGTTTTTATGTGGGGCTTGAAAATCCCTCTTATGTTACCGCCATGTTGGCACTGGTGACGGCCATGACTGATAAGTCTCAGCTATGCCATTCTTTCGGCTATGACATAGAGTCAGAAGATTGGCCATCCATGGGGCTACCGGACGCCATTTTGGCAGATCGCGGAGAGCTGCTTGGTCATCAGATTGAATACCTGGAGCAGTCCTTTGGAGTCCGAATTGAGAATACGCCGCCGTATCGTGGGGATGCAAAGGGTATCGTTGAACGGCACTTCCGGACCATTCAAGCGGACTTCAAACCATTTGCACCAGGAGTAGTTGCGGGCACTATCATTAAGAAGCGGGGCGGGAAAGATTATCGATTGGACGCAACACTCACCTTGACAGATTTCACCAAAATCATTATCGGCTCCATTCTGCATCGCAATCAGAGTTCGGTATTGGTCAAATATGATCGCGATCCGGATATGCCTGACACCCTCGCTCCGGTGCCACTCAATATCTGGCGCTGGGGTATTCAAAATCGCAGTGGACGACTGCGTAACACGTCTGAGGCGGCACTGAGGCTGGCAATGCTGCCGCGTCAAAAGGCGACTGTTTCCGATTTTGGTATTCGGTGTTTTGGTGCCTATTACACCTGTAATGAGTTGCTGGCATCCGGTTGGTTACATAGAAGCGGGCGAAAGCGGCCTGGCCCATTTGTGGCTGCTTACGATCCTTCAGTAACCGATATCATTTATGTCTTCCCTGATGTATCCAAATCGGATTATTGGGAATGCTCGCTCACCGATCGCTCAAGGGAATTCAGGGGCCGAACGATGTGGGAGCTATGGGATAGTCAGCAGCAACAACGAAAATCAACAGCGACAGCTAAATTAGAGGAAGCAGAAAGTAAAAGGGCGCTGGAAAATGTGATTCAGGAAACGATCCAACGAGCGGAAAAATTACGTCCTTCTTATTTTGGCGAATCGAAAACAGAAACTTTGGCTGGCATCAACCAAAACCGCCGGGATGTCCGTGAGCAGGAACGCCAGCAACGACGCGTGGATAGCCAGTCAACGAAGCCGAAACCCAAAGCAGAGGCCAGGTATTTGACTGAACAACCCGAAAATGTTGCTTTCCCAGATTTTCTGGATGATCTGTTTGGAGAGGATGTATGACACTACCCAAAGGTATGGTTCAGGCTATTTACAAGGATACCGGGATCAGTCAATACCAAGGGAATCCACTCATTGAAGCGCTGCCGCCGATCTTGGACAGGCGTCAGTTAAAGGAGGGGTTATCAGGCCAAATTGCGTTTCGTCCAACGGATATTTATCTTGATGGTCCGACCCGCATTCATGTTATCTCCCAATTACTCGATAATTTTTTCCAGCCGCTATCCCGTCACATCGAGCTGGAGTCGAAATTGTCGGTCATGCTTCGACAAGGGTATGTTGGCAGAAACCTGGCAACCGGCGAACTGAATGCTCACATCCAGAATGGTTATGAGCGTGTCATGCAGGGTGATTTAGCCGTTTTCCGGTTCGAGCATGTGGAGTCTACGGCTAAAAGTCTGGCTTTCATTGGCTGTTCCGGGTCAGGCAAGACAAGTTCGTTGAATCGTATTTTGGCCACCTATCCGCAATCGATTTATCACGAAACGTACAACTTCACCCAGATTGTTTTCCTCAAAATTGACTGCCCGCATGACGGCTCCCTGAAAAGCCTTTGTCATAACTTTTTTCGTGAAATCGACGCGGTGCTCGCCACCAATTACGTGCGTCGCTATGTGGAAAAACGGCACAGTGTGGAAACCCTGATTGCGGTAATGGCGCATATTGCTAATACGCACGCGATTGGCCTGTTGGTGATTGATGAAATCCAGCATTTGAGTGTTAAACATTCCGGTGGTGCAGAGCGTATGCTCAATTTTTTTGTCACTCTGGTGAATGAAATTTCAGTCCCGGTTGTCATGGTGGGGACACCAAAAGCCAGATCTGTCTTTGAGCTGGACCTGCGATCCGCGCGTCGCGGTGCTGGTTTTGGTGCAATTCTGTGGGAGCCATTGAGCAAGCCTTCAAGTGAGCAAGTAATATCACGGACCGAATGGGGAGCCTTCACCAGCCGTTTGTGGAAGTATCAGTGGCTGACCAAAGCATCACCTGATGTGACCGATGAAATTCGTGATACCTGGTATGATCTTTCTCAAGGCATTATGGATGTCGTCATCAAGCTATTTGTTCTGTCACAAATCCGGGCTGTTGTCACAGGCGTTGAACGCATTACCCAGAGCTTGATGAAAAAAGTTTATCAGGATGAGCTAAAGCCCATCCATCCTATGATCGATGCATTGCGGTCCGGTGATGTCACAAAAATAGCCCGTTACTCCGACCTGACCATTCCCGACGTGGATAGAAAAATACTCGAACTAGGCCATCTGCTGCGTTCCAATCATGAACGCATTGATACTGTCATCAAGTATGGGGGAAATGAACAAGCCATTCGCTTACACAATATGCTGGTCGATATGGGGTATGTCTCTGAGTTGCTTGAACCTCTGATCAATAGGGCTTTTGAAGATCACCCGGGCCTTGTGATGAAGGATCTTATGCCGCTGATTCTCTCTTGGTATCAAAGCGCAGAGATAGAAAAGACGGCATCATCAAAGCCGAAAATGAAGACGATGAAAAGAGCTGACTGGCATACCCTGGACTCAAACGATTTGCGTTTTTTATTTTCGCAGTCCGCCAATGAGAAAGCCTTCCTAGAATCACTGAGTCGCGAAGAGTTGCTTTTCGATGCCCAGAACTGGATCAATTCCTTTGAGTGATGGTCATGTTGAATTTTCCTATACCTTACGCAGAGGAATTGCTGTATAGCACCGTCGCAAGAGCGGGTGTTCGGCTAGGGCATACTAGCCCCAAACAACTGTTGAATGAAGTTTTCGAATCTCGTAGTATTATTGCAACGATAGACTTGCCGAACCATATCGCTATGGTCTCACGCTGGCTTCCTGATGAATATACGCCTGAGAAACTCATCTATAGCCATACCTTATTTCCGCTTTATGCCCCTTTTATTTCAGAGGATCGACGGCGTCAGTGCATGAGCGGGTTGCATCAAGGAACTCAGGGAGCCGTACATCTGGTATTGGGGATTGTAGCCTCTCGCATTAAGTCTCCACGTTTTGTCCGATACTGTCCAGGTTGCATAACCGCTCAGCGTGAACAATATGGTGAGTATTTTTGGCTGAGAGAATGGCAGGTCGCCGGGGTGGAATCTTGCTCCCAACATGGTACGTTGATCGATACGCGAATAGCTCGCCCACTGATTGAAAGACATCGTTTTATCGCTGCCGCACCTGAATATTGCCATTTGATTAAACAGCAAACGGGAATGAGGGATTCTGACTGGATAACAACTCAGGTGCGTCAGTTGTTGGTTCGGCCTGCGCAAGTGTCCCCAAGTTTGGAGCAATGGACAGCCTACTACCGTAACCTTGCTTGCCGTCTGTGCTTTTCCCGAGGAAAGGCTCAAATTGACCACTCGTCGATAAGAGATAGGGTATTAATGGCTTGGCCCGCTACTTGGTTAACCAGAAATCGTCTGATGCCACGATCTTCGTTTGTTGATGAATCAGACTGGCTGAAAGCAATCTTCCGCAAGCATCGAAAAAGCTTCAATTATCTTCAGCATATTGTAGTTCATCAGGCGCTGTTGGGTCGTCACTGGCAGATAGATGACGTGCTCAATGAGGTAAGCAGGACGCCAATCTGCGAAAAGTCCTCGCAAGTTCAGGTGGCTATACAAAAGTCCAGCAGCCAAACGTCAGATCAGGAGGCCTGGCGCGAATTGTTGTCCTCCCATCCACCCCAGAAAGCCAGAAAAACTGCATCAGCCTTGTATGCCAGGCTATATCGAAATCATCGTGACTGGCTATTGGACATAAATTATCGTCATGCAGAAGGTAAGACAAATACTAACGTACCACGCATCGATTGGGACAAACGGGACCGGGAATATTTGCAAGCACTTCGACAACTGGCTACTTTTTTGAAGGCAAACGAACAAGGGCCCAGACGCTCAAGAACCTTCTATCTTCGGCTTCTCGGCAATCTTTCGACTCTTGAAAAGAACCTTCATCAAATGCCACGTACTTCGGCGTTTCTGGCAGTGAATTCGGAAAGCATCTCCCAGTACCAGATCCGACGTTTGCAAAATGCCTATGCGGAGTTGCGAAATCTGTTTGAGTCACAACCGAAGTGGCGATTGCTGCGAAACGCCAAATTAAGTGAAGAACGAATGACAGGATCTGCCAGACAATATTTGGAAGTTTTAGTGAGTCGGAGTACAGAATATGAAGTTAAAAGGAGTGGAAAATAATAGCGTTATTCGGGAGATTGGTTCTTTATTCCGTCGTCATGACGATTCTGGTTGGCATATCAATGTTAAACTGGAGCCTGGGCAGAAGAAACAACATGTGGGTGTCTCTCAAATTCCGATTTTAGCTAGACGCAGGGTGGTGAATGCAACCGAACAACCACTGCCTGCCGGATTCCTGAAACGTGTAGTGATAGAAAATACGCGCCTTTGGCTTGCGGAACCTATCGATGCCTGTCCGATTCCCGTGGTGAGTCGGCAGGGGGATGGACGGCAATGGTGTTTTAATTTTGAATTTGGCGGAACACGGTATTATCTTCCCCAGCTTGAATTGGCGCGAGCATTGTTTTTGCATCATGCTTATATAACGCGTTTAGCATTAATTCCCGGCGGACTCTCGCATGAGTTCGATGTTCAGCGCATCGATAACTTGAGCAGAGCGCTTATCAATATTTTGCCAAACTGCACTCTGCCACTGTATGTCAGAGGAGACCATGAGTTAAGGCGGGCGTTAGCCTGGATATTGCTGGATGATGATGCACGGCAATCATTTGAAAGTATTGCCCGTTACCAACTGCAGAACGGATACGATACAGACAAGTATCGTCTGTGGCAATTTCAGTTTGAACCGCCGCCGCTCGCCGGTGTTGCACTGACACTTCGAGGCCACTACCGTCATGAACTGGAAGCGTTTTTTGTGTATGAAATTCATGGTGTTTCCAATTTAACTTGCCATTGCCCCGCCAGCGTCGATTTTGTTGATCCCCGATTTGCCGTGAAGCGACCAGGCCAGGGCCGAGCTGTTCTATCCGGCCTACAAACAGGCCCGGAATTGGAAATCGATGACGAACAAGAACCGAAAACGGATAAAACTGAATTCCGGATTGAAACACCCGCCGTTACATTTGAGTTTGTTAATCCCATTCAGACCACGCGCATAGCCAAGGGTAAAGGTCAGGCCACTGGCCGAGGACAAGGAGGAACTCAGTCAGCCTTTCCAGAAAATAAGAGATTACTGGTGAGCACTGACGAAGCCAGTACACAAGGTATTCTACCGTCAGCAGACTATGATGGTCTCAGGGATAGGAGCGATGATACGGATTTCTACGTAGGCAAGTTTAAAGCCTTTAATACAATGATATTGCAACTGGTTAGTAAGCCAAATTGCCACCATATCCATAGGGAGACCAGAAAACTTCCTGCTATTGACGGATACTCGAAACACATGCTTGCGGATGGTAATCCGCGTTATCTTACCTTCCATATAATCAGAAAAGATGACCAGGTGTACGCATTGATGGAGGTTGATACTTCTGATAATAAAAACAGTTTATCAACTCTGCTCTTGAGGCATCAGGATATGCAGTTTGACTGGGAGCGGACTATTCGAGAACTAGAAATACGATTAATAAAGGGTTCTTTAGTCTGGCCAAGCAAATTTATTAAAAAAATCTTTGGTAATGGAGGAAGGCGCATTTCCCATCCGATGTCCTCGCCTGAAAACAAATTGCTTTTGGATCAGGACGCCATAGTGCGTTGGGCAGAGAGAGTTTACGAGGATATGGAATAATTTCAGCAGCATTTTTCGTCGCGCCTGAACGCGTTGTTTGCAATAATCCTTTTACCTATCCACTGATTTGCGCTGCCGTTTTCTTCCATAGCAGTGTCAGTGCTTTGTTTATCCTCATTACCTGTAGACGAACACTTGCTGTACTGTCTAAGCTGATATCAGTCACCTGAACTTGGGTTGATTCGTAAACTCTAGTGCCCACATTGTATAAACCGCTTGGGAGGACACCTGAACATAGCGGTGGTCAGCGAACCCGACGACACGTCGGCCGTGGCGTCGTTCGTGGATTGCAAGCGGCTCAGTCACCCGGACACTCTGCGCAATTTTTTAGCGACGCAATCAGCGGACAGGAAATATTATCCTTTCGGGCTTGGCAGGCACATACAAGCTCGGAAAGGACGGCCTCCATGCGCGCTAGATCGGCCATCTTTTCGCGCACGTCTTGGAGCTTGTACTCGGCCAGACTGCTGGCTTCCTCGCAATGGGTGCCATCGTCGATCTGCAACAGCTCGGCAATTTCGTCCAGGCTGAAGCCCAGCCGCTGGGCTGATTTCACAAAGCGCAACCGTGTTACATCCACCTCGCCATAGCGGCGGATGCTGCCATAGGGCTTGTCCGGTTCCGGCAACAAGCCCCTGCGCTGATAGAACCGGATCGTCTCCACGTTGACCCCGGCTACCTTGGCGAAAACGCCGATGGTCAAGTTCTCCAAATAGTTTTTCATATCACTTGATTCCGTATACAACTACGGGAGTAAGGTTATGTTAACGCATATAGATCCGAAAGGGTAAGCCTAAGCCTATGTCTGAACCAAAAACCGTGCGCGGCGCGCTCTTCGCTGGTGGGCTAGCCGCCATACTTGCTTCGACCTGTTGTCTCGGACCGTTGATTCTGGTCACCTTGGGAATCAGTGGGGCATGGATTGGCAACCTGGCTGCGCTGGAACCATACCGTCCGTTTTTCATCGCTGCGGCACTCGTAGCGCTGTTCTTCGCCTGGCGGCGCATCTACCGCCCGGTACACGCCTACACACAGGGTGCAGTCTGTTCGATGCCGCAGGTTCGCAGAACCTACAAGCCTGTTTTCTGGATTGTTGTCGCCTTGATCCTGGTTGCCATTGCTTTTCCCTACGTCCTGCGGCTGTTCTATTGAAAGGAGATTGTCATGAAAAAAATCGCGATCCTTCTTGCTCTGTCCGTTGCCCTGAGCGCGCCCGCCTGGGCCGCAACCAAGGCTGTCACACTCTCGATTTCTGGTATGACATGTGGTGTCTGTCCAATTACCGTTCGCACTGCACTCCAGCGAGTACCTGGAGTGGAAAAGGTCGGCATCGACGAAGCAAAAAAACAGGTCACCATAACCTACGACTACAGTAAAACCAACGTGCAGGCCCTGACCCGGGCAACCAAGGATGCTGGCTACCCTTCCAGCATCAAGCAGGGAGAGCGAGATCATGGCTGACACGATCACTCTTCAAATCGAGGGCATGACCTGCGACTCGTGCGCGGTGCATGCGCAGCAGGCGCTGGAGAGGGTGCCCGGCGTGCGCTCGGCCTCAGTATTTTATCCCCAGCGGCGAGCGGAGATCGAGGTGGACGCCAGCGTGGGCCTGGACCCGCTGGTTGCCGCAGTGGCAGCGCTGGGCTACCGCGCTCGGCTTCCTGACACGCCGAATAAGCCCACTGGTTTGTTGGACAAGTCGCTGGACGGACAGGACAGTGAAACGAGGCGTACTGGCGATGGAGAGGCGCTGCATATCGCCGTGATCGGCAGCGGCGGCGCGGCGATGGCGGCGGCACTTAAAGCCGTTGAGCAGGGCGCTCGCGTGACGCTGATTGAGCGCGGCACCATTGGCGGCACCTGCGTCAATGTAGGCTGCGTGCCGTCCAAGATCATGATCCGAGCGGCGCACATCGCGCATATGCGCCGGGAAAGCCCATTCGATGGCGGCATCTCATCGGCGGTGCCTGTGATTGACCGGGGCAAACTGCTGGCCCAGCAACAGGCTCGCGTCGATGAGCTGCGCCACGCCAAATACGAAGGCATCCTGGACGGCAATCCCGCCATCACCGTGCTGCACGGCGAGGCTCGTTTCATGAGCGGTCATAGCCTCAACGTCCAATTGAACGATGGCGGCGAGTGCGAAGTGGCCTTCGATCGCTGCCTGATCGCCACCGGTGCCAGCCCGGCGATTCCGCCGATTCCCGGCTTGAAGGACACAGCCTACTGGACTTCCACCGAGGCGCTGATCAGCGACACGATTCCTGAGCGGCTGGCCGTGATCGGTTCGTCGGTGGTCGCGCTGGAACTGGCGCAAGCCTTCGCCCGGCTCGGCAGCCAGGTGACGATTCTGGCACGCGGCACCTTGTTCCTCCGGGAAGACCAGGCCATTGGCGTAGCCATCACGGCCGCGTTTCGCGCCGAAGGCATCGAGGTGCTGGAGCACACGCAAGCCAGCCATATCGCTTATGCGGACGGCGAATTCGTGCTGACCACCGGGCACGGCGAACTGCGTGTCGACAAGTTGCTGATCGCCACTGGTCGCGCACCGAACGCACGCAGCCTGAATCTGGAAGCGGCGGGCGTGGCCATAAATGCGCAAGGGGCCATCGTCATCGACCAGGGTATGCGCACGAATAGCCCGAACATTTACGCCGCTGGCGACTGCACCGACCAGCCGCAATTCGTCTACGTGGCGGCAGCGGCCGGCACCCGTGCCGCCATCAACATGACCGGCGGCGATACGATTCTCAACCTGACGGCAATGCCTGCCGTGGTGTTCACCGATCCGCAAGTGGCGACCGTGGGCTACAGCGAAGCGGAAGCGCACCACGACGGTATCAAAACCGACAGCCGCACGCTGACGCTCGACAACGTGCCGAGGGCGCTGGCCAATTTCGACACCCGTGGCTTCATCAAGCTGATCGCCGAGAAGGGTTCTGGCCGGTTGTTGGGTGCGCAGGTCGTGGCCCCGGAGGGCGGCGAGGTCATCCAGGTGGCGGCCCTGGCCCTGCGTGCCCGCATGACTGTCCAAGAGCTTGCTGACCAGCTCTTCCCCTATCTCACTATGGTGGAAGGGATCAAACTCTGCGCCCAGACTTTCACCAGGGATGTTCGTGAATTGTCCTGTTGCGCGGGGTAGAGAGGGGGAGTGCAGCAAAGTTTTGTTTATAACTACGTTGTTAATCAGCGCTTATGACTATTCAAGTTTCATTAGTAAGCTTCAAGATTATCCACCCATGGAATGTCAATCTTGACTGGCAGATTCCACGGTGAGATAGTTAACAGACTTATTAACTATTATACATATGGAGGTGCCTCATGTTTTTCCAGCAAAGACGTGGTGACGATGGAACCCTGTCTTACTTCTACGGCTGTGGTGGTAAAGGTTTTGCCGTCGCGGTAGATGTGGTGGCTGGTGATGAGGAGTGGTTTATGGCCGAGGCCCGGAAAGCGGCCGTGCGCATCAGCTTTGTCATTGATACGCATATTCATGCCGACCATCTTTCGGGCGGGCGAGCCTTGGCGGCGCTGGCAGAAGCGCCTTACTGCATGCACGAAAGTGACGAGGATCAGGTACAATTCCCGATCCGGGGTCTCAAAGACGGCGAAATACTGGAGACCGGCAATGTGATCACCCAAGTGCTGCATACTCCTGGTCATACCCCTGACAGCCTTTGTCTTTTGGTCAGCGATATCCGGCGCAGCAAGGCGCCCTGGTTTGCCCTGACGGGCGATACCCTTTTTGTGGGCGGCGTGGGACGACCGGATCTGGGGGGTACGCCAGAGGAAATGGCAGCGAAACTCTATGACAGCCTCCAGCAGAAACTGCTACCCCTTCCGGATGATCTGGAAATCTTTCCGGGTCATGCTGCCGGCAGTGTCTGCGGGGCCGGCCTTTCGGGAAAACCCTCGTCGACGATCGGCTTCGAAAAGCGCTGGGACCCGTATTTGAGTATGGACCGGATGACCTTCATGCACGAGCTGACCGCCAACATTCCGGAACGACCGGCGGAGATGGCGCGCATTGTCGCCAGCAATCTGGGGCGGGTGGCATGAAAAATCAGGAAACTATTCGCTTTGCGCTGTTTTCGGAAGTGTTTGCGGCCATTGCCCACCCCAAGCGTCTGGAGATCATTCACTATTTGGGTGAAGGGCAAAAAACTGCCAGCGAGCTCACCGAACTGACGGGCATGTCGAAAGCCAATGTTTCACAGCACATGAATATTCTCAAGGCGAGAGGTCTGGTGCACTGCGACAAGTGCGGTACTTTCTGTCATTACCGCCTCACCAGCCCCAAGGTTTTGGAAGTCTGCGAGATTGTTCGGGAGCTCATTCTCGACCAGATGCAGATTACCGCGCATAACCATGAGGTACTGAGTACCGTGGTCCCTCTCCACAAAAAAGGCACCGCATGAACGTCACGGCGGACCATGCAAGCGCTTACATCCGAGGCATTGGCTGTAACCGTGGACAGTTTCTGCTGCAGACAGTTCAGGTCTTTTTTGTGGGTCTGATCATCGGCATGGAACGCAATGTGTTGCCCACCATGGCAGCGCACTTTGGTGTAGATAGCCACGCCTTTTTCTTCCTGGCTTCTTTTGTGATTTCCTTTGGCCTGGTCAAGGGTGCCCTGAACTTTGTGGCGGGTGGACTTTCTGATCGCATCGGCCGCAAGCGGGTTTTGCTGCTCGGCTGGATAGCCGGCATTCCCATTCCGATTCTGATTTTCTTTGCCCCCAACTGGTGGTGGATTATCGGTGCCAACGTCTTCCTGGGCTTCAACCAGGCCTTCACCTGGACTATGACCGTCACCAGCCAGATTGATTTGTCAGCCAACCATCAGCGCGGTCTGGCGGTCGGCATCAATGAGGCCATGGGTTACATTGCCGTCGGTGCAGCGGGTCTGGCCACGGGGTATCTGGCCGTTTTGTATGGTCCCCGCTGGTCCTTGCTGCTCTTTGGGCTAGTGGTCATTGCGCTGGCGTTGGTGTTGCTGCTGTGGATAAAAGACACCATTCACTGGGTACGTGCCGAGCATATACAGCAAGAGGCGGCTACCCCGGCAGCGGTACCCGCACAAAGTATGTTTAGCACTTTCCTGCAAGTTTCCTTTCAGGATCGGACCTACCGGGCGCTTTGCCAGGGCGGTGTCACCAACAAGATTGCGGACACTCTGGTCTGGGTGCTGTTCCCGTTGTTTTTCAAATTCCACGGCCTCGGCATTATTTATATCGGCTGGATTACCGGCGTTTATGCCATGGTCTGGGGGCTCTGCCAGTTCTGGACCGGGCATCTGGCCGATCACATTGGTCGCAAGCCACCGGTTTTGTTGGGCTTTGCCCTGTTATCCGCAGGATTGGCAGGAACCGCATTGGTGAACCACTTTGCTGCATGGATGGTCACCGCTGCGCTGATGGGGCTCGGCATGGCACTGCTTTATCCCAATTTGATTGCCGCCATGTCGGATATTGCTCCAGCCATGCAACGGGGTCGGATACTGGGCACGTATCGTTATTGGCGCGACACGGGTTACGCCATCGGCGGGGTCATTCTGGGTCTGGTGGCCCAATGGAGTGACAAGATCCTCCCCGCGATCTGGCTGACTGCTGGCATTGTTGCCTTGTCGGGTTTATGGATTGCTTTTGCGGTGAAAGAAACGCATCCCCGAAGTATCTGAATAGGAATATCTCCCATGAGCCAAGCATTAATCATTCTGCATGCAGGTCCTGATGAGGCGAACCCTCGTGCCGATACGGCCGTTCGTCTCGCTGGCGCCATGTTGGCAGACAACAAAGACGTTCGCTTGTTTCTTGCCGGTCAGGGCGTGCTGATCCTGAGAGACTGGGGTAAAACCCGCGACAATGTACGCATTTTGTTGGGTGAACTGTTGGAATTGGGCCTGGAGGTCCAGTGCTGCGGTAGCTCTTTAAAGGCACAGGCCATAGAAACATTACTGGCTGGGGTCAACCGGAGTTCCATGAAAGGTCTGTCCAGCTGGATCAGTATGGCAGATGAAGTCGTGTGTTTTTGACGGTGAATGACTCGAAGGCTGCAAAAATAAAGGGGCGCCGATCTCTAGCCGAACAAATTTAATTCCGCAACTCTGTAAGAATTTCAGCACAGCCACGACTAAGTGATTGAGGGCCATTATTTCAATCTCTAAGAGGAGGCTACAATGAAATCCACAAATAACGATCATCATCTGTCTAAGCAACTGATTTTGGCTGGCATGTTAGCTCTTGCCGGGACTGTCGGGGCGACAACTCCAGCATTCGCGAGCCATGCCCCATGGGTCAAATGTTACGGTATTGCCCGAGCACACATGAATGATTGCGCCACCACCACCCATTCCTGTGCAGGCCAATCTATCCATAATGGGGGCAAGTATTCCTTTCTGCTGATCCCACAGGGACTATGTCAAAAAATAGTCGGAGGTAGTCTGACGCCTGGCAAATAAGACCAGATCACCCACCGCTAGCTATTCATGCATTCCGCTTTTGCGCTAATGGATCAACAAGCAGCGGGTGAGCTATGAAAAACGATCAGTTTTCATCAGGAGGAATTTGCATGGCTACTTGCTCTATTGCTTTCCATAAAATGGAAAAATGGTACGAAAGTATTGTGCACTGGTTGCATTATCTCGCACCCGTGGCAGATCTGGCGGCACGACTTTGGGTGGCGCGGATATTCTGGATGGCAGGCATGGTCAAACTGCAAAGCATGACAGCTACTGTCGCCCTATTCAGATATATGTATCACGTGCCATTGCTTCCTCCCGTGTGGGCAGCCTATCTGGGTACGGGCATTGAAATCTTTTTTCCCATACTGTTGGCGTTGGGTCTGGCGGGTCGTTTTGCTGCCGGTTTTTTATTCATCTACAACATCATTACGGTGCTTTCTTATCCGCAAATGGGTGCTGCCGGAATGATGGATCAGGTGCCTTGGGGCATTTTCCTGCTTTTTACGACGGTTTATGGTCCTGGCCTCTTTTCTTTGGATTATGGTTTGAGTCATATCTGGAAACGTACGCCACCTGCCGTCCATAAAGCTGTCTGATCAAGCATTGTCTCGCACCATTGGGGTGTAAGACATATTTCCCTTTGGGGAAAACCACATGGTTGTTATGAAAAAGGAGTTAATCATGAGTAAGGAAATGATAAATCGCAAACATACTTTCCAGCGCGCACTATTTGCTGGGGCTGTCGCTATGGCTGGAGTGGGTTTTGCCGGGACTGCGATGGCCGGAATGATGCCACAGGGCTATGTCAAGTGTTACGGCATTGCCCGTGCGCATCAAAACCAGTGCATGTCCATAGGTGGTGTTACGCGTGGTTCCGCAAAAACCAATGGTAATCCGGATGCCTGGCTGGCCGTACCCAAAGGGGTTTGCCTGAAAATCGTGGGTAGCAGCCTGACCCCCGGAAAGACCCCCGCTAAGAAATAACTAGGGGTGCCGAGGTCTTTCTGGCCTCGGCATATATGCAGAATGCTGAAAAAACCATTTTTGAGCATTTTGGTAGCCAGGAGAACAAGTTCATGATCCAGGACACTACGGCAAATCACACGAGCAGCTTATCCAATGGAGAGATTCCTGTAGATGCAGGAATTGGTCTACGTGCCTGCCATTATCCCGATTTCCAAAGCGGCAAACCGCCAACAGCCTGGGTCGAGGCACATAGTGAAAATCTGTTTGCTGCGGGAGGCTTGCCCCATCGGGTGATGCAGCAGGTGCGCCGTCATTATCCCTTGAGCCTTCATGGCGTCGGCCTGTCTTTGGGGAGTATGGACCCTTTGAATAAGGAACATCTCCAACAACTGCAGCAAGTGATCAGCCGTTATGAACCGGGACTGGTTTCCGAACATCTCTGCTGGGTGGCATCGGAGGGGCGTTATCTTCACGATTTATTACCCATACCTTATACCGAAGATATGCTGCAGCATGTCAGTGATCGGATTGATCAAGTGCAAAATGTTCTTCGACGACAAATTCTGATCGAAAATGTTTCGGCCTATCTACATTTTGCCGATGATCAGATGACGGAATGGGCTTTTTTAAATGCCCTGGTACGGCGTACGGGATGCGGGTTATTGCTGGATATCAATAATCTGTACGTCAGCAGCCGGAATCTTGGAATCCACAGTGATGAGTATTTGGTAAACCTCAAAGCGGATGCGGTCCAGGAGATTCATCTGGCCGGGTTTTCGGTGGAAACCGCGTTGGGTCAGGAAGTACTCATTGATACCCACAGTCAGGCAGTCTGGCCTGAGGTCTGGTCTCTTTATCGTCGTGCCTTGCACATCCTCGGACGCAGGGTGCCTACTTTAATTGAATGGGATACCAATATTCCGCCACTTGACGTCTTGTTGAGCGAGGCACAGAAAGCCCAGTATATCCTGGAGAATATCCATGAATGATGACGCACTGGACTGGCAAAAATCCTTTGTAAATGCCGTCATGTCACCGGAAGAGGGCCGTGTTATTTCCGGACTGAGCGGATCAATTTCTGCGGCTGTTGCAACTGCCATTTATCGCAACAATATTCTGGAAGGCTTCAACGAAAGCCTCAAAAATGTTTACGGTGCGATCTTCGTGCTGATTGGAGAGGATTGTTTTCGTGAAATCGCCTATTCCTACGGCCGCTCCATTCCCTCTTTGTCTGGCGACCGCAATGCCTATGGCGAGCACATGCCTGCCTTTCTCGCCCACCATCCACTCACCCGGGAGATAGTCTATTTACCCGATATGGCACGGCTGGAATGGGCCAGTCATGAAGCTTACTCTACAGCAGAATACTTTCTTGGTCATGGATTACATGCTTCCCTGCGCTTGGTGGAGTCGAGCTATCCGTTAATGGCGCTCTGGCAACTGTGCCAGCACCCCGATGCGGAAGGTACGCTGGATTTGGATGCACTTGGTGGTGATAGCGTCCTGGTTGTGCGCCCACAGGAAAACGTACTAATGCGCAGCTTGTCCCCAAGCGAGGCGGCCTGGTATCGGGCCTTACTGGAAGGACATCCACCCGATCAGGCCGCTGCTGCCGCCCGAACAGTTGAACCGGACTGTGACCCCATGTTGTACTGGGAAACAGCAGTCGGTGATGGGGTTTTACAACAACAGCACTGAGGTAGCGAACACGAATGAAGCATCCAGTTTTACGCCGCACTTATCAGGAACGAGGAGATCATCTCATCAGACTAGCGGGAAATTCCTTTTTTGGGCTGTGGGCACCGCTCATCGCATTGCTGCTGATGCTATCTACTTCTGCCTTTGCCGGTACAGTGGTTCCAGTGACAAGCCTCAGCGCTTCGTCATTGATGTCGTCCACCAATAGCGTGCATCGCTCACCATTTCTAGTGTAGTGTTGCATTCTGTTTGCTGCTTAAATGGCTGTTGGCGCGAATGACTTTTTGCAGGATGTCGCGGGCGGTTTTGGTCCAGATGAAAGGTTTGGGATGGGTGTTGTGGTGGTCGATGTACCCCTCAATGGCCTGGATGAGTTCAGGCACACTGGTGAACACCCCACGACGTAACCGCTGGGTCGTGATATCCCGAAAGAAACGCTCGACCATGTTGAGCCAGGATGCCGAAGTGGGCGTGAAGTGCATGTGAATACGCGGGTGCTTGTCGAGCCACGCCTGTACTACCGGGTGTTTATGGGTCGCATAGTTGTCGGCAATCAGATGCAGAGCCTTGTCCCTGGGCGTCTGCCGATCAATTTTCTTCAGGAACTTCAGCCATTCCACATGGGTATGGCGCTGTTGACACTGTCCGATGACCTGACCATCCAGCACGTTGAGGGCGGCAAACAAGGTCGTAGTGCCATTACGTTTGTAGTCGTGGGTCATCGTTTCTGCGCGGCCCTTTTTGAGGGGGAGTCCCGGTTGGGTCCGGTCCAGGGCCTGTACCTGACTTTTTTCATCCACGCAGAGCACCAAGGCATGCTCCGGGGGAGACATATACAACCCCACAATATCTTCCAGCTTTTCCACAAAATGCGGGTCACGTGACACCTTGAAACCACGCAGCAGATGAGGCTTGAGGCCATGCTTGCGCCAATGCCGTGACACACTGGCGGCACTGACACCCAGTTCTGCCGCCATCCTACGCGTACTCCAATGCGTCATCGCTTCCGGCTTACTCTGCGTGGTCAATTCTACCAGACGGGCCACATCCACTTTCACCGGAGGGGCGCCGCGCGGTAAATCGCGTTCAATGCCCGACAAGCGGTGTTCCAGATAACGCTTGCGCCAACGTGCGACTTGCAGGCGATCCACCCCCAGGCGCTCCGCAATTTCTTTGTTCTGCAAGCCCTCTGCCGCCAGCAATATCATCCGTGCCCGTAATGACAAGCGGACACTGCTTAATCGGGAGGCGACTATACGGGACAACTCGGACCGCTCTTCGCTGGTTAAAGTGACTGTGGGCGCAACTCGCAAGGCTCGACTCCATTCATACCCTCAACATGGAGCTATTTTATCATCATTAACCTTAAGGTTCACCAAGAATGCAACACTACACTAGCACCGGCCAAAGCCTTCCGCTTTAAGGCGCGCATGGCCCCAAACGACACCCTGGTCCTCCAGTGGATCGCCGCGCCTCATTATCACCTCTACCGCAATCGGATCACTTTACAGGTGAGCCCCCGTTCTGCCCATTTGGCACCTTATACCCTGCCACCGGGCAAACCGATGAACATACCAGGGGTCGGAACCCTGGCTGTTTATGAGGGAGATACCACCACGATTCGGGTGCCCGTACATTTTACGGGCACGCCCCCCAAGCAACTTCGAGTCACCAGCAGTTTTCAGGGATGTGCCAATGCCGGTGTCTGCTACCCGATCATCACGAAAAGCTATACGCTAAGCCCGACGGGAATTATTGCCAGCACCGTACGGCATGCTCCGGCTTTGGCCGACACGCATCCTGCTCTGCAGAAGCCGGTTCAACCTTCAGTGGTGGCCGGTCAATATGGGCAGTTCGCAGCAGGATTAGCCGGTGGA
Source organism: Acidithiobacillus thiooxidans ATCC 19377 (assembly GCF_009662475.1). Classification (NCBI taxonomy): domain Bacteria; kingdom Pseudomonadati; phylum Pseudomonadota; class Acidithiobacillia; order Acidithiobacillales; family Acidithiobacillaceae; genus Acidithiobacillus; species Acidithiobacillus thiooxidans. Next base: position 87,196 of record NZ_CP045571.1, read on the forward strand.
CAAGTCCTCTTAACGCTACTGCTTTTCTTTCTGGCGGGCCTTGGACTAGCCTTCACACCCTGCATTTTCCCCATGATTCCCATTCTGTCCTCCCTGGTGGTCGGTCAGGGGAACACTCAGTTGACCGTGAAGCAGTCCAGAAGGCATGCATTCTGGATTTCTCTGGCCTACGTGCTGGGTATGTCATTGGCCTATACGGTTGCCGGGGTTCTTGCAGCGATCACCGGATCCTATCTGCAGGCCTTTTTTCAAAATCCCTGGGTGCTCAGTGGATTCAGTGCATTGTTTGTCGTACTGGCGCTCTCCATGTTCGGCTTCTACGAATTGCAGATGCCCAATGCCTTACAATCGCGCCTGTCCCGTTACGGGAAGGGTGGACACTTTTTCAGCGCCTTCGTGATGGGTGTGCTGTCCGCCCTGATCGTCGGCCCTTGTGTCGCGGCCCCTTTAGCGGGGGCTCTGCTGTTCATTGCCCACACCGGCAACGTAGTTCTGGGGGGACTGGCCCTGTTCCTTCTGGGGTTGGGCATGGGCGTCCCCCTGCTGATCATCGGGACTTCTGCCGGACATTTTCTGCCCAAAGCCGGCACATGGATGAATGGCGTAAAGGCCGTCTTTGGCGTGGTTCTGCTGGGAGTGGCCATCTGGTTCCTATCACGAATTGTGCCGGGACCGGTTACGCTGGCCTTATGGTCAGCGCTCGCCATCCTCTCAGGTATTTTTCTGGGGGCGTTTGCAGCCAATTCCGGGGGATGGCCCCGATTCTTCCAGGGACTCGGCATACTGGCTGTTGTCTATGGTGTGGTTCTCGGAGTCGGTGCCTCGGCGGGTGCTTCCCTGGTGCTTGAACCTTTGGCACCTTTCGTGGCAAAAGAGGTTTCAGTCGCCCCTCTACAGAACCATGCACTTCAAAAGCATCATCCCCTCCAGTTTACCGTGGTTCGCAGCCTTCCCCAGCTGCAATCGGCTTTGGCCGCAGCAAAAGGGCACCCGGTATTGGTGGATTTCTGGGCAACCTGGTGTGTAGAGTGCCAGCGTATGGATGTCGAAACCTATGACAATCCCCGTGTAGAAAAGGCCTTGCAACCACTCATGCTGATTCGGGTGAATGTGACAGCAAGTGATGCCGCATCGCGCCACCTGCTTCATCGTTTCCAGTTATTTGGGCCACCGGCAGTATTGCTGGTCAATGCGCAAGGGCATCTGGTTGCCCAATATGAAGGCTATGAAGGACCCGAAACGCTCCTGCAGCACCTGCGGCAGAAGCTGGGCCATACGATGCCTGATCGTTGATGTTATAGAAAATAATTGAGGAGATCGCTATGAACTGCAACACAAGACTGACCGTTTTAACCGGCATGCTGATCGGCATCTTGGGCATAGGATCTGCCCTGGCAGCCACAGAACTTCCGCCTTTACCCAAAATGGCTCAGAACAATTATTGGAAGGACATCGGCCAGCGACTGACCTATATCCAGGAAGGGCATAAAGGACCGGTCATTTATGATTTTTTTGATCCGAATTGTCCTTATTGCCACGGTATGTACGATGAGGAACAACCGCTAATCAAAGCCGGAAAACTCTCCGTGCGTTATGTGCCGGTCGCCTATCTGCTGCCCAGTAGCACATCTGAAGCTGCCGCGATTCTGCAATCCCCGCATCGGGTCCAGGCGCTGCAACATTTTGAGGGATTGGCTGCCAAGAGTTTCGCGGCACCTATGGGACCCCAGGGGCCTGTTGGTCTGCCGCAAGCCAAAGCACTTCCACAGACGCTTCACGCTTTAAAAGTGAACATGGCTGTACTGCAAAGTGCCCACTCCATGGGCGTGCCCGCCATTTTGTATGAACGCAAAAATGGCACGACGGGATTAATGCCCGGCATGGTGTCTCGCGGGGAACTGCTGACAATTATTCCGAATCTGAAATAATCAATCTACCAGGAGAATAGCGCGACATGGAAAACAGGATGAGAACCCGCTGGCTGAAATGGCTGGGAATCGGGCTATTCGGCAGTAGTCTATTACTTTTTGGCATGACTTTCGCTGAAGCTCAGACAGCCACGGGAACGGCTACAGCGGTACCGCCCAAAAAACTGACGGCGAATGTTCTTTGGAAGCATATTCTGGCGCATCACCTCACTTATATTCAGGAAGGCCACCACGGTCCCATCATTTATGATTTTCAGGATCCCAATTGTCCTTACTGCCATGTGATGTACAATCATGAGGCCCCCTTGATCAAGGCCGGAAAATTGACCGTCCGTTATGTCCCCGTGGCCTTCCTGACGCCGCAAAGCCCGGCAGAAGCCGCCGCTTGGCTGCAATCTTCCCATCCTCTGGCAACGTTGAAACATTTTGAATCCATTGTTGGTCCGGCGTTACAGAGCGGTGACTATCGCAGCCTTCCCAAAGCCACGCCCACAGCAAAAACAACTGAAGATCTCAAGCATAATCTGGAAATGATGGGTGCATTGGGTTTCAATGGCACGCCCGCCATGTTGTATCGTCTCAAAAATGGCCATATTGGCAGCATCCCCGGAATGATTTCTGAAAAACAGCTTTCCGGACTGCTACCGCATTTACGGTGAGTATTACAGGGACGCTGGGACGCTGGGTTATTCCTCACCAGAAATGGCCACCGAAAATTTGTTGCCGGGGTAGAGAATGCTTTTTCAGGAAATGGCAATGTAAAGAGCGCTTTTGTTTGCTTGTGCCCATTTGGGCATGGATGATTTCTATGGACGGGGTCTGGTCTTGAATGACAAAAACAATGTGAATACCCAAAAAAATACCCCAGAAGATCAGTCGCCCCGCGCCTGTCATCCTGAACAATGGTTGGATCAATATGGTGACGGCCTCTACCGACGGGCACTTTTTAGAACAAGCAGTGCCGAAGTGGCAGAAGATCTTGTGCAAGAAGCTCTATTGGCGGCATGGCAATGTCGTGAAAAATTTTCCGGGGAAGCGCAGGAGCGCACTTGGCTCTATGGTATTTTGGAACATAAAATTCAGGATTATTATCGTCGGAACGCGCGGACCCCGAAAATCAGTAATCTGGAAGTCGATGATCAGGATTCGGACATTGAGGCATCGGCGTTTCAAAGTAATGGTACTTGGGCCAGCAAACCCGGCGCATGGGGTCGTGACCCACAAGAGGCTGCGGAATCTAAAGACTTTATGCGCATTATTCAAGGCTGTTTAAATGAGCTTCCAGAGCAGCAGCGTTCTGCATTTATGTTGCGCGAATGGTATGGCGAAGAGATTGCACTTTGTGCAAAAACGCTGGCTGTCACCGCCAATCATCTCTCTGTTTTACTCCATCGCGCACGACTCCAAATCAGTCGCTGCCTGGAATTTCGATTTGCAGGAGGAGAACAACATTGAAAAAGCGTTTTATGCTGACTTGCCAGGATGCCTCAAGACTCCTGTCTAAAGGTCAGGAACACACATTGCCCTTTCGCGAACGCTGGGCACTCAAAATACATCTTTTTTTCTGTGTCTCCTGTCGCAACTATGCCCGACAAATCGGTTGGATAGACCAAGTTTTTCACCTGGTCGCTCATCAATGGAACACCTATCACCTGAGCCACGAGGCTAAAGAACGTATTCGTGAGTCGTTAAAAAAAGCCGAGCCAGGATTGGGTTGTGATCACAGCAAAGAGGAGGACCACCTATGAACGGGACGATAACTGAACAGGCAAGCAGTAATGAGAATGCAAGATTCTCCGGGGCCAATGCGGTACAAGACGATTTCGTGCCCGCCTGCAGAAATCCGTTGCACCCGGATCTGGCCTTTCAGCACCAATAAATATTGAATGCAGGGAGTGCCCGTCCTTGTGAAAGGGCGCTAAGCAACTTTTTAGTCACGACTCTTCACGGTGGATTTGGACAGTTATTTGCAGTTGACTGATGGCACCTGATTATAATATGTTAACGTTAACGTTAACGTTAATAAATTGCATAATCTCAAAAAAGAGCTGCGACGGGCTGCTAGAGCGGCGCATGTGATGTTATTAGCTTCACACAATAATAGGAGTTATACCGATGATTGCATCCCAAGTTGAAGTCGTGATCCACGTTAACAGCGCATTGGATGAAGGCGCTTCAGGTCCTCTATTGACTTGTCTGCGTGAAATTCCAGGGGTTATCCAAGTGAGCTTCGATCCCAAACAGGAACATCTGGTTGTTGTGCAGTATCAACCGAACATCACATCGTCAAAGGATCTGCTGCAAGGTGTTTTGAAGAGCGGTCATCAGGCTCAGTTGATAGGATTGTAGGCCAATGAAGCTGGGCAACAGTCAAGATTTAACTCAGGCTAAGAAGATGAAGCCTTTGAAGATTGGTGAGGCAGCAAGTCTGCTCAGCACCTCAACCCGTACGCTTCGTTTCTATGAGGAGCAGGGAATCCTGGCACCGGTGAAGACGGCAAAAGGTGTGCGTCTGTACACAAATGATGATATTCAGATCATCCGCGTAGTTCAGCGCTTGGCTGCTCTGGGTGTCGCGCTGCGGGACATCGCCGAACTAGCAACCATTCGTTCCTGCAGTCAGACCGGGCATCAGGCGAGTCATAAAGTATTCGACTTGCTTGAAGCATTGCAGCGAAGTACGGAATGGAAAAAGAAGGAATGCGAGCTCGTGCTGGAAGAAATTGCCAAGACAACTCGACTCGTGAAACAATGTTTTGGTTGCGAAAATCCGCCGACATATCTTGGCTGCGCGCAATGCCCGGTCGCCAGCAACGTCGGTGATTCACGCTTACTACAGCTGATTTGGGATAAGGACAGGAGGGTGTCATGAGACTCTTCCAGAGCCCCAATGTTGTTGTCCGCGTCACCTATCGAAGTGAATGGCCGGATGGATTTGGCGCGCGGGGCTGGAAGCTGGACATAGCGCTCGACGATCCAGAAATAATTGCTTCCACCCCCAGCCCTGGTGAGAGGATAAACACTTCTGTGCTGGTACATGACATTCTGGATCACTATGTCTCCGGCTTTCCCCCGAGCGGTCATCGAAACGAGGCGATGGCGCTTATTCAGCTGAGTACTCGCACTGGATCCGATCCCCGGTCGGATTACGAACAAATGATCGATGAGGATCTGATACACGGGGTAGTTTATGGCGAATCCATGCGGTCGTTTTTGCCGCCGTGTGCGGTGCGGCTGCTTCCACCAGCGGTCTTGTCTGGAAAAGAAATTATTAGTTTTCTTGTAAACATTATGGGCCATGACTCGCTGCGTACTCTTTTTTTAGAACGCTTCTTCGATCTGGGATATCGGGGTGTTCCATTGGCGCAAGCAAGTTGGAACAGGCGTGGCCTGGGTTACGATCGCAATACTGCCATCGGGATTTGCCTACAATGGCTTCTTAAGGAAGCCGATCGAATTCTTGTGAACGGATCCTTTTCTTTCGCTACTGGATTTTTTCAGATCGGCAACCATGCCTGCCAGATCACCTTGGACAAGCCCATCAACATCATGTTTAGCAAGCTTGTGTAAAGGGAGCTACCATGTTTTTTAGTGCACAGATCGCATTGATGTTATACGAGATTGTCAAGCGCTGTTTGAATGGTTGGCTGCAAAGATCACCTCTATTTGCGGCATAATCAAAAAGAACTTTGGAGGGTGTGGTGCCCTCTTGCCAACTTTATTTGTATCCTCCAACTGCGCCTGAGATTTATCAGTTTTCAGCAGAAATCGGCTGGATTGCTCATCCATAAAACATCAGTATTTTGATAATATGCAAAACATTTCAAAGAGATAAAGATTCATATTCCACGATATGGGGTGGTAAACCTGATGCTGAAAGATGGTTAACCAATGACGCTGATCGACAAACAAACGGGTTAGATCGTGGTTTCGCACGATCTAATCTTATTCGTTAGGGCTTGGTCAGCAGCTCATCAAGTCGTGGCTTTTGATGAGCAAATGTTCCCCATACAGCCTCGCAGCCGATCACCGTGATTGGCGCGACCCGCACCCCATAGCGTGATTTGGCTTCCTCAGCCACGCCGGGAGCCGTCACGTCACGTTCCTCATATGCGACATGGTGTTCTTCGAGGTAACGGCGCACGGCAGCGCAGTCGGGGCAGCCGGGACTCGTGTAAAGCAACACGGGATCATACATTGCGGATCGGCGTGCAGGGCTTCAGCCCTGCACCTCCGCAACATAGCCTTCTTCCTTGACCGCTGCGGTCAATGCGGTAGTGTCGGCCTTACCGTGCACTACGGCTTCTCCTGGCTCCAGCGTGACATCCGCCTTTTCCACGCCGGGCACGCCTTCCAGCGCCTTCGCTACGGCACGCACGCAGTGTTCACAAGTCATGCCAGTGATCTTCAGATGGATATCGCTCATGGGTTTTCTCCTGTTGGAAATGAGGTAAAAGGGCTATTCAATAAACTCGTATAGATATTATTCAACCGCGCATAGCATCAGCTACACGCTGGAGTTTGTCGCGCACCTCGATGCCGAGCTTGGCAATTTGCGGCTTGTCCACCATGCCAAGTACGGCGGCGGGATCCATGAATACCACGCTGCCATCGGCTTCGGTGCGCACCACCACGTTGCAGGGCAGCAAGGCACCGATGTCGGGATCGGCCTCCAACGCCTGATGAGCGTAGGACGGGTTGCAAGCACCGAGAATGACAAAGGCCGCTCATCAATGCCCAGTTTGGCCTTGAGCGTCGCGGCGACGTCAATCGTGGTGAGCACACCAAAGCCTTCCACCTTGAGGGCCTCGGTTCAACCAGCTCTACGGTGGTATCAAAATCGCCCTTGGCGGGTACGCTGAAAACGAACTGACCCATATGGTTTCTCCTCGTTTGAACAAATCGCTCAGGAATGAGCAGGTTTGAGTGCGGTATTCTGTACAGCACCCGGCGTTACCGTTGGTACATAAGCCTTGAGCCGTTTAAGGCGTAAGCTGTTGCTGAGCACGAAGATGGAGGACAGCCCCATGGCTACGCCAGCTACCATCGGATTCAGATGAATGCCGATAGGCACGGCCACGCCAGCCGCGACAGGGATCAGTAGAATATTGTAGAAAAAGGCCCAGAACAGATTGCCACGGATATTACTCAGGGTGCGTCGTGCTGCCGTCAGTGCCGTGACCACTTCGCCGAGTTGCCCGCGCGTGAGGGTCACGTCTGCGGCTTCGATAGCGATGTCCGTGCCTGAAGCCAGTGCAATACCGACATGGGCCTGTGCAAGAGCTGGAGCGTCATTGATACCATCGCCGACGAAGGCGACCCGGCGGCCCTGTTCCTGCAATTGGGAGACGACTTTCGCCTTATCCTGAGGCAGCACCTCGGCATGCACCTGCTCGATATGTAATTGCCTGGCAACAGACTGAGCGGTAGCCCGCCCATCGCCAGTGACCATGGCCACCTGCAGCCCACGCGCGCGTAATGCCTGTACAACCGCATACGCCTCCGGTTTGATGCGATCGGCAATGGCGAGCCACCCGATCAGCGTTGCGTCGATCGCGACGAACACCACTGTGCGCCCGCCATTCTCTCTTTGTGCCGCAGTCTCGGCACTATCCCCCAACAGCACATTTTCGCGCTCCATAAAACGTCGGGCGCCAACACGCACCATACGGCCTTCCACTTCACCTTCGATCCCATAGCCGGCAATAGAGCGGAAATTTTTGCCCGTAGGCAAGTGCATATCGCGCTCGTCGGCCGCAGTGACAATAGCCCGCCCGAGCGGATGTTCGGAAGCCAATTCCAGCGCTGCAGCCAGACGCAGTGCTTTAGCGGGATCGGAACCACCCTGATCAACGAGGGCAGGACGACCTTCGGTCAACGTGCCGGTCTTGTCAAATAGCAGTGTGTCGACATGCGATAGCGTCTCCAGAGCCTCGCCTTTGCGAAACAGCACGCCGAGTTCCGCCGCGCGTCCGGTGCCCACCATGATCGCCGCTGGTGTTGCCAATCCCATGGCACAGGGGCAAGCCACCACCAGCACGGCGACTGCCGCGACCAGTGCGATGCTGACATTGCCTGTCAAGACGATCCAGACGCCAAAAGTTGCCAGCGCAATGGCCAATACGACCGGAGTGAACACCCGGACCGCGCGATCGGTCAGCCCCTGAATTGGAAGTTTGCCAGTCTGGGCGCTCTCAACCAGATGGATGATATGGGCCAGAACCGTATCATGCCCGACGGAGGTGGCCTCTACGACCAATCGCCCATCCTGGCAGATGGTGCCACCCACTACGTTGTCATCCATGGTCTTGACCGAAGGCAGTGGTTCGCCGGTCAGCATAGCCTCGTCTACATGTGCGCGCCTCTCGACTACGCGTCCGTCCACTGGAATGCGTTCGCCAGGGCGCACTACGATGCGCTCGCCAGTGCGCAGTCGCGATATTGGTACCTCGTGCTCAATACCGTTTGTATCCAACCTATGCGCGGTCTTTGCCTGCAAGCCAGCCAACTTGCGAATGGCCGATGAGGTGCGGCCCTTGGCTAACCCCTCCAGGTACTTGCCAGCGAGTACGGCTGCGATAACGACTGCGGCTGAATCGAAATACACATGTCGTGCATCGAGCGGAAACCACGCGGGTGCTACTAACACCAATGCGCTGTAAGCCCACGCGGCACCCGTGCCGGTGGCCACCAGGGAATTCATGTCTGGCGACAGGTGACGGTAGGCGATCAGTCCTGGCCTAAAAAACCGCCTACCGGGACCGAACAACACGATACTGGCAAGCACAAACTGCACCCACTCCCAGAAATGTGCAAAAGGGCTGGTGACCATTAGGGCGCGGTCAAAAGCGGGGAAGAAGGAGGCACCCATGGACAACACCAGAATCGCCATAGCCAGCACTGCAGCGACGATGACATCACGGCCCATGGCGCGCAAACTCGCACGGCGCTGGTCTGTCTCATTGCCATCCTGTCCCTCGTCTTCCTGAACAGGATGCGCGGCGTAACCCGCCGCGCTTACAATGCTGGCTAACTCCTCCGTACTGATCATGGCTGGGATGTAGCGTACATGCGCACGCTCGGTAGCCAGATTCACCACAGCCTCCAGCACACCAGATTGCTTTCTGAGTGCACGCTCTACGCGACCCACACAGGAAGCGCAGGTCATGCCCTCCACCACAAGATCAATCTCATCGGTCACCGGTGTGTAGCCGGTCTCGCGGATCGCTCCGGCAATGCGGGCGGCATTGAGTTGCTGTGGGTCGAAAAATACTTCGGCGCGCTCGGTCGCCAGGTTTACACTGGCCGAGGTGACTCCGGGCAGCTTTCCCAATGCCCGCTCCACCCTAGCGCTACAAGAGGCGCAGGTCATCCCGTCTATGCCAATCTCAAGCTGTCCACGAGTTTTTTCATCCATAAACATGCCCCCTCACGGTGATACCCGCAACGTTTAGTGGATTACCTCATTACAGGGGGTTCCTGTAAAAGCTATCTACCACCGCCATCGGTCCATGATAAACGTTAAGGCCAACTACAAGGTCAAGAGTGTTTTTTGTGTTTAGGACTGCACGTTCTGTCACTGACTGACCAATACAATTCCGAAAACATTTTCGACTTAAAACTGAGGAGAAGCGAGTTTGACCATTTCCTCACAACGCCCTCCATGCGCTCTGTTTTACATTTTTAAAAAATGTTGTCAGAGTAGTTACTCTGATTGAGATCTTCTGGTCGAGTTATGTTAAAACTTCGCCGCTACTTTCGTTCGCTGGCAATATTGTCCTTGTTCCTTATTGGAACCTGGATGAGCAATGCTGCGGTGGCGATGCCACAGGGTATATCCTGTGTTGAAATGCACGGGATGTCCATGATGGGCATGTCGATGGCGAACATGCCTTGTTGCCAGGGTAATCCTGGCATGGGCATGGGCATGGGCATGGGCATGATGCTGATGAATCCCCATTCCGAAGCGATGAGTAGTCAGTGCATGGCGCTCTGCGCAGAGACGCATGCGCCAGGCGGATTGCGCTTTTCTGGAATCTCTGTGCAGACTCCCATGTGGATTGGTTCTGTGACATGGACCCGCTCTCAGTTTGTCGCGAAGGATCGTCCCAGTTTTTTCCTCCCTGAATCCTCTTACCATCCTCCACCGCTTCTTCACATACGATTGACCCTTTAAGTTCTCCTCAGCAAGTGGGCACTCCTTTTTTCAAAGGAGATAATGTCATTGATTTGCTATGGAGATTTTCATGGATGTCAATCTATTCGAGCGATTATTAGCCAAAAACAGAATAAGGCTCTTGGCCGGGATAGTGCTTTGCTGTTCAACGACCACAGCCTGCGCTGATCCGTTAAGTTTGCAGAACGCGCAAACCATTGCCTTGCGTCAGAACCCGGGGCTCGGCGCACTGACCCAAAAAATTGTAGAACTAAAACATCAGGCCGTATCCGTAGCCCAGTTGCCTGATCCGCATCTGTCTCTGGGTGCTGAAAATTTACCCCTCAACAGTTTCTCCATGAACCAGCAGCAGATGAGTATGCTGAGTGTGGGGTTGAGTCAGACTTTTCCCTCTTTCGGTAAACTGGGGCTGGAAGGCCGGCAAACGCGCGTGGAAGCTGCAGCAGCCACTGACACCCTGCAAGGCCAGTCCGCCGAATTGGTGTTGTTGTTACGCCGCGCCTGGCTGCAAGCGCTCTATACCGACAAAGCCATAATGACGGTCCGGCATCAGGAACAGTTGCAAGCCGAGAGCGTGCGGGCCGCACTAGCGCTCTATCGATCCGCACGGGGATCGGAGGCCAATGTCCTCCGGGCCCAACTGGCACGAGACGATCTAGCGAATGACATCAGCAAATTACAAGCCGAACGAACGCACTATCTTGCACAAATTGCCCAGATCCTGAATCTATCGCAGCCACCTTCCATACAAAACCGATGGCCGCATCTCCCGTCGCCCAAAACCTTGCGAACCGCAGAAACCCGTCTTTTGGGGCAGCCTCTCTTGCGCTCTGCACAGGCGCAATCGCGCGCTGCGCAAATCGGGGTACAAGTCGCTCAACGGAGCTATTGGCCCAATGTTACCGTCAGTGCTGCCTATGGTCAGGATTTCTATCCGGGCAGTCCGAACTGGTTGTCTGTGGGCGTCAACCTGAGCCTGCCCATCTTTCCGGAAGACCGGCAGGATCAGAATGTGGACGCCGCCCGAGCGCGGGCGCTGCAGGCCCAATATCGTTTTGACGACCAGCATTTAGCGCTGATCCAGCAGCTGCGCAGCACATTCGCCCGTTATACTGCGCTGAAAAAAGAATGGACACGGACCGATGAGCGTCTAGTGCCCAGGGCACAGCAGGCATTTTCAGCGACACTCGCTGCTTACACCTCGGGACAGGCCCACATGGATGCAGTGTTGCGCACCCAAAATGCGGTATTGCGCTATGCGCTGACCCGTCTGCAGTACCGCCGTGATCTCGCTCTGAGCGTCGCGGAGCTGGATTTCCTCACCACGCAAGGGAGGACAACGTCATGAAATTCCGTCAATGGACCCTCCCTGTGGGTCTCCTTGCGCTGGGTGTAGCCTTGGGTGCCGGCGGGGCTTGGTGGTTACGAACGCCCAGTGCCGTGCCGAATCTCACCAAAAGCCAACGGCCTTCCCCGAACAACAGCACCGACCAGCGCCATATTCTCTATTGGGCTTCCCCCATGAATCCCAAGATTCATTCGAATCACCCGATGAAAGACAACATGGGCATGGCCTATATCCCGGTCTACGCTCCCGGTACCAATGCACAAAAGCCCTCGGGATTGCATATCAATTCACAGATGGCGCAAAACCTGGGGGTCCGTCTTGTGCAGGTTCAGGAACGGCAGATGGGTCATACCATTCACACCGTAGGAACCGTGGCCGTAGACGAAAACCGGGTATATTCAGTGAACCCGCGCTTCTCCGGTTGGGTGGAACAGTTGCGTGTCAGGGCGGTGGGGGACACGGTGCAACGCGGTCAGGTGCTTGCCGAGATTTATTCTCCGGCATTATACAGTGCCCAGCAGGAGTATCTCATTGCGCGGCGCCAACAGGGACGAACGGCAGATCCCGCCCTGCTGGCGGCTGCTCGGACGAAATTGCAATTACTCGGGATGTCCAGAAACGAGATTACTGCACTCGCCCTGCACGGTCATGCTGAGCGGGATGTCGCATTAAGGGCGCCGGCTTCTGGCGTCATCGAGAAGCTCAACGTGCATCAGGGCAGCTATATCGCACCGCAGACCGAACTTTATCAAATTGCCAATCTCGACCGGGTTTGGGTGAACGTGGCGCTCTACACCTATCAGTTACCCTGGATACAGACGGGTGACTCTGCCCGCCTGCATTTACCTGCTTACCCGGAGGAGCGCTGGAAAGGGTCTTTGAGCTTCCTGTATCCGACGCTGAATGCCCAAAACCGGACGGTTACAGCACGCCTGAGCGTTCCCAATCCGGAGGGGAAGCTCCGCCCCGGCACCTACGCGGATGCCACTATTTTAGCCCGCCCTGAGAAGTCGCTGGCCGTACCAAGCAGCGCCGTACTGCATAGCTCTCAGGGCGATTTCGTGATGCTCGGCGAGGGTCATGGGCATTTCCTACCGGTACAAGTCCGCTTAGGGCCAGCGTACCGGGGATGGGTAGCTATCCCAAAGGGCCTCCGACCAGGCGATCGGGTTGTGGAAAGTGCGCAGTTCCTGCTCTATTCCGAATCTCAATTCCAATCCGTACGGGCGCGCATGTTGGGCGCTAATACTGCCCGAGTGGATTCTGCGTCGCCCGTTGTGGCAAAGAACCGGTCAACGCCTGTATCGAAAAAACCCAAAAAATCTACTCCAGCGTCCATGACCAACATGAATATGGGAGGCAAAAGCCATGATTAAGGCCGTGATGCGTTGGTGTCTCAACAACCCATTGTTGGTGGTCATTGCCAGCTTGGTCGTGATCGTTGCAGGCGTCCTCTCCATCCTGAGCATTCCACTGGAAGCGCTTCCTGATATTTCGCCGACCCAGGTCATTGTCAAAACCTCTTATCCGGGACAGGCTCCACAAATCATTCAGGATCAAATCACCTATCCCCTCGAAACGACTTTGCAGGAAGTGCCCGGTACCAAAGCCGTACGTGGCTATTCCATGTTCGGGGATTCCTATGTTTACGTGCTGTTCAAAGGGGGGACCCCGATTTATCAGGCACGGAATCTGGTCCTGCAATATCTCAACCAGGCCCAGGGTCAGTTACCAGCCGGGGTAACCCCAGCTCTGGGGCCGAATAGCTCGGGGGTGGATTGGATTTATGAATATGCCCTCACTGATCCCGGTGGTTCACTGAACCTTGCACAACTTACTACCTTGCAAAACTGGTTTCTGAAATTTGCCTTGCAAGGTATTCCCGGTGTGGCCCAGGTCGCGACGGTGGGCGGGATGGAGCAGGAGTATCAGGTGGTTGTCTTCCCTAATCGTCTGCTGGCCTACAACCTCACCCTGCCACAGGTCGAAGCGGCTATTCGTGCGGCCAATGGCGAAACCAGTGGTTCCGTTGTGGACATGGGAGAGTCGCGCTACATAGTGCGCACCTCCGGCTACATTCACTCATTGAAAGATTTACAACAGACCCCGCTTGGTGTGCGCGACGGCGTGCCCGTGACACTGCAGCAAGTGGCACGGGTACAATTAGGCCCGGTTCTACCCAGTGGTATTGCCGAACTGAATGGTCAGAGTCAAGTGGTCGGTGGCATTGTCATGATGAATCAGGGGGGAAACGCCAATGCCCTGATACAAAAGATTCAACAAAAACTTAAAAGCTTGCAGGCCTCGCTGCCGGCTGGAGTGAAGGTAGTGACCACTTACAGCCAGCGCCCCCTGATTCAACGCAGCATTCAGACGCTCAGTGGCAAACTGCTGGAAGAGTGTGTAGCCGTCCTGCTGGTGACTTTGCTGTTTTTATTACGGATCCGTTCGGCGCTGGTGGTCCTGATTGCATTGCCGATCGGTATACTTGGCGCTTTTATCGTGATGTATGCTCTCGATATACCGGCGAATATCATGTCTCTTGGGGGAATCGCCATTGCGATTGGCATTATGGTCGATGCGCCCGTGGTAATGATCGAGAACATGCATAAACATATGGAGAAAGGAGAAGCCCTCAATCCTTGGCAGACTGCCGGGATAGCGGCGATGGAAGTTGGCCCCGCGCTGTTTTTTTCCTTACTGATTATCGCGGTTTCCTTTCTGCCCATCTTTGCGCTGAGTGGACAGGAAGGTAAATTGTTTGCGCCGCTCGCTTTTACCAAAACCTTTGCAATTGCCGCCGCCGCCATTCTCGCTATCACACTGGTGCCCGTCCTGATGGCCTGGTTTATTCGGGGGAAGATTCCCGTTGAACGAAAGAATCCTTTAAACCGGGTGTTGGCGAGGTGGTATCGTCCTGTCATACACGGCGTATTGCAAGCCCCTTGGATGGTCGTTATCGGGGCCGTACTGGTGGCTGCGACGCTCGTTTATCCCTGGCAAAGACTGGGTACCCAGCTCATGCCGCCCCTGGATGAAGGGACGCTGCTGTATATGCCCGTTGCCCAGAATCCTGCCATTTCTTACGGTGAATCTGCGGCGCTTTTGCAGTTGACGGATCGCATTATCAAAACCTTTCCAGAAGTGAAAACCGTTTTTGGAGAAGCGGGACGGGCGCAGACCGCCACCGATCAGTCACCCATTTCCATGTTTGATACCGTGGTCACCCTTAAACAGCCCGATCATTGGCCCGCTCACATCAGCATGAACAAACTGCGTGACCAGCTGAATCAGGCCTTGCAGATTCCCGGTCTGAGTAATAACTGGACACAACCCATCAAGGGGCGGGTGGACATGTTGACGACCGGACTGCAAACCCCTCTCGGCCTCAAGATTACGGGACAGAATTTGGCCACCTTGAGTCTTCTGGGGCAGAAAGTCCAAGCAGTGCTCCAAAAAGTGTCCGGTACCCAGACCGCATATGCCGCCAGAGTAACCGGCGGCCGTTATATCGTCGTCCATACGGATCGGGCCGCCGCCGCCCGCTATGGCATTTCAGTGGCCGACGTGAACCGGCTGGTGGAAACGGCTATCGGCGGTAAAGTTCTGACTACGGCCGTAGAGGGTGTGCAACGTTTTCCGGTGGATTTGCGCTATCCTCGCGATCGTCGGCAATCACTTTCAGCGCTGATGGACAGTCGTGTGACAGCGCCCAATGGTGCGCAGATTCCCCTCGCACAGTTGGCGCAGGTAGACATGGTCAATGGGCCAGCCATGCTCACCAGTGATGATAGCCAACTGAACAGTTGGGTCACCATTGATCTGAAACCGGGGACGAGTATTGGCACTTATGTGGCCAGGGCGAAACGGATGCTCGCGCATCAGGTCCATCTGCCACCGGGATATACCATAAACTGGGTCGGCGAATATCAGAGTATGCATCGCGCCAATCAGCGTTTGCAGATTGTCGTGCCGATGGTTTTGTTACTGATTGCCTTACTGCTCTATCTCAATTTTCGTAATGTGGTCGAGGTGGCTATTGTCCTGGTCACTTTACCATTCTCTCTGGTAGGTGGCCTCTGGCTGGTTTATGTACTTCATTACAAGCTCTCGGTAGCGGTGGTCGTGGGCTTCATCGCTCTCGCCGGTGTGGCCGTCGAATTTGGGGTAGTCATGCTCCTTTATCTGGACCAGGCTCTGCAGCATCGGCGGGCCCGCGATGCCTTGCAAAACTGGCACGATCTGCAGCTGGCGATTATGGAGGGGAGTATGCTTCGCCTGCGTCCGCTGGTCATGACGTTTACCTTGGTCGTTGTGGGACTGCTGCCCATCATGCTCAGCGAGGGCACAGGCGCTGATATGATGAAACGGATTGCAGCACCTATTATCGGCGGCATGTTGAGCGCAACGCTGCTAGCCTTGCTCGTTATCCCTGCTCTATATGCCTTATGGCAACGGCGTCGTCTAAGATTGCGGTAATACTCAGAAAAGGAGAAATGTCATGGACAGAAGACAGTTGTTGAAGTCGATATTGTCGGCACTGGCTATAGCAGGTTATGTACAGGCAGACCGGGCTAATGCTTCTGGTATGGGCAGCATGATGGGAAACATGATGGAGGGTAATGACCATGACCACGAAGGCATGCGTGCCATGATGTCACCGGAGAATCGTGGACCCATGCGTACCGGGATGGAGTTGTTCCAGGTGCATGCAGAGGTGCATCGCAAAGTAACTTTTTTGCCCAATGGGATACACGCGGTCACGATTTCAGCCGTGCCACATACGGTTGCATTACTCCAGGCACATGTGACCCAGATGTATCAGCGCCTGGCGGAAGACCAACCTTTTCCCTATCCGGCCAGTCGAAGCGTTCCCGTCATGTT
This sequence comes from Acidithiobacillus thiooxidans ATCC 19377, assembly GCF_009662475.1. Lineage (NCBI taxonomy): Bacteria > Pseudomonadati > Pseudomonadota > Acidithiobacillia > Acidithiobacillales > Acidithiobacillaceae > Acidithiobacillus > Acidithiobacillus thiooxidans. The sequence goes on from NZ_CP045571.1 coordinate 103,532, forward strand.
TGCTCATCCAACGCTATACCAGCGAAAACTGGACTATCTCAAGGATGGGGTGGCGGTGACAGAAACATCATCAGATCCGGAAATGATCCAGGTGATTCATGCCCACGCGCGTGAAATTACGCGCTTTGTCAAAGAGGGCATGCCTGCGATGATGCGGGGAATGATGTCCTCATGAGATGCAGGGATGCTGATTGACGCGGGATCAGGCGTGTCTGGTAGACCCTTATAGATGGCATGGATGCCTCCCCCTACAGGACCGGCAGCGGGGTGCTTCGGAAGGGAGTCCCCGCTTGATCCGGACGGCATCAAGGTGCCAAGGTGGAAATTTATCCACGGTAAGGACAAGGAGGGCTCGTCATGCAGATTACAACTTATGGACTGGATTTGGCAAAAAGGGTCATGCAGCTGCACTGGATAGACATGGAGACCGGTGAGATTCATCGCAAACAGATGAAGCGTCGGGCACTTCTGGAGTTTTTTGCCAATCGGCAACCGAGTATCGTGGCCATGGAAGCCTGTGGCAGTGCGCATTATTGGGGCCGGGAATTACGCAAGCTCGGTCATGAGGTCCGTCTGGTAGCGGCGCAATTTGTGCGGCCTTTCGTGAAGACCAACAAGACCGATGCAGCGGATGCAGCAGCCATCTGGGAAACCGTACAGCGGCCCGATATGCGCTTTGTGGCGGTCAAGAGTGAAGAGCAGCAATCCATCCTGTCGCTCCACCGTATCCGGGAGCAACTCATCAAGGTCCGCACGATGCAGGTGAACCAGATCCGAGGCTTGCTCTATGAATTTGGCGCCGATCTGCCGCAAGATCGCCAGAAGGGCCTGAAAGAAGTGCCGGATGCTTTGGCCGACTTGGAAGAGTGTCTTTGAGAAAACCCAGTAAGGCCTTGTCTTCGAGTTGTGTGGCTGCGAGGTTGATGTGCACATCCAGGCAGTGCCCCTGGCGATGCCATTGTGCGGCCTGAGCGCAGGCCGTCTCGATGATCCAGTGCCCGACCGCCTGCATCAGGGGCAGAGACTCCAGGATTTCCAGAAATTCCCCGGGACTCAGCAAGCCTCGGGTCGGATGTTGCCAGCGCAACAGCGCTTCAGCCCCGCTGATCTGGCGCGGGGACAGAGTGACAATGGGTTGCCAGTGCAAGCGGAATTCCCCCCGGTCAAGGGCATGCCGTAAATCATGGACGAGCGCTTGCCTTTCGGCCAGAGCCTCGCCAATATCATTATCGTAAAACTGCCATTGATCGCCGCCGGCCTGCTTGGCGGCATACATGGCGAGATCGGCATGATGGACGATTTCTTCGGCACTTCCGTCATCGAAAGGATAGACGCTGACCCCGATGCTCGCGCTGAGCGGCAGAGTGAGTTCCCCCTTATGGACATCCCGGTGTACGGTTTCCACCATTCTTTGGGCGATGGCCTCCACTTCGCTGATGTGGGTCATATCTTGCGCGAGCACCATGAATTCATCGCCCGCATAGCGCAAGACACTGTCTTCGCCGCGCAAGGCGCTGCGTAAATCGTGCGCGACCTGCTGGAGGGTTTCATCGCCGACATGATGCCCGAGGCGATCATTGATAGGTTTGAAGCCATCCAGATCCAGAAAGAGCAGGGCAAATAAACACTGGTGGCGTTCCGCGCGGGCCATGGCGGTCGTGATCCGTTCAGTGACCACGCGGCGGTTGGGTAGACCCGTCAGCATATCCCGGGTGGCGAGTCCTTCCATGCGCATTTCGAGTTTTTCGCGGTGCAGATTGGCCCCCAGCAGGTCGGTGATGAGGCGCAGGTGATCCCAGCGATCTTCCGGAATACGTACTGGCGGTTGGCTCTGAAACCAGGAGATCGCCAAAACGCCCTGAAGGCCTTCTGGGCCGGGTATGGGGATGGCCAGACTACCCTGCAGACCGGCATCAACAAATTCGGGCATGGCGTAAATGGACTGGGGGTAGTCGGAGACATAAACCGGCTCTCCCCGCTGCAAGGCGGCACCGGATGTGCCCAGGTGATCCGGGAATGACCAGCGGGCAAAAGCCTGGTAGGAGGCTGGCAGACCGTGAAAAAAACGATACTGGAGTTGGTGCCCGTCCTCTTGACAGAGTAGACCGGCACCGTCGGCCTGGGCCTCCATAATGGCCTGTTTCGCGGCTTCATGGAAAAATGCCTCCAGATCATAGACCCGGGCCAGTTGACGCAGCGCCAGAATGGCATCGTGTAGGCGTTTGCGTTCATAGGCCGTGCTCATCACATATTGGCAGGCGTCCAGCAAACGTAGCAGGGGCGTGATCCCGGCTACCGGGTCGGTCTGTTCCGTCACCGCCGCACGAATGGCTTCACCGGTAAGAGACGTGCGCAGAAAAGTGAAAGTAGCCCAGATTTGTGGCAAAGGGATGGTCAACTCGATATGCCGCTCTCCCATATGCCGCTGGGTATCCCAAAAAGCGCCATCATAGGGACCGGCAAGCAGTTTCTCCAGCCAGTCTTTTTGCATGGCCCGCAAACGGGCAGCCTGATCTGCGTCGCCGGGCAGGTTTGATGTTTCGAGTTGGCTTTGTATGTGGTTGTACAGATCTTCGGTCAGTTGCGCCAGACGCGGGCGGAGGGTAGTCCCAAGCTGTTTCAGGCGCAGCGTGTCCTGTTCGGAGAATGCAACTGTTGCGGCACCTTCGGGTCCTGCGGATGTCGTCGTCACCAGATGCGGTCCGGACCTGGATGGAAGCTGTGCGCGGGTTTGGCTGCGCCATACGGGGAGTTATCCGGTTTCGAGATCATCTTCCCGCCCTTCCTCCAGCAAAATACGGAACTCCGCATCCATCGCCAGAGTCTCAATGGTGTCATTCAGAGCGGTCCCAAAGTGAATATTCAACTGTTGCAAGGCTTGCAGCCTGCAAGGCTTGCCATGCGGCATCGGACACCCGCACACTGACCCGATGGTTCCGATTCGGTAGCGTTTTTTTACGGACGCAGGGGGTCGTTTTATGGGTACTGTCGGTATTCATGGTCAGTTCCTGTCAGGCTAACCGCCTAATCAGTATGTTATGACTGCGTCTAACTCCGGTCAAATCTGGGAACATATTTCTTCTGGTAGTGGATGCCGAGCTAGCCTACCCATGACTGACACCGGGTCGGTGCATTGTCAGAGCTTGAGATCGTTCAGCTTTCAGCAAATACCAAAGCGAATACCCTCCAAACCGGATGATGTCTAATGGAAAAATTCATTGTTTCTTGATCGAGCTCAAGGAATACCCTATTGAAATAATCAACTATAGGTCATAGTTGTTTCACAACGACCTTTTATTCGTGGAGGATAGTCATGACGATTGTTACCAACTTTATTTGCACAAAATTTAGGGGCTTTGATCTTGAGCGGATGAAAAGTTACCAACTTTATTTATTTTTGAAAATCTCGATGCGCCAATTTTAGGGGCCCAGGACTTGAAAAAGTTACCAACTTTATTTGTATGCTACAACAGGCCTGGATATGACTGGAACTTGCAGCATGTTGACCACAGCGTACGATATCCTGAACCAGGGTTTGTTCAACGGGTTGCCCGCTAAAGCGCCGTATGGATCGATGTTGCTTTAACACGTTGAGTGTGTCGTTCATATTCAATCTCCAAATGAATGGTGCGAATCAGGATAGGGCGCCTTCATGTTGCAATAACCAGCGTTTGCGATCTATGCCGCCCGCATAGCCAGTCAGGGTGCCATTGCTGCCAATGACCCGGTGGCAGGGTACGACAATACCAATGGGATTCTTGCTGTTGGCGTGTCCTACCGCGCGAACAGCCGCAGGAAGGTTCATGCCCTGAGCCTGTTCCTTGTAGCTGCGGGTTTCTCCGGCGGGAATGGTGCGTAACCATGCCCAGGCTGCCTGTTGAAAGGGCGTTCCGGCAGATTTTGTAGGAATGACCGTCAGTGCCTGCAAATCTCCCGCCCAGTAAGCCTCCAGACTATGACGTATCAACGTGGGCAGGGGTCCGCTGGTCAGCGTGATCCGGTCCGTGCCGTACAATCGACCGAGATCTGCAAGGATACTGTGCTGGCTGTCTTCCCAGTAATCCAACGCCCGCAAAGTGCCTTGCGGATCAGTTACCAGGAGCATTTCCCCCAAAGGGGTATTGCACCTATGAATATGCCAGTCCAAGGATTCGTTGAGAGACATGCTTTCAGCCCTGCAAGAGCCACTAATGCCGCAAGCGTTCCAGTAAATCCACCGCCAGGGCGGCTCCGGCCAGATCAATTTCCAGATCACGGGCGAGACGGCGGCTCAGCCTGGCCCGATAAAGATCCAGGCTGCGGAAGCGCCAGTGCTGGGGACCGCTGCCTTCGGGATGAATGACGCCATAGTGGACCAGTTGCACGGCTTCGCCTTCGGCACAATGCAGCAAGGTGCAGAAGCGCGACAAATCAAAGCAGAAAGCCCCCTCCTCCAGCAGTTCCGCTTCAATAACCTGAATGGGTGTTGAGACCATCGTGCACTCTCCTCTCTAACGGCGGGGATGATAGCTGGATATTTCTCCTAACTGGGTCCACAAAGCCTTTTCATCATCGCTGATATTTTTGGGGACGACTATTTGAATAATAGCGTAAAGATCACCCGCTGGTTTGCTGCTGGTTCCTGGCAGTCCTTTTTGGGAGAGACGCAGTTTTTGGCCGCTGCTGCTGCCCGCCGGGATTTTCATCCGGACACTGCCTTCCAGAGTGGGAACCTCAACGCTGGCACCCAGCACTGCTTCCCAGGGGGTGATGTGCAGGTCGTGATACAGGTCGGCCCCCTCTACCCGGAATTTGGAATGGGGTTGAAAATGGACCTGCAGATAAAGATCGCCATTGGGTCCGCCGCCCATGCCCGGTGAGCCTTGTCCTGCCATGCGCAATCGCTGGCCTTCGCGAATGCCCTTGGGGATTTTGACGGTAAGGCGCCGCGCTTCCCGGCGCATCCGGCCATCGGGTCCAAGCGTGGGCATTTCCAGGTTGATGTCGCGTTGCGCTCCTTGAGCGGCATCCTCCAGACTGATCTGGATGCTGGCTTCACTGTCTTCGCCCTGGCTGCGAAATCCTCCGCCGCCGCCATGAAAACCACCAGCGCCGCCATGTTGCTGGCGAAACAGGGATTCAAAAAAGTCGCTGAAGCCGCCATTGCCCCCAAAATCTGCGCCGCCAAATCCACCACCTCCAAAACCGCCAGGCTGCCCACCCCAGCCGGGCGGTGGACGGAAATCCTGCCCGGCGCGCCAGTTGCTGCCCAGCTGGTCGTAGGCCGTCCGTTTTTCCGGATCTTTCAAAACCTCATAGGCTTCCTGCAAATCCTTGAAGCGGTCTTCAGCGTTGGCTTCCTTGCTGACGTCAGGGTGATATTTCCGGGCCATTTTGCGATACGCGGCCTTGATGGCATCGGCATCGGCCCCGCGTTCCACCCCGAGAATTTTGTAGTAGTCTTTGTATTCCAATGGTTCCCCCTTATCATGGGTTATAGCAGACAGGGCCAAGCCTGTAAGTCTGCTCTCACAATGCGGCCATTATACCGTGTTTTCAAGCCCGCCAGGTCGGGTGGGAGGAATGTTTTTTGTCTGATTGGTCAACCCTGAATCCTCGCCAGCTGGAGGCGGTGACGCTTCCCCCTGGTCCGGCACTGGTGCTGGCTGGTGCCGGTTCCGGTAAAACCCGGGTGCTTACCAGCCGCATCGCGCATCTGCTCGAAGAGGGGGTGCATCCCGGAGAAATTCTGGCCGTCACCTTCACCAACAAGGCGGCACGATCCATGCGCGAACGCCTTGATAAAATGGTCGCCATGGAACTGCGCGGCCTGTGGATGGGGACATTTCACGGCCTCGCACATCGCCTGATTCGCCTGCATCATGAAGCACTGAAGTTGCCCGCTGATTTTCAGGTGCTGGATTCCGAAGACAGTCAGCGTTTGTTGCGCCGCCTCATGCGCGAGGCGCAGATGGACGAAAAGCAGTGGCCACCCCGGGCGATGGCGGGGCGCATTGGCCGCTGGAAGGACGAAGGCTGGGGACCGGAGCAGGTGTTGCGCTACGAAGGACCGGCGGCTGCGGCTTTTGTGCCGATTTATCAGGCCTATGAAGTCGCCAAGCAACGCTCCGGGCTACTCGATTTTGGTGATTTACTTCTGTATGCCCTGAAGCTTTGGGCGTCTCCCGAGATTCTGGATCATTATCAGCGGCGTTTTCAACATATTCTGGTGGACGAGTTTCAGGATACCAATGCGGTGCAATATGCCTGGCTGAAAGGGCTGGCGCGGCATGGCCAGATTTTTGTGGTTGGGGATGATGACCAGTCCATTTATGCCTGGCGCGGTGCGCGGGTCGAGAACCTGTTGCGTTTCGGGGAAGACTTTGCGGGTGCCCGGGTGGTGCGTCTGGAGCAGAATTATCGATCTACCGCTGCCATTCTCCAGGCAGCCAATGCCGTAATTGCCAACAATCCCGAGCGCATGGGTAAAACCCTATGGACCGCCGAGTCCGGTGGCGAAGCGGTGCACCTGTACACGGCGTACAATGAATTTGATGAGGCCCGTTATGTGATTGGGCGGATTCAGCAGTGGCAGGATCAGGGCGGGCGTCGCTCTGATTGCGCCATTCTTTATCGTTCCAATGCCCAGTCCCGCGCTTTTGAAGAAGTTCTGGTGCGTGAAGGTTTGCCTTATCGGGTTTATGGTGGCCTGCGCTTTTTTGAGCGGGCGGAAATCAAGGATACCCTCGCCTATTTGCGTCTGACTGCCAATCGTCATGATGATGCTTCCTTCGAACGGGTTGTGAATGTCCCTTCGCGTGGCATCGGGGCGGTCAGTGTCGAACGGCTGCGCAATCTTGCCCGCGAAAAGGGTCTATCGCTCTGGCAGGCGGCCGGAGCGCTGAATCAGGCAAAAATCAATGGATTTTTGAATCTGGTCGATACGCTTGCCGAGCAGACCCAAGAGCAGGACCTCGACAAGCGCGTGGAAATTATTTTGCAGCATACCGCCCTGCGCGAATGGCACAGTCGTGAGGGCGACCGGGCTGAAGGCCGCCTCGAAAACCTCGATGAACTCATCAATGCCGCGCGTGCGTACGGCCAGGATTGGCATGCTGATCCGCAACTGGGTGAGCTGGCACCGCAACCCGGCAACATGCTCTCCGAGTTTCTCACCCATGCCGCGCTGGAAGCGGGCGATGGGGCCGGAGATGCCTGGGAAGACTGCGTCCAGCTGATGAGTTTGCACAGCGCCAAAGGCCTGGAGTTTCCTCTGGTTTTTCTGGTGGGGTTGGAAGAGGGTCTGTTTCCCCACCAACGTTCTTTGGAAGATGGTCAGGGTCTCGCGGAAGAACGCCGCCTTTGTTACGTGGGCATGACCCGGGCCATGCGCCTGCTGGTGCTCAGTCATGCTGAAAGCCGGCGTTTGCACGGCAGTGAAAGAATGAGCATGCCCTCCCGTTTTCTGCGGGAAATCCCCCAGGAGCTTTTGCAGGATTTGCGTCCGCGCGCGCGCATCAGTCGTCCCGCCATGGCGCTACGACCTGCAGCCCCGGAAATGCCGTATCCGCTGGGCTCCCGTTTACAGCACCCGGTATTTGGCGAGGGGACGGTGCTGGATTACGAGGCAGGCGGTCGTCAGGGTCGAATCCAGGTGCAGTTCAGTTCGGGGGCCAAGTGGCTGGCTTTGGGTGTTGTGCAATTACAGCAGTTACCCTGACATTCAAAAGCAAAAACTGCCAAAGTCACTGCAAAGCCGTCAAAGCAACAGTCGTTTTTAGGAGAATGGGAGGAGCGTGATGAAAATATGGATGGGTATGCTGCTGGGTGTGATTTTGTCCTTGTTTGCCCTGCCATTGTGGGCATCTGTCAACATCAATACCGCAGATGTTGCTGCACTGGATAGTTTGCCGGGTATTGGTCCCGCCAAGGCACAGGCTATTGTGGAATATCGCAAGGCGCACGGATCTTTCAAAACTCTCGATGATCTTGCCCGGGTGCATGGCATTGGCAGCAAGCTGCTGGAAAGATTGCGCCCCTCTCTGGCACTGGATGGTCAAACGACGGCTCTATCGTCCGTTGCGGGTTGTTCGTCCGGGAAAGCGGCTTCGCGAAAAAAACCGATACCAGCAGGAGAAGAACGGGCCATACGACAAGGCAGTCACGGGTATATTCTCGATGGTGGCCCCGACAGTAATGCCTTTCATTACCGGCATTTTTCCCTGCAGGAATCGTCCTGAACCCGCAAACGAGTGGCTATAGCCCTTGACGGCGTTGTAACAAAATCCGGTGATATTCTTCAGGATCCTTGCAGAAAGTGATGGCGCCGGGGCGGCGGAAGTGCACCGCATCCAGCCGGAGCAGCCAGAAACGCAAGGCGGCTATCCGGAGCATGGCAAACCACAGGGGGGCTTCGTCATCCCGCAGCGGACGGGTCGCCACATAAGCCTCCCACAGTGCCACACTGAGAGAAGGATCCAGCTGGCCGTCAGGGCGTGCGCACCAGCTGTTTGCGACGACCGCCAGATCATAAAGCCAGGCATCATCGCCTGCGTAATAGAAGTCGATGGTGCCGGAAATCTGTTGTTCTGCGAAGAGCACGTTGTCGGGGAAAAGATCTGCATGAATGACTCCTCCCGGTAGTTTTTCCCGCTGAATGTGACTTTGATATGCCAGTTCATCGGCAATTATCTGGTTGTCGGCAGGATCCAGATGCGGCACCAGATGACGGGCGGTCTCCTGCATCCAGGCCAGTCCCGCAGGGTTGGGTTGACGCTGGGGAAAGTCTTCGCCTGCCAGATGCATTTGCCCCAGTAATTGCCCCAAAGCACGAATTTCCGTTAGCGTGGGGGCTCGCCCTTCAATGGACCGGCCCTGAAGGCACTGCACAATGGCGGCAGGTTTGCCACATAAGCTATTCAGGCTTTTCCCGCTACGGGCGTGCATAGGGCGCGGACAGGGAATGCCATGGGTGCTCAACCAGTCGGTAAGATCCAGAAAATAGGGAATTTTGGCGGCGGAAAGGCGCTCAAACAGGGTCAGCACAAAACGGCCCTGGTCCGTATCCAGAAAATAATTACTATTTTCGACGCCCGCAGAAATGCCGGTCAGGGAGATCGCTTTTCCCAGATCATAGTCTTCCAGAAATTGCGCGAGCTCCTGATCGGAGACATTGGTGTAAACAGACATAGATGCAGTTTTACTCTAACAGGCGCTTCACCAGCGAAATATAATCCACTGCGGAACACTCAGGTGCTCCGCAGCGGTTTGCGGAACTTCCGTGAAACGCCCGGTGCCGCCCTTGTCTTCCAGATAGTAGGGCGGGAAGGGTTTGGGTGGAATGACCTTGACCATGTAAACCTTGCCGTTGACCTTGTATTCCTCGATTTTGGATCCGGTCGGTGCCTTGATCTCGGCATTGGGACCGATTTTTTGCGGGGCAAGTTTGGGCAGATGCAGTTTTTGGATGTTTTGTTGTGCCGAATTGGGTAGTGCAGCATCCGTATCTGCCAGGGCAGTGGCGGCGACACCCAGCGCAAGGGCGGCAACCATGGTGGTAATCATGATACGAGTAGACATGGGAACTCCCTGAATATCTAAAGGTTGAGAAGGGCTTCTGTTTCGGCGGCCGATGGGGCAAAACCGCGCTTTTCATAATGATTAAATATAGCCGATACGACTTCGTCAGGATCATCAATGACGGTAATCAGATGCAGATCTTCAGGGTTGATAGTGCCAAGGCCGAGCATGGCCTCCTGCCACCAGACAATCAGCCCGTTCCAGAAATCCGAGCCTACCAGAATAATGGGCATGCGCCGGGTTTTGCCGGTTTGCACCAGGGTCAGACACTCTGCCAGCTCGTCCAATGTCCCGAAGCCGCCGGGCATGACGACATAGGCGACCGCATATTTCATGAACATGACCTTGCGGGAATAAAAATGCTCAAAGGAAATGGCAATGTCCTGATAAGGATTGCTGTGCTGCTCATGGGGAAGCTCAATATTCAGCCCGATGCTGTAGCCGGTGCCGTGGAAAGCCCCCTTGTTGGCCGCTTCCATGATGCCGGGGCCGCCGCCACTCAAAACCGAAAAGCCCGCATTGGAGAGTTTTTCAGCAATTTCCTCGGTTTTCAGATACCAGGGATTGTCGGGACCCAGGCGGGCGGAACCGAAAATGCTGACGCAGGGATCCACGTCCACCAGTTTTTCATAGCCGCGCACAAATTCCGCCATGATCTGGAAGATTTTCCAGGCCTCGCGGGTGAGTCGTCCTTCTCCCCCGTCCCGTAGTTTTTCTTCCTCAAGATGCGCCCGCATGTCTCATTCCCGTGTCAATGATGGAGATTTTCCGTATTATGACGGAAATTCGCTAACAAGTCCCAGATCATGCCCCAAGACCCTCGTATTCTCGTTGACGCCTCCAGTTTCCTGTACCGGGCATTTCATGCCCTGCCGGACTTGCGCGCGCCGGATAATCTGCCTACCGGGGCGATATTCGGGGTGGCCAACATGCTGCGGCGCCTGGCGAAAGAATATCCCAGTGATGAAATCATTGTGGTTTTTGATGCTCCCGGAGGGACTTTTCGTGACCGGCTTTATCCGGAATACAAAGCCCAGCGTCCAGCTATGCCGGAGGATTTGCGCGCCCAGATTCCGCTCCTGCATGAATGGATTCAGGCAACCGGTCTGCCGCTGGTGCTGGTACCGGATGTGGAAGCCGATGATGTCATCGGGACGCTCGCGGGCTCGGCGCAGGCGGGCCAGCAGGTGATTATCGTGACGGGTGACAAGGATATGGCCCAGTTGGTCAATGATCAGGTCACCCTGCTGGATACCATGAAGGGCGTCAAAACCGACGTGGCCGGGGTATGGGAACGTTATGGCGTGGCCCCGGAACGTATCGCCGATTTACTGGCGCTTACGGGTGACAAGGTCGATAACATTCCAGGGGTGCCCGGAGCGGGGCCGAAAACAGCGGCCAAATGGATTCAGCAATATGGCAGTCTGGATGGCGTTCTGGCCCACGCCGATGAAATCGGTGGCAAAATAGGCGAGGCACTGCGGGCCTCTCTGGATTATCTGCCCCTCAGCCTGGATCTGACCACGATTCGCCGCAATCTCCATTTGCCGGAGCAATCTTATCAACGTGTTCCCGAAAACACCCAAAAATTGCGCAGCCTCGCCCTACGCCTGGGCTTTCATGCCTGGCTCAAGGAATATCCAGCCGAACCGGGTACCGAGAATAATACCGAGGTTTCGGTAAATGAAAGCGCTGCGGGGGGATTGATGCCCATTGATCGCAGCCGTTATCGGGCGATTACGACCCCCGCAGCACTGGAAAACCTGCTGCAAAAGCTGCAGCAGGCGGACTTGGTGGCACTGGACACGGAAACGACGGCATTGGACCCACTGAATGCTGATTTGGTGGGTATTTCCTGTGCCTGGCAGGAAGGCGATCAGATTGAAGCAGTGTATATTCCGGTAGGACATCGGGATGACAGTACACAGTTGGTGCTGGATCATGTTTTAGCCACGTTGCGCCCCTGGCTGGAAAATCCGCAGGCCGCCAAGCTGGCGCAAAATGCCAAGTATGACTGGCGGGTGTTCTGGCGTTACGACATTCATCCGGCAGGCTTGTGCCGGGATACCCTGCTGGAAAGTTACATCCTGGACAGCAGCCAGAATAACCACGATCTGGATACTCTGGCGCAGCGCCATCTGCAGCACCAGAACATTACCTACGAAGAAGTCGCGGGCAAAGGCAAAGCGGCACGCAATTTTGCCGACGTGCCCGTATCTGAGGCCTTACCCTATGCGGCTGAAGATGCGGACGTTTGTTGGCGGATTGATGCCCAACTGTGGCCACGTTTTGCCAATGAGGCGGGCCTGCAGCGCGTCCTGATGGACATTGAAATGCCGCTGGTGCTGGTGCTGGCGCGTATGGAACAGGCCGGTGTTCGGGTAGATAAGGAGCAGTTGAAGACCCTCAGCATGGAATTGGGCAGGGATATGGCCGCTTGTGAAGCCCAAGCTTTCAAGTCAGCCGGACAATCGTTTAATCTCGGCTCACCGAAACAAATCCAGGAAATTCTGTTTGATAAAATGCAGTTGCCGGTCCTGAAAAAAACGCCTGGTGGCCAGCCCTCTACCAGTGAGGATGTGTTGGCCCAGCTGGCGGTTCAGGCGGATCTCCCCCGACTGATTCTGGAATATCGGGGAATGGCCAAGCTGAAAAACACTTACGCAGATGCCCTGCCGGAAATGATCAACCCCCGGACAGGTCGGGTGCATACCCATTTTCAGCAGGCCGTGGCGGCCACCGGACGCTTGTCTTCCAGTGCGCCGAATTTGCAGAATATCCCGGTGCGTACCGAGCAGGGTCGGCGTATCCGGCAGGCATTTGTTGCCGAAGACGGATTTTATCTGCTGAGTGCCGATTACTCACAAATTGAATTGCGCATCATGGCCCACCTTTCCCGGGACGCCCGTCTTTTGCAGGCTTTTGCCGAGGGCCAGGATATTCATGCCGCGACGGCGGCCGAAGTGTTCAATTTGGCTCCGGAGGCGGTAGATAGTGATGCCCGGCGTGCAGCCAAAGCCATCAATTTCGGCTTGATATATGGCCAGACCCCCTATGGCCTCGCCCAGCAGTTAGGTATTGAGCAGAGCGCTGCCCGGGCTTACATGGATCGGTACTTCGAACGGTATCCAGGGGTGCTCACTTACATGGAGCAAACCCGTGTTCTGGCGCGCCAGCAGGGCTATGTGGAAACCCTGTTCGGACGCCGTCTGTATGTGCCTGAAATTCGCTCCAGTAATGCGGCGCGGCGCAATTACGCCGAGCGGGCTGCCATCAACGCGCCCATGCAGGGTACGGCGGCTGATCTGATCAAAAAAGCCATGATTGCTGTAGATGCCTGGTTGCAGGAAACCCCGGCCCGGGGTCGAATGATTTTGCAGGTACATGATGAGTTGATACTTGAGGTGCCCGAGAGTGGTCTTGAAGCTGCCCGTGCCGCCCTCAAGGAGCTTATGGAAGGCGTGGCGGATCTGGCAGTTCCCCTACTGGTGGGTCTCGGGGTGGGAAAGCATTGGGATGCTGCGCACGGCTAACCCTTGCTGGGCGTGGCGCCAGTACTGAAACGGAACATTTTCATGACGGCGTTGTTATCCAGTTGCTCGCCATTGAGTGCCATGGCAAGCAGCTCACCACCCAGTACCTGGGGAGCGATGATCATATCCGGCTGGACCCTGCGCACCCGGCCAAGATTTTTACTGTCGTTGACTGCGGCAACGGTTTTGGCAGAGCCTTCCATTTCTTTGACCGCCAGCACCACGAAGGCGTTTTCTGAATCATCTGCGCGCAGGGCGAGAACCGCCAGAGCCTGCTCGGCACCGGCACTGCGTAATATATCGGTGTCACTGGAGTCCCCGATAATCAAATCATCCGCCTGATAAATGGAGTCATCGGGTTGGTGTCCCATGATCACGATAACGGGTAAATTGCGACTTTTTAGTTCGCGATAACTATTGCGCGCCAGCGGCGTATCTCCCGCGATGATGTAATGATTTTTCAGAGTCATGCGGCGTTTTTCCCCTTGTAGCGCCGATTGCAGTCGGTTATTGATTGCCGGAACAATAATGGCCGATAACGAAGTGGCAAATACGGTGATTCCCAGCACAATCAAAGATACCACAAAAAGTCTGGCCTCGTTGGAAACGGGCAGAACATCGCCATAACCGACGGTAGACATGGTCACTATGGAAAAATAAAGTGCCCCCGTCAGGCTATGAATATGCGGTTTGAAGCCGTCACCCAGAATATACGCACCGAACACCCCATAACCTATAACCATAATGGCGCCTACCAGTGCAAACAGGGTGCCGGTGGCGAGACTGCTGTGATTAAAACGACCCCGGAAAATCCATAAAAAAAACACCAGAACCGCATTGTAGTAAAGCAATGCTGAAATATGTTGGGGATGGCGGTAAATACCAACGGCAAGAACCGCTGATGCAATAGTCAGAACAATGGCCCAGGCGAAACGCGAACGAAATAACAGACCCAGCGACATGATCAGCAGAATGATGCCTGCAGCACCCTGCGGAAGGCCACGAAAGGCATCCAGCACAAAGCCGCTGGACATGTCGGCAAGGCTGCCGACGTAGCTCAGTCCCAGCAATTGTCCGATGGCCGGAAGAATGTTGAAAAGCCCCAGAAAACCTACCGCTGCAGCAATGGGTGTATGTGGATACCAGCGGTCAAGCTGCAGGCGTCTTGCCCAGCGCTCAGCCCGTCCTCGCCAGCGGTTACGCCAGCTCGGGCGTAAAATATGCCAGGGATGAGGCGTGTGACTGAACTTTTCCGACATGCTTCACTCAAACCCGATGAGTAACGAATTGCTTGTCTGGATCCGGTCTACCCTCCCTGGCCGGATCATGAGTCCTCCCCTCCCTTTGAGGGCTCGTTATTAACCCCGGCAGAAGTCGGGGTTTCTTTTTGTTCGCCGGGTGCCAGCCAGCCTGCAATCAACTGATGCAATTCGTCCAGACCCTGTCCGGTTTGCGCCGAAAACAGTTGCATGGCAACCCCCTGTAATTCCGGCATCCGCCGCAATCGGGCCATTTCCTGCAAGGCCGCCCCGCGACTGAGTTTGTCGGCCTTATTGAGAAGGACGTGGACCGGGCGGCCACAACCCGCAGCAAAACCAATCAGATCAGCATCATGCGGCCCATAGGGATGGCGAATGTCCATGACCAGAATCAGGGCGCGCAGACTGCTGCGTCGGCGCAGGTATTGTTCCAGTAATGGACCCCAGGAACGCCTTAAGGCCTCAGGGACTTTGGCATACCCATAACCGGGTAGATCGATGAGGCGTTGCCCAGGATCCAGATCAAACACGTTGATGGCCTGAGTACGGCCGGGCGTGCGACTGACGCGTGCCAGCGCGCGGCGTTCGGTGAGCATGTTGAGGGTAGAGGACTTGCCCACGTTGGAACGTCCGGCAATGGCCACTTCGGCCCCATCATCCGGGGGGAGTTGTCCCGCCTGGGTCACGCTGAGGCGAAAGCTGGCCCGACGTAACGGGGCGAAACGGAAAGGTGTTGGGTTGGTATGGTTCATGCTGAGAGCATAGTCGTCGTCAGTTGGTTCTGGCAATCTGAAAGTCATGCTCAGGAAGCTTGCTGCCACCAGGCCCAGGACCTAGACTGCGAAAAAACAATTCAAGTGGAATAATTCACTGAAAAAAATAGGGAGAACAGGTTTGCAAGCACATGTAGATGGCCTTGCCTGGCAGCAGCCGCGCTGGCGATTGCTGGTACAGTTTTTGGGGTCCATGCGACTGGCGGTCAGTCTGCTGGTATTACTGGCCATTGCTTCAGTGATCGGCACTATTCTCAGTCAACAGCAGCCTTACCAGAATTATGCCATGCAGTTTGGGCCGTTCTGGTTTTCGGTATACCGTGAACTCGGTTTGTACAATGTGTACCGCACTTTGTGGTATACAGCGATTGTGGCCTTTCTGGTGTTATCCACGGCAACCTGCGTTACTCGAAACAGTCCCCGGATGCTGCGCGAAATGCGCGAATTTCCAATCCGTCAACGCGATACCGTGATTTTGGGTCAGGATCATTGGGTGCGTATGGCTACGACATTGCCGATGGATCAGGCACAAGAGCGCATCCTGCAAGTGTTGCGAGCCGCTGGTTATAAACCCCGCGTGGAACAAAAAGATGGCGATATGGCCATTGCTGCCCGCAAGGGACGCTACCATCGTCTAGGCTACTTTCTCACCCATATTGCCATTGTCGTCATTTGTGCGGCGGCACTATATAACGCCGACGTGCCCGTTAAATGGGCAGAATGGCAAGGAACACTCAAACCAGAGCAGAATTTTGATCTTCCGCTTTCAAAAATCCCCCGGACGGCCTGGATGTCCCAAAACAATCCGGCCTATCGGGGGATTATCACGCTGCCCGAAGGTCAGACCGCCAATGCGGTATTTGAACTCGCCGGCAATGGTTATCTGGTGCAACCCCTGCCTTTTCGGATTCATTTGCAATCGTTTCATATTTCCTATTATTCCACCGGAATGCCTAAGGATTTTACTTCCCGGGTCGTGCTCTACAGCCCGCAGGGGAAAGTCCTCAAAACGGGTGATGTCCGCGTAAATCACCCCATGTCCTATGACGGGGTATATATTTATCAGTCGAGCTTCAGTGATGGGGGGTCATTGCTGCATATGAAAACCTATCTGCTTGGAGCCTCGGGTGCCGCCCCCGGCGAACTTTCCGGACGGGTGGGACAAACCCTTCATGCAGGGAATTCCGGCTACGCTGTCGATCTGAAAAATTTCAATCTTTACAACATCGTGCCGAAGGCGGCGGTGGGCGAAAAAGCCACTCCGGATCATCCGACCCTCAATCTGGGCCCCAGTTTTACCTACATCATTCACAATCCCAATGGTCAGGCCGCCGAATTCAAGACCTACATGACACCCATGCGGCGGGGTGGGCAAGGTTTTTTTGTTCAGGGATATCGCGAGGCATTGGGAGATGCCTACCGATACATATATATCCCTACCGGGCCTAACGGGAGCATTGGTTTGTTCATGGATTATCTGGCGGCCTTGCAGTCTGCGGCCCGTGCGGGTGCCAACGCTTCTCAGGCTATTTTCACAGAGACCTTCCAGCAGGTTGTTGCCCGTCATGCTCCGGGAATGAGCACGACGGATCAATCCCGTTTTTTGCAGGCGGGTATGCAAACCTTGGTGCAACTGCACGATTACCCCATGCCTTTCATTTTATCGTTAAGTAGTTTTGATCATCGCTGGGCAGCCGGCTTGCAGGTGACCAAGTGGCCGGGGACCATTGTGATTTATTGGGGATGTGTGGCCCTGGTGCTGGGCATTTTCATCCTGTTTTATAATCCCCAGAAGCGTATCTGGCTCCGCCTTCGTCCCCGGGGACAGGAGTCCGAGGGGGTAGAGTTGTTATTGGGGGCTTCTGCAGACCGCAACCGTCTGGATTTTACCAAAGAGTTTAAGCGATGGACCGGGACCTTGGAGCAGGCCCTGGGCGTCGATCACGCCGAATACAAGGAGCAAAAAGATGGCCAACACACGCGTTGAAAGCTGGACAGAATTAAGCCCGGAGCCAAGCTGGTGGGCACAGTGGAAATTAAGAGACTGGGCATGGTTTGCCGGATTGAGCGTTTCTGCCGGAATTATTTTAGGGCTGTACGGTAGCAGTTTTGGTTACTGGCAATTTGTGGTGTTGGCTGCCTGGTATAGCGCCCTGCTGGTGGCGGGGCTGGCCTGGCGTCCCGTGCAGTTGGCCAGCATCGGAATCGTGTTGCCCGCACTGTTGGCTGTGTGGCTTTATAGCATCGGCCAAACCACTGCAAATAACATGCTCCTGCGCGATGTGTTACAGGGCTACGCGGCGGTTATGTGGATGTCCGCGCTGCTGCTCGCCGCCACCGCCTGTTATCTTTTTTATCTTTTTAGCGGACGTGAACGGGCGGGTCAGTGGGCCACAGCCCTGACCTGGGCTGGCGTCATCATGGGATTCATTGGTCTTGGGGTACGGTGGCGGGAAACCTATCTGGGCCATCCGGATTGGGGGCATATTCCGGTAAGCAACCTTTGGGAAGTTCTGGTCCTCTTTTGTGCCTCTACGCCATTGTTTTACCTGTATTATGAAAAGCGTAACGAAGCACGTGCCCTGGGCGCCTTTGTGATGCCTCTGGTGGCCGCCGGAGTGGGGTTTCTGCTCTGGCTGACATTTGCCCAGCACATGGACCAGATTGAGCCACTCATCCCTGCCCTGCAAAGTTTCTGGATGAAATTACACGTTCCCATGATGTTTGTGGGTTATGCCAATTTTACCATCGCCAGTCTCATTGGCGTGGGTTATTTGTTGACGGAGCGGTCGCGCCGCCGTGGTTCGGGAATGTTGCTTCGGGTCATGCCCAGTAGTGAAGTCATGGACGACGTGATGTACAAGGCCATTGCCCTGGGTTTTCTGTTTTTTACGGTGGCAACCATTTTGGGCGCGGTATGGGCCGCCAAGGCCTGGGGCGGCTTCTGGTCCTGGGACCCCAAAGAAACCTGGGCGCTGATTGTCTGGTTGAATTACGCCGGTTATTTACATGCCCGCGTCGTTAAAGGGTGGCGTGGTACGGCCATGGCCTGGTGGTCATTCATGAGCCTTTGGGTCGTGAGTTTCTGCTTTCTGGGCGTCAATATGTTTCTTTCGGGGTTGCATTCTTACGGGAAGTTATAAATTTCCTGATGAACCCGGTTTTCTGAGACTCGTTAATTATCTGATGACCCGTGCTGCGAAGGTTTTTCTGTAAATTACGGTGAGAGTCAACAGGGTGGGCGCGAGATCTGATCGGATGCTTATTGTTTTTGTTTGCTGAAAAACTGACGAAACAGAATCAGATACATTCCCTGTAAGGCGACGGCCAATAAAAATGGGGTCACCAGCATTTCGGCTTCAAAGAAAAGTCCGGCAATGCTGGGTCCGATGGCTCTGGGTGCTTGCAGGGATAAACTGTTTACGGTGGCGGCCAGACCGCGTTTGTCTTTTCCAACCAACCCCAGAAACAATGCCTGCCGTGATCCGATACTGCCCTGGTTCAATGCCGCACGAAAAATGTAGAGCAGCATGGCCAGCCAGAATACTGGCGCAAAAGGTAAAGCCAACATCATAATCAAACCGAGCAGGCGCATGCGGGTCACCGTACCAACCATGCCAAAGCGTCTGGTCAGGCGTAATCCCAGAAGCGACATGAGCGCCGCACTGAAAAAGGCCAAAGCCATGGCCGCACCAATAGCGGCAGGACCTACGCCAAAGCGTAGATGAAACCAGTAGGCCATCAGTGGACCGACCATGCCAATCCCTAATCCGTTCAAAGCATTGATGGCGCCAAATCTCAGCAGAACTCGTCCTACAGACGAAGGCTTGTCCGCAATGATCTCAGGGCTTTCCAGTTTTGTGGCAGGAGCGGTATCCTGATCAATACCTTCAGCCGATAGGGAGGACTCTCTAGCGCGGAGCAAAAAAAACAGGCAAAACAATGAACCCAGTAACACGATTATAAATAAAGACCGATATGCTTCCGGTCCTGGCAGCACCCCATTCAGTAGTCCGGGCAGCGTAGCCAGCAATGCGCCAACGGCCATGCCTGTCAGTCCGGCACTGGTATTCAGGTGGAAAATCTGTCCCCATTGCTTATGAGAAACGCTCCGTGACATCCAGGATTGTTCGGCGGGGGCGAAGGGGCCGGCACCACCATTAGCGCCCCTTCCAAAGGCACCGAGAATGGCCGCCAAGCTGAGCCAGACTGGCTGGGCCGTACTCAAGGCGATGATTGTGGCACCAATCTGGATACCCTCATAGCCCAACAAAAAGCGTTTGGCGCCAAAACGATCGCTGAGTGGCCCAACAATCAGGGTTGCCAGCGCGCCCACCAGCAAACTAACCGAATATAAGCCGCCGATATGGATGGCTGACCAATGCAAGGCATGGAGATAGAGGGCAAAATCTACGACCAGTGCACCCTGGCCGACACTCCGGGCGACTCGTGCAGCCATGAGCAGGCGGGCATTGCGAGGAATGTCTGAAAGCAATGAGAAGGACAGGTTCAGTGGAGCAGCTTATTGGATTTCATGATGGGTACGGGTAATCTGATTGTGCGAGTCCACATACACGAGTCGAGGCTGAAATTCCGCAGCCTTTTCTTCAGCGATTTGCGCATAGGCGGCAATAATCAAAGTGTCGCCCAAGGCGACGCGGCGTGCGGCTGCACCATTTACAGAGATGATCCCCGAACCGGGCGCTGCAGAAATGGCATAAGTACTGAACCGGTCGCCGTTATTGACGTTATATATGTGCACCTGCTCGTAAGAATAAATGCCCGCGCTTTTCAGCAGATGCGCATCAATGGCGCAGGAGCCTTCATACTCCAGTTCCACGGCGGTAACCCGAACCCGATGCAGCTTGCCCTTGAGTAAGGTGAGCAAAGTCATGAGCGGTCTTCATCCTGCTGGTGCTTTTTGGCCAGGCGATTGACGCCCACCGCTACAATGATCAGAAGCAGGGGGGTTCCGACCATAATCACAATTTCTCCCCAGAGACTAAGCATATTGAGAGTATCTCCCGACAAGTTTAATGGTTATTGAGTTTACCCCTTGCAGGGTAATGGGGGAATGGTTGCAGCCATCCCAAAACCGGGAGATGGCTGCTGGTTTGCTGGAAATTACTTGTTGCCGAGACAGGATTTCATGAAAGCTTTACGCTCTGCGCCTTTTTTACCTTTGGCATCGGCATTACAGGTCTTCATGCGTTCCTGGTGGGGCGTGAGGGGCTTGACAGCATGTGTCGCCGTTTCGGCAAAAGTCAAGGCGGGACAGCAAGAGACAAGCACAGCAATGACATTACAGTTTTTTAAGCATCGTTCGTTCCTTTTCTTTGGTAGGTTATACAGCATAAATAATATTACATGTCCGTAAGTTAGCGGCCAACAATAGTCAGATTGGCCGGTACGTTACATGAATGATTACGCCTCCATTCAGCGCGGCTTGCGTAAATGCTAAGATGCGGCCTACTCGATCAATTGCGGATTATTTATGACCATGAATACAGAACAGGCAGAAGCACAAATTGCGCTAGGCACAGTGGATATTCTTCCGGAAGGAGAAATATCCAAACGTCTGGAGCTCGCGGCAGAAAAATCCGAACCATTGCGAATCAAGCTCGGTATGGATCCGACCGCTCCGGATCTTCACCTCGGCCATACGGTATTACTCCATAAGGCACGACAGTTTCAGGATATGGGGCACAAATTATTATTCATCGTAGGTGATTTTACAGCGATGATCGGTGACCCGACGGGCAAAAATGTCACCCGCAAGCCGCTCAGTCGAGAGGAGGTGACCGCCAATGCCGAAACCTACCAGCGCCAGGTCTTCAAAATTCTTGATCCTGAGCACACTGAAATACATTTTAACTCCAAGTGGTTGGGCGCGTTGGCTCCAGAAGCACTGATCCAGCTTGCCGCACGTTATACGGTGGCCCGGATGCTGGAGCGCGATGATTTCAGCAAGCGCTATGCAGCGAATCAACCCATTGCCATCCACGAATTTCTCTATCCCCTGCTACAAGGATATGACTCGGTGGCCATCAAGGCGGACCTGGAAATGGGCGGGACCGATCAGCGTTTTAATCTGCTGGTAGGTCGGGAACTCCAACGAGAATACAGTCAAAAAGCGCAAATGGTGCTGACCATGCCGATTCTGGAGGGCCTCGATGGGGTTCAGAAAATGTCCAAATCCCTGGGTAATTTTATTGCTGTAGAAGATCCTGCTGTAGAAATGTTTGGCAAGATCATGTCTATTTCAGATGTTTTGATGTGGCGCTATTACACACTGCTCTCCCGGGTCTCTGTTCAGGAGCAGGAACGATTACGGCGAGGAGCAGAAGCAGGATTGCTGAATCCTCGCGATATAAAGCTGGATCTTGCCGAAGAACTGGTGACCCGTTTCCATAACAAAGAAGAGGCAGAAGCGGCGCGTACGACTTTTCTGGCCCGCTTTCAGCGTCATGAAACGCCGCAGGATCTACCCTTGCAGAATTATGCCTTCGATAGCCCTCCACGCCTGGCGCAGGTGCTGGTACAGGCTGGTTTGGCGAGCAGCAACAGCGAAGCCATGCGCAAAATCCGCGAAAATGCTGTGCGGGTGAACGGCGAGCGCGCAGACGATCCGGCGATTACGCTGAATATTGGGGAGGAGTATTTACTGCAACTCGGTAAACGCCACTTTGCCAGAGTGACGCTCTGTGCGGAGAAAAACGCTAACTGACAGAATATAAAGACTTCCTGATGGTCGAGCCAGGAATACAGGAAAGATGCGAAAATATTGTGTTGACACCCCTCGAACCCTGCGTATAATGCGCCCTCACGACGCGGCGTTGAGCCGCACCGGACTCCGGTCCGGATGTTCTTTAAAAGCCGAGTGGAGATGTGTGGGGTTTAGGCCCAGGCTGTATTTGGATGCGAATTATCGTACTGAATATGGTAGAAGTTGAACAAATTGTTGGATTGAACTTAAGAGTTTGATCCTGGCTCAGATTGAACGCTGGCGGCATGCCTAACACATGCAAGTCGAACGGTAACAGGTCTTCGGATGCTGACGAGTGGCGGACGGGTGAGTAATGCGTAGGAATCTGTCTTTGAGTGGGGGACAACCCAGGGAAACTTGGGCTAATACCGCATAAGCCCTGAGGGGGAAAGCGGGGGATCTTCGGACCTCGCGCTGGAAGAGGAGCCTACGTCTGATTAGCTAGTTGGTAGGGTAAAGGCCTACCAAGGCGACGATCGGTAGCTGGTCTGAGAGGACGACCAGCCACACTGGGACTGAGACACGGCCCAGACTCCTACGGGAGGCAGCAGTGGGGAATTTTTCGCAATGGGGGCAACCCTGACGAAGCAATGCCGCGTGAATGAAGAAGGCCTTCGGGTTGTAAAGTTCTTTCGTGGAGGACGAAAAGGTGGGTGCTAATAACGCCTGCTGTTGACGTGAATCCAAGAAGAAGCACCGGCTAACTCCGTGCCAGCAGCCGCGGTAATACGGGGGGTGCAAGCGTTAATCGGAATCACTGGGCGTAAAGGGTGCGTAGGCGGTGCATTAGGTCTGTCGTGAAATCCCCGGGCTCAACCTGGGAATGGCGGTGGAAACCGGTGTACTAGAGTATGGGAGAGGGTGGTGGAATTCCAGGTGTAGCGGTGAAATGCGTAGAGATCTGGAGGAACATCAGTGGCGAAGGCGGCCACCTGGCCCAATACTGACGCTGAGGCACGAAAGCGTGGGGAGCAAACAGGATTAGATACCCTGGTAGTCCACGCCCTAAACGATGAATACTAGATGTTTGGTGCCAAGCGTACTGAGTGTCGTAGCTAACGCGATAAGTATTCCGCCTGGGAAGTACGGCCGCAAGGTTAAAACTCAAAGGAATTGACGGGGGCCCGCACAAGCGGTGGAGCATGTGGTTTAATTCGATGCAACGCGAAGAACCTTACCTGGGCTTGACATGTCTGGAATCCTGCAGAGATGCGGGAGTGCCCTTCGGGGAATCAGAACACAGGTGCTGCATGGCTGTCGTCAGCTCGTGTCGTGAGATGTTGGGTTAAGTCCCGCAACGAGCGCAACCCTTGTCCTTAGTTGCCAGCGGTTCGGCCGGGCACTCTAGGGAGACTGCCGGTGACAAACCGGAGGAAGGTGGGGATGACGTCAAGTCCTCATGGCCTTTATGTCCAGGGCTACACACGTGCTACAATGGCGCGTACAGAGGGAAGCCAAGCCGCGAGGTGGAGCAGACCCCAGAAAGCGCGTCGTAGTTCGGATTGCAGTCTGCAACTCGACTGCATGAAGTCGGAATCGCTAGTAATCGCGGATCAGCATGCCGCGGTGAATACGTTCCCGGGCCTTGTACACACCGCCCGTCACACCATGGGAGTGGATTGTACCAGAAGCCGTTAGCCTAACCTTCGGGAGGGCGATGACCACGGTATGGTTCATGACTGGGGTGAAGTCGTAACAAGGTAGCCGTAGGGGAACCTGCGGCTGGATCACCTCCTTTAAAGAAATGGGTCCTAGACCCCACACACGCCACTCGGTAAAGAATCGGGCCTATAGCTCAGCTGGCTAGAGCACACGACTGATAATCGTGAGGTCAGTGGTTCGAGTCCACTTGGGCCCACCAAATGGGGCTGTAGCTCAGCTGGGAGAGCACCTGCTTTGCAAGCAGGGGGTCACCGGTTCGATCCCGGTCAGCTCCACCAAAGGGAAGAGGCCCGCGCGCAGCGGGTCGGACGCTGGGGTGGAGAAGTAGGCGGCAGGAAGCGGGTAACAGGTAACAGGAAGTAGAGAGTAGGAAGGTAATTAAAGAGTCCGTAGTAGTGAGTTTCTGAATAAAGAAGCT
>NZ_CP045571.1:132500-427500 GCF_009662475.1 Acidithiobacillus thiooxidans ATCC 19377
TGCGTGGTTTCAAGGTGTCACGTGACCCGCATTTTGTGGAAAAGCTGGAAGATATTGTGGGGTTGTATATGTCTCCCCCGGAGCATGCCTTGGTGCTCTGCGTGGATGAAAAAAGTCAGGTACAGGCCCTGGACCGGACCCAACCGGGACTCCCCCTCAAAAAGGGCCGCGCAGAAACGATGACCCACGACTACAAACGTAATGGCACTACGACCTTGTTTGCCGCCCTCAACGTGCTGGATGGTCAGGTCATCGGACAGTGTCAACAGCGCCATACCCATGTGGAATGGCTGAAGTTCCTGAAGAAAATTGATCGGCAGACGCCCAGGGACAAGGCTCTGCATCTGATTGCCGACAACTATGCGACCCATAAACACCCGGTAGTACAGGCGTGGCTCGACAAGCACCCGCGTATTCACATGCACTTCACGCCCACTTCGGCATCCTGGCTCAACATGGTCGAGCGTTTCTTTCGGGATATCACGACCCAGCGGTTACGTCGTGGGGTGTTCACCAGTGTGCCTGAACTCATCCAGGCCATTGAGGGGTACATCGACCACCACAACACCCATCCCAAACCTTTCATCTGGACCAAAACCGCCCGCGACATCCTGCAAAAAGTCATTCGCGCCAACAGCCATTTAAGCAGCAAACAGAATGCAACACTACACTAGATTGTGATGACTTATTTTATAACATCGAAGAGGTGAGTATATGGATGTCATTACCGCAGTCCAGCAACGTCGTGCAGCGAAGACCTTTGATCCGCATCATCAGATGTCTGCCGAAACCAAAAGAACGCTTCTGGAGCACGCTTCTTTAGCACCCAGTGCCTACAACATTCAGCATTGGCGGGTTGTGGATGTGCAGGATCCGCAGCTGCGTGCGGCCATTCGTGAACAAGCCTGGGGTCAGGCACAAGTCACCGATGCATCGGCGCTCTTTGTTTTATGTGCAGATTTGGAGGCGTGGCAGGAAGATCCGCAACGTTACTGGGCGACGTCGCCGCAGCCGGTCCAGGATTTTTTATTGCCGAAACTGGATGAATACTATCGCGGAAAACCGGAAATTGCGCGGGATGAAGCCATGCGTACCCTGGGCATTTTTGGAATGACGTTGATGTTGTTGGCCCAGGATCTCGGCTATGATTCCTGTCCGATGGATGGTTTTGATTTTGATGCTGTGGCAAAACTGATCCATTTGCCAGAAAATCATGCGATCGGGTACATGATTGCCGTAGGTAAAGGGACCGAAAATGCCTGGGAAAGAAATCGGGTTGACATCCAGTCCCTGGTAAAAACAGATCATTTTTAGTGATTCAGGGAGTTTACGTACTATAATCCAGTTCCAGTTGATACGGGCAGGAAATTCCTGCAGGAGAGAGGGCAATGCCAGTCAATGAAGGAAGCATGGATCGTCTGATCCGGGTGATTGTGGGGTTGGTGATTATTGTGGTGCTCGCAGTATTCTTGCACGGTGAAAACAAATGGTGGGCAGTGGTTGGATTGGTGCCCCTGATTACTGGAATCACTGGTTTTTGTGGGTTGTATACTTTGCTGGGTATCAAAACCTGCCCGGTAAAAAAGCATTCCTGAGATCAGGATGTATCCTCCTTAGCTCAGTATAAGGTTTAGTGAAAACAGAAGGCACGGTCGTCCCGTGCCTTTGGTTTATCAGGCATGGCAAGGAAAAACGTTGCTGCATAAAAGACGACTGATTTTTATCCTGGGCATGTTAAGCGCCTTTGGCCCGATGTCTATTGATATGTACCTTCCCAGTCTGCCGACGCTGTCCCGCTATTTTACAGCGCCACATCTGGCGGTGCAGTTGACCCTGGCCAGTTTTTTTGTAGGACTTTCTCTGGGGCAGTTGTTTTTTGGGACGCTTTCGGATCGTTTTGGACGCCGCCGACCCCTGTTGCTGGGACTGATACTGTATGTGCTGACTTCGGCTGGCTGTGCTTTATCTCCCTCTATCGGGGTGCTGATCGGTCTACGTTTTGTGCAGGGGCTGGGAGCATGCGCAGGTCTGGTGATTTCCCGGGCCGTGGTGCGTGATTTGTTTTCCCCCAGGGAAGCGCCACATATTTTTGCCGCCATGATTCTAGTGATGGGCCTTGCCCCTATTATCGCGCCGTTGATGGGCGGATACTTGCTGGTCTGGTTGGGATGGCAGAGTATTTTCTGGTTGTTGACAGTATTCGGGCTGTTTATTTTTGGGCTGGTCTATCTGGGATTGCACGAAAGCCATCAACCCACAGCGGAACATTCCCTGGAGGTCAGCAAGGTTTTGCGGCGTTACCATGCGCTCTTGCAGGACAGGCGTTTTATGGCTTTTTCTTTGGTTTATGCCATGTGCTACGGCGGCATGTTTGCGTATATTGCCGGATCACCCTTTGTGTTTATTGATCTTTATAAAGTCCCGGCCAACAGTTTTGGCTGGATATTCGGTGCCAATGCCTTGGGCCTGGTAGTCATGTCACAACTCAACCGAATCCTGCATCGGCGCTACACAGCAGAAGGAATCCTCCAGACGGTGGTGATCATTCAGTTGCTGGCGGGTATCGTATTGTTTATCATTGGTTATTATCCAGAAATCAGCATGTTTGCCATTATGCTGCCGCTGTTCGTCTATGTCGCGAGCATTGGTCTGGTCGGTCCCAATGCCACGGCACTGGCCATGGCCGGGCAAGGCGCTCATGCGGGCGGTGCCTCAGCACTGCTCGGAGCCATGCAGTTTACGGCTGCATCTGTTTCTGCCATGGTTATTGGCAGTATGGTCATGCACAGTGCGTTCCCATTGGGCATTACCATTCTGGGTTGTGCTGCTGTTGCGGTGGTCGGTTTGCGCTACGCCCGTAAGCTGCAAGATCCTGCCCTGCTCATGAAAAGCTGAATGGACTTTTTAGCAGGAACCCGGCCGGCATAACCATGCGTCACTGACCTGACCATTGGCATCAAGACGCACATGCGCCTGTCCCTGTTGTCGCAGACGCTGATCTCCAGCAGCTCCAAAGGGGACCAGTTCTTCAAAATCAAACTGACAAAGCACAATCACTTCATTGCCCTCATGCTCGGGAAGACTGCAGTGACACTGTGCACCTTCCCTGAGTGCCACACCACCCATGCTGGTGAAGCTGGCCAGCAGTTGTTTTTGCTCCAGATAGTCCAATATGCCCGACTGGACGACGGGGTCTTCCCAAATATTCATGTGAGAGCTCCTCAGATGCGCTACAAATGATGGTCTATACTATACAGCGTAGTTCAATGATGACACTGCGTGGTATCGCGCCGTGCCTGAATTCTGAAAAGGGGGCTTTTTGTATTTTTCGACAAAAATCGCACTTTGGGAGAATCGGCAATGATGGCGAGCCCTGCCCTGATAGTCGGGATTTTTGCCGCTGCAGTGTTGCTGGTATTGATGAGTATTCTCTGGATATCGGGTCTGCTCGGCGGACAACACCCCAATCGCAATAAAAACATTCCTTTTGAAAGTGGGCTGGGAGCCAACACCAGTACGCATCCGCGAACCCCCGTTGCTTTTTATCTTCTGGCCGTTTCCTTTCTGGTGTTTGAGCTGGAAGCCGCTTTTCTTTTTGCCTGGGCGGTGGCTTTTCATGCCTTGGGCTGGGGACCGGTTGTGGCTGGACTGGCTTTTATGGTGATCTTGGGTCTGGGCTTGTTTTATGAGTGGCGCATGGGAGGTTTGCAATGGCATTAGCTCCGGGTCCCTTGTCTTTGCTGGTGGGCAAATTTGAAGAAATGCTGGCTTGGAGTCGGGCAGGTTCTCTCTGGCCCCTGAATTTTGGCACTTCCTGCTGTTTTATTGAAATGGTGGCTGCCGTGACGCCCCGCCATGATTTGTCGCGATTTGGTGCAGAGGTGCTGCGCGGCTCGCCCCGGCAGTCGGATGTGCTGATCACTTCAGGGACGATTTTCGTGAAAATGGCGCCCATGATTCTGGAGATATATGAACAAATGCTGGAGCCCAAATGGGTAATTTCCATGGGCTCCTGTTCCAATTCCGGAGGCATGTATGATGTCTACAGCGTAGTCCAGGGTATTGATCGACTGCTGCCTGTAGATATTTATGTGCCGGGTTGTCCACCCCGCCCGGAAGCCCTGATGGACGGTTTGTTATTGTTGCAGCAGAAAATCCGGCGTAATCCTCCCCGGATATTTCAGCGGGAGCTGACTAATGCTTCTGGCTGAGATGCTGCAAAAGCACTTTGCTGCGAGTCCGGTTACCGATGGGCGGGATGGCTGGCCGGATTTTCTGCTGCCTGAAGAGCAGTTGCTGCCGGCCATGCAATTCCTGCATGAACAAATGCAACCGTCTTTTCCGATGTTGCTGGATTTGACGGCCGTGGATGAAGGATCACATGGTGCCGCAGAGGCTGCACAATATACCTTGACCTATCATCTGCACGGACTGGAGGGTTGTGGTGCCCTGCGTTTGCGGGTGACACACGCCGACGCCGAGCTTCCGGTACCGTCGATAACCGGTATTTTTGCCAATGCCAATTGGTATGAACGGGAAGTGTACGATCTGTTTGGTCTGCAGTTCAGTGGTCATCCGGATTTGCGGCGCATTTTACTCCCGCCCCTCTGGGAAGGGCACCCGCTGCGAAAAAGCGAAGCCATCCGCGCCACAGAGCGCCCCGCCTATCGTTTGAGTAAAACCGATTTGCAGGAAGCACTCAAAGCCTACAGCGACGAGGTGTCAGCTCCGGAATCCGGGCAGACGGTACTGAATGTTGGCCCACATCATCCAGGAACCCACGGAATTTTGCGCTTTGTACTGAAAATTTCCGGGGAAAAAATTGCCAGCGTGGACCCCGATATTGGTTATCACCATCGGGGTGTGGAAAAAATAGCCGAAGGACATACGTTCCATAATTTTATTCCCTATACCGACCGGGTGGATTATCTGGGGGGAATCCTGGGTGAGTTTCCCTATGTCCGTGCGGTGGAGATGCTGGCGGATTTGCAATTGCCGGATCGCGCCGAGGGTATCCGGACCTTGTTGGCGGAAATCTGCCGGATATCTTCCCATTTGGTGTGGTTGGGAAGCTATGGAAATGATCTCGGCACCATGGGACCGGCATTTTATGCATTTCGGGATAGAGCGCTGTTGCTCGATCTGATCGAAAAATATACCGGCGGGCGCCTGCATCCACAGTTTTTTCGGATTGGTGGAGTAGCGGCTGACTTGCCGGAGGACTGGCGCGATGATCTGCTGCAAGTCCTCCAGAAAGTAGAGTCCGGTTTGCGGGATACGGAGATACTCACTGTAGGGAATCCCATTTTCCGCGCCCGCACTCAGGGGATTGGGGTGCTGTCAGCGGCGCAGGCGGAAAAGTGGGGCGCATCGGGTATTGTCTTGCGCAGTACGGGCAAAGCCTGGGATATGCGCAAAGCAGCACCCTACGGGCTATACGATGCTCTTGATTTTGAGGTGCCGACCTCCACCGATGGGGATGCTTTAGCCAGAACCCAACTGCATATTGATGAAATTCGCGAAAGTATCGGGATGCTTCGGCAGCTCGCCGACAAAATGCCGGATGGTGCGACTCTGGCTGCTGACGCCCGGTATGCCCTGCCACCCAAAGACCATACCTTGCGGGATATTGAAACGCTGATTCACCATTTCGAGCAGATGGCGGGCGAAATTGGTCCTCCTGCAGGACAGGTACTGAGCATCACCGAGTCAGCGCGCGGCATGCTCGCCTATTACATTGTGGCTGACGGTAGCGCCCACCCATACCGGCTCAGGGTACGGACTCCTTCCTTCCCCCACGTCCAGCTGATTACCGAACTGGGGCGCGATACGGCCCTCCCCGATTTTATTGCCACGATTGGATCCATAGATTATGTCCTCGCCGACCTCGATCGTTGACTTGAATGATGCATCGCTTCTCGCCAGGTTGCAGGATCTGGTGGTGGCGTCACCGGTTCCGGAAGCCGCCATCAGTGAAGTCCTGCAGGTCCTGCAAAAGGCCAGAGGCTACATTGATGAGGATGCATTGCGTCTGGCAGCGTCTTTGACCGGGTTGAGTCCGGTCAAGGTCGAGGAGCTTTGCACCTTTTACAGCCTGGTGTTGCGTGAACCGGTGGGCACCCATGTTCTGCGCATCTGTGACAGCATCGCCTGCCATATGGCCGGGGCTCAGGATATCCTGACCCAGGCCCGCCAGCATTCGGGCGTGGATCTCGGTGAGGTCAGTCGCAGTGGCAAACTGACGGTGATACCGCATGTCTGCATTGGCCTCTGTGATCGGGCCCCCGCCCTGATGGTGGATGACCAGGCGCTGGGACCGGTGGACACCCAGACATTGACCCGGCTTTTGGCACAACTGGAGGCGGATATATGGAAGCCATCCTGAGCCGGCATTTTGCAGATCCCGATCCGGCAGATCTGCGCGCTTACCGGGATGCCGGGGGGTATGTGGGGCTTGCAAGAGCCGTGCAGATGGATCCCGCTGATATTATTGCGGAACTAGAAAAATCCGGGCTTCGGGGTTGTGGTGGTGCGGGCTTTCCGACGGGTCTCAAATGGCGTCTGCGCGGAGTTGATGCTCCTGAACCGCGTTATCTGGTTTGCAATCTGGATGAAACCGAGCCGGGCAGTATCAAGGACCGTGCTCTGCTTTTCGGGGCTCCGCACCATATTCTGGAAGGCATGTTTATTGCGGCTCACGCTCTGGGGGTGCGTTATGCCGTCATTTTTGTACGGGGTGAATATGCAGCAGGTGCCCGTGTTCTGGAAAAAGCACTGCATCAGGCCCGCGAGGCAGGACTCATGCGCTTGCCTGATGGCGATTTGCGCCTGGATATTCATGTTTCTTTGGGACGCTATATTTGTGGCGAAGATTCGGCCATTCTCAATGCCATTGAAGGCAAACGCGCAAATCCGCGTAAAAAACCTCCGCATATCAGTCAACAGGGGCTCTGGCAGCAACCGACCACTGTCAACAACGCCGAAACCATTGCGCATTTGCCGGGTATTTTCGCGCATGGCGCGGACTGGTTTCGCAGTCTGGGCGTCAATGGCGGCGTGGGCAGCAAATTGTACAGTGTCTGTGGCCCTGCGAAACGCCTCGGTGTTTTTGAATTGCCCATGGGAACGACCGCTCAGGAAATACTGTTTGAACATGCTGGAGGTTTGCAGCCAGGGCGCACTTTGCGCGCGGTGTTGCCGGGGGGCTCCTCCACACCCTTTCTGATGCCCGAACACTTCGATACGCCCATGCATTTTGATGCGGTGGCCAAAGTCGGTTCGCGACTGGGTACAGGCGGCTTCATTCTGATGGATGATCGGCAGTGCCCCGTCGATTTTCTGGTGGCGACGACCCGTTTTTTCGCGCGCGAATCGTGTGGATTCTGCACGCCCTGCCGGGAAGGCTTGCCCTATGTGCGCTGGTTGCTGGAGCGGATTGAGGCTGGAGAAGGCAGTGCCGAGGATATTGCGACCCTGCATCAGCTTGGTGGGCAAATTGCCCCCAACAGTTTTTGTGCGTTGGCTCCGGGAGCGCTGATGCCGGTGCTTTCGGGTTTACATGCCTTTGCGGATGATTTTGAGGCACATGTTCGCCTGGGTCATTGTCCATATCGGGGGCCTCAATCATGAAGCATGTATTTTTTCTGGATGGTCAGGAGATTCCCTTCACCCCTGGACAGAATGTGCTGGAGGCAGCTATTGCCGCCGGAAAAGATCAGCAGATCCCCTATTTTTGTTTTCATCCCGCTTTGGGAAGTCTGGGGGCTTGTCGGCAATGTGCCGTGAAAATGTACGCCCATGACAGCAAACACCCACCCCGGATTACCATGGCCTGCCTGCTGCCAGCCAGCGATGGTCTGCAACTGGTTACTCTGGAAGACGACGTGCATACCGAGCATCGGGAAATTATTGAGCTATTGATGACCAACCATCCGCTTGACTGTCCGGTCTGTGATGAGGGTGGACAATGCCATCTTCAGGATATGACGGTGCAGACCGGACATAGTGTGCGCCATTACAGCGGTCCGAAGCGTACCTATCGCAATCAGGACCTCGGTCCTTTGGTGTATCAGGAAATGAATCGCTGCATTACCTGCTATCGCTGCGTGCGTTTTTATCAGGATGCTGCCCAGGGTGAAGATTTCGGAGTGTTCGGCTCCCGCAACCGGGTCAGCTTTGGACGCCTGGAAGATGGTCCGCTGGAAAGTCCATTCAGCGGGAATCTGGTCGAAGTCTGTCCGACGGGCGTATTTACGGACAAGGTTTTTCGTCATGATTATGTCAGGGTTTGGGATTTGCAGCAGGGTCCTTCGGTATGCCCTCATTGTGCAGTGGGTTGTAACACGACTCCCGGAGCGCGTCTGGGAACCTTGCGCCGCATACGAAACCGCATACGGCCGGAAATAAATGGTCACTTCCTCTGTGACCGTGGTCGCTATGCTTTTCCCTACGTGACGGCAAATTCCCGGCCCCTGCAGCCCCGCCTGAAGGGGGAACCCAGCCGTCAGGATGCCGTCTTGCGTCAGCTGGCCAGCCGTCTGGAAGAAGGACGCAGTGGCTTTCTGGGCTCCCCGCGCGAAGATCTGCAAAGTAATCTGGGTCTTTTTGCGTTGGCAGACTGCCTGCATGCGCCTTTTGCTGCGGTCACCAGTTCCTGGGCAGAAGCGCTGGCACAACAATGCCTGGCACTTCCGCAGGCGCCCAGTTTGCAGGAAGTGGCGGCTGCCGACCGCATTGTGGTCATCGGCGATCTGGACAGCATTGCCCCCATGGCGGGTTTTGCCGTACGTCAGGCATTGCGCCAGGGCGCAAGTTTGACGGTGCTGGCCAGCAGCCGGACCGAATTGGCCCAAAAAGGGGATTATCGGCCTTTACGCCCCAGTGCCTTGCGTGATCAGGTTGCCGAATTAGCGGATGATCCCTGTTTGCAGGGGGGACGGTTTCCGGTGCTGTTGGCCACCGCAGAAACCTTGGGCCCATCTGGTTTGTATGCACTGCGCAAAACCTTGGAAAAACTGCCTGCCAACGCCCGGGCCGGTGCTTTTGTCAATCGACCCAATTTGTTTGGGGCCGCTTATTTTGCGGCAGACGGTCATACCGAGCGCCTGCAGCAGGCCTTGCGGCAACGCAAAATCAATCATCTGCTTTGTCTGGGCGCTGATCCCTTGGGGGAGGACTGGGGGGCGGGTACCTGGCGAACGCTCGCTCCAGGTCTGGATGGTCTGAGCTTGCTGGACATGGTTGATTCAGAAACGGCCAGAAGCGCAGAAGCCTTGATACCCGTGGCGGCCTTTCCCGAGCGGGCCGGTTTGTTTGTGAATTATGAAGGCCGGATTCAGGCGTTTTCACCGGTTTATCGCCGCGAGGCGCAGGTACTGCACTCGGCGGTGCATGGCAGCGGCTTTCCCGAGGCGGCCGGAGGCTTGAAACACCCGCTCGGTCCGCCGCCGCCTTTGTTTTGGCTGGGTCGTCTGGCGGAAATGCTGCACTTGCACGAAGCCTGGCAAAAACGGCTGGATTTTTATTTGCATTTTCTGTGTCCTGAACGGCCAGACCCAGAGGGCCCCGGAGTTTTATTGCCAGACACTATTCGTGCCCGCTTTGAAATCGCAGCAGTTCCGGCAACCCGGAAGGTGACGCCCGAGCAATGGGAGCTCGATATTTTTCGCTGGTTTGGTGGGGAAACGCTGGCTGATACCGCAGACGAACTGCATTCTCTGGCTCCGGCCCGGGGTTTGCGGGTGCATCCGGATGTTCAGGCCGTGGCTGCTACCTTGCATGGTCCTTGCGGAGATCTGCAGTTGCCGGTTATTGCCTGCGCAGAAATGGTCCAAGGGGTCATTGCCATTGATCAGGAAGGTTTCGCCGAGCTGGGCTTATATCCTGGTGATCCCGTCGAAGTCAGCTGGGAGCAAAGCCGATGATGCTTTTTCTGATGGCTCTGGGCATGTTGTTTACCACCCTGATTTTGCTGGGTGTGGCGGGTTTTCTGGTTTTTGCAGAGCGGCGGGTTCTGGGTTTTCTGCAGAATCGTCTGGGCCCCAATCGCCTGGGCCCTCTGGGCGTCGGCCAGGCGCTTGCCGATGCCCTCAAGTTGATGAGCAAAGAAAATTTTGTGCCCGATTTTGCCGATCCGGTGCTTTACCGAGCGGCACCGGTTCTGGTGGCCTTCAGCGCTTTGGCCAGCTTTGCCGTGGTGCCGCTGGATCATCATTTTTCCTGGGCAGGCAACTGGAATATCGGTTTGTTGTTCATTCTGGCCATGAGTTCTCTGAACGCCTACGGAGTATTTCTGGGGGGCTGGGCTTCGGGCAACAAGTTTTCCCTGCTGGGCGCAGTCCGGGCAGTGGCCCAGTTAGTCAGCTATGAGTTACCCATGGGACTGGCCCTTTTAGGTGTGGTTTTGCTGAGTGGATCGCTGTCCCTCAACGGGATCGTCGCGGCGCAAAATCTGCCCTATATCGTCCTTCAGCCTCTGGGTTTTGTCATTTTTCTGATAGCCGGTGTGGCCGAAACCCACCGCCTTCCCTTTGATTTGCCCGAAGCAGAAAGTGAATTGGTGGCCGGATTTAATACAGAATACGGGGGGATGCGCTTTGGCTATTTCTTCCTGGGAGAGTATCTTGGCCTGACCTTGATCGCAGTGCTGACGGCATTACTTTACCTCGGCGGCTGGCATGGTCCCTGGCTACCTGGATGGATCTGGCTGCTGATCAAGACGGCAGCGGTGATTTTCGTGTTTTTCTGGTTGCGGGCGACCTTGCCCCGACCACGTTATGACCAGTTAATGGCCTTGGGCTGGAAAGTGCTTCTGCCACTGGCCCTGTTCAATGTGCTTGCGACGGCTTTGGCGGCAGCTTTGTGGAGGCTGGCATGAGGGTCTGGCGCAATATCTCCGAACTGGGTGCAGGGCTGTGGACGACCTTGCGTCAGCTGGGCCGAACTTCAACCGTCAGTTATCCTGAGGAGCCTTTGAATTTGCCGCCACGCTGGCGGGGACGGCCCGTACTTACGCGTGATCCCGACGGTGATGAGCGCTGCGTTGCCTGCCAGCTTTGTTCAGCGGTATGTCCGACGCGTTGCATTGAATTGCAAGCCGGGGAGCGCCCTGACACGCGCCGCTATCCCCTGACGTTTCGCATTAATTTTTCCCGGTGCATTTATTGCGGCCTCTGTGAGGAGGCTTGTCCGACGCTGGCCATCCAGCTCCTCGATGAATTTGCTTTCAGTAAAGAACACCACGCTGATTTTATCTACGAAAAAGAGGCGTTGCTCATTGACGGGACGGGTAAGCATCCGCATTACAATTTTTATCGGCATTCCGGAGTGGCGCTGCAAGACAAGGATAAAGGTGAGGGCATCAACGAAAAAACGCCCGTCAATGTCCGGAGTAATCTGCCATGACAATTTTTCTGATCTTGCTGTTATTGTTGATTATTCTCACAACCGGAGCCGCGTTGCTGGTGGTCCGTGATCCCATGCATGGCGCGGTGAATCTGGGCGTCAGCCTGCTGGCCTTGAGCATTCTATTTCTGGTGCTGGGAGCACCCTTTGTCGCGGCTCTGGAAGTGATGTTGTATGTGGGCGCTATTCTGGTCCTTTTTCTTTTTGCCATCATGTTGTTACGCACTCCGCTGACGATCCGGGAAGAACCGCGCTGGCGCCGGGTTTTTGGTGGCCAGCGGTGCTGGTGGTTCTGCTGACGGCAGTCCTGATTCTTCTTTTCAGTCGTCGCCCGGATCTGATGGTGCTTATTCAGGAAATAGGCCCAGGCACAGTAGGGCGTGCCCTTTTTGGTCCCTATCTCTGGCTCACGGAGGCTGTGGCGCTGCTGCTCTTTGCCGTGATTGCCGCCGTGCTGGCAATTCATCGGAGGGATGATCATGACGCTTGAACTCGCACTGGTGATTGCCGCATTACTTTTTGTGATTGGAATGGCGTTGATCATTTTGCGCCGCAATCTCATTTTTTTGTTGCTGGGCATTGAGTTGCTCTTTAACGCTGCCATGGTCATTGCTCTGGCCGGAGGTGCCCGCTGGCATTCTGTCACCGGGCAAGTACTGGTGGTGTTCATGATGGCGCTGAGCGGTGCGGCCCTGGCTTTGACCCTGGCTTTGTTGTTGCGCGTCAAGCAGGAACTGGGCGGGGATACGGTAGATGACCTGCGGCAGCTTCGGGAGGAAGTCGATGAATGAGTGGCTTTTTCTAATCCCTGGTTTTCCTCTGCTGGGGGCGTTGCTGAATGGCATTTTTGGGGAGCATTTTTCGCCACGGCAAATAGGTCGTATGGCCGCAACCATGCCCTTCCTGTCTACCCTGGTGGTATTTGCAGTCTGGATGACCCACGGTCGCGACCCCAATCTCCATGAACAGGTCTGGACCTGGATTTCGGTGGGTAATTTCCATGCCAATATAGGCTTTCATGTAGATCAAGTGACTTTGGTCATGATCAGTATTGCCTCCTTTGTAGGTTTTCTGATCCATCTGTTTTCCCAGCAATATCTGAACGGCGATTACGGCGAGCGGCGCTACTATTTTTATTTGAACTTATTTGTGGGCGGAATGCTGATTCTCACCATGGCAGATAACCTGCTGCTTCTTTACCTGGGTTGGGAGACGGTCGGCTTGTGTTCTTATGCCCTGGTGGCGCACTGGTATCGCAAACAGGAAAATGCCTGGGCCGGGCGCAAGGCATTTGTGGTGACCCGCATTGGGGATACAGCCCTGGCATTGGCAATATTTATCCTGTTTGCCGAATATCACACCCTCAATTACCACACGCTGTTTGCGGCTGTGGCGGCCCGCCCCGATCTACTGGCCCTCACCATAGCGGGGATTTTGGTGTTGATTGGTGCTGTTGCCAAATCTGCGCAGTTTCCTTTACATATCTGGTTGCCTGATTCCATGGCCGGTCCCAGTACGGTCTCCGCCCTGATTCATGCGGCTACCATGGTCACTGCTGGCGTGTATTTGTGTATTCGTCTGTACCCTATTTTTGCAGCAGTCCCCGGGATGCTCTGGGTGATCGGGTTGAGCGGGGCTTTTACCGCCCTGTATGCGGCAAGTTGCGGTATTGCTCAGGTGGACATCAAGCGGGTGCTGGCCTACTCCACCATCAGCCAACTGGGCTACATGTTTCTCGGGGTGGGCATTGGTGCTCCTTCGCTCGGCCTTTTCCATCTGCTTGTACATGCCTGTTTCAAGGCGCTGCTGTTTATGGGCGCGGGTGTGGTCATTCTCATCTACAGCGATAATCATGATATTCGCCAGATGGGCGGCCTCAAAAAGCAGCAACCCTTTTTACGCTGGACGTTTCTGGCGGGTATTTTTGCCCTGGCTGCCGTGCCCGTGATTTCGGCCTCTTTTTATAGCAAGGACGCCATTATTGCTACGGCTTTTATCGTTCCCGGTGGTAAGCTGCTCTGGGTGCTGGCATTGCTGGGCGCAGTATTTACGGCGATTTATGCGTTTCGGCTTTATTTTCTGGTGTTTGAAGGCCCGGAAAAGCCGGGCGAGCCCTATCAGATGGGTTGGGGCATGAAAATTCCTCTGGGAATCCTGGCCGTTGCCAGTATTGGTATTGGCTGGCTGCAGTTTCCGCCGGGCTGGCCAGGCCCGAAAATCTGGTTACCCTGGCTGGCTCCAGAGTTGGGCATGCCGCCAGCCCCGTCGGGGGATGTGAATATTTTTCTGCAAGTGGCGGGTTCAGTGGCCACCCTCATTGGTATTGCCATTGCCTACAAAGCCGCACAATGGGAGCGTGAAGGTCGTGGCCTCAGTCGTATAGCCTTTCTTTTCAATGCCTGGTTTTTCGACCGGATTTTTCTACGCATTTTTCCGCCCATCTGGTACGCATTCGCGCATATCCTGGACCGACTGATTGAGCAGGGCGGTTTTCAACTGATGCTGCTCGGCGGGCTGAGAGACGGCTTTGGACTCGGTAGCCGCGCTCTGGAAGCGGGCGAAAATGGCCTGATCAGTCGCTATGCCAGTGGCATGATTCTGGGTCTGGTGGTGCTGCTCTTCATCGCCTGGGGGTACTTGTTGTGATCCTGGTAACGGTGTTGATTGTTCTCCCCTGGGTTGCGGCGCTGTGGCTTTCTGCGCAAAAACAAAGTGGTCAGTACTTTGCCATGAGCATCGCACTGCTCGAATTGTTGTTGGCGTTGATTCAGCGTTTTGCCCCCGGAGCCAGCGGCACTTTAGGACATGCTCTCCATATCCCTTATCTGGGTAGTCTTTGGACCTTGCACGCTGGCCCTCTGGGCAGCACCCTGGCGCTTCTGTGCGCTTTGCTGATTCCGGTGAGTCTGGCTTTTGCCTGGCGCTTACCCGAATTCCGGGCGCTGGCGAGCGCCGTGCTGGTGATGTCCGGAGCTTTGTTCGGGATATTTTTCGCTCAGAATGTCCTGATGTTTTATATTTTTTATGAAATCCTCGCATTGGCGGGAGCTTTCATGATTTTGCGCAGCGGCCACAAAAGCCGTGCTGCTGCTTTACAGTTTTTGTTGTACACCTTCGTTGGCTCGTTACTTTTTCTGGTCGCACTGGTTGTAGTTTATGTCCTCCACGGTCAGCAGACCGGGATCTATAATTTTTCCATTTTGCAGCTTGCTGACACCCGTATTACCGGGGGTCTCGGTATCTGGCTGTTTTTGGGTATGGTCGCCGGCCTGGCGGTCAAAATGCCACTTTTCCCTCTGCATAGTTGGGCGGGTTCTGGCTACGGCAATGCCGCGCCGGCGGGGAGTGTGTTTCTTTCGGGGGCCGCCGTGACCGCAGGTGCCTATGGCCTGATTCATTTTGCTATCCCCATGCTTCCCCAGGCGGCACTGGAGTTTGCCCCGGTCGGCATTATTCTCGGTGCAATCGGGACCCTGTATGGGGCCTTCCTCGCCCTCAATGCTGCCAACCTTCGCCTTTTCGCAGCCTGGGCCAGTGTCAGCCACATGAACCTGGTGGCTCTCGGACTGTTTGCCCTGCAAACGCAGGCCATACATGGCAGTGTGTTTTTGTTGATTGCGCACGGCGTGGTCTCGGCAGGACTGTTCGGCGTAGTCAGCATTATGGAAAGCCGGGGTTTGACGGGAGAATGGTCAGGGCTGGGAGGCTTGTTTCGACGCGCGCCCCGTCTCGGTGCCTGGATGCTTTTTTTCTTTCTGGCAGGAATGGGGCTGCCGGGGCTGGCCAATTTTCCTGGAGAGTTTCTCAGCCTGGCAGGGGCCTTTCGGGTGTTGCCTTGGGCTGCTGGACTGGCGACCTTGGGGATCCTCGCGGGTGTGGTCTATTTTTTACGTGCCTACGAGCGGATCATGCTGGGTCCGCTGAACGCAACCTTGCCGGATAATCTGGTGGATTTGCAGCAGAGCGAGTGGTTGCTGTTCTGGGTGCTGGGACTGCTGACCTTGTGGCTCGGCCTGGATCCCCAGATCATCCTTGCCCATCTGGGTACCCTGCTCTCCATTCATAGTGGAGATGTCATTGCCGGAGGTGGTCATGGCTTATAGTCCAACCTTGCTGCCATTACTCATAGTTGCTGCTGCGGCACTGATTGCTTTTCTCGCAGATGCCCTGCGGCTGGGTCGACTCATGCCCTGGTTAGGCGGAATCAGCAGTATTGCTGCTGCAGCCAGTATTTTCGTCGAACATATGGCTCTGGGAGCTGATCTGTACTGGGATCTCAGCGCCACTCTTCTCGGTGTCTATTTGAGCCTGGCCATGGCGGCGGGACTGTTTTTTATTACCTTTCATCCACTTTCCCGAAAGATGACAGGCAGTTTGGTTGGGCTGTTGCTGACTATGTTGGCAGGTAGTCTGATTTTGGTGAGTGCCCAGAATCTTCTGTTGATGTTTGTTGGTCTGGAGCTGCAGGTGTTACCTTTTTTTGCGTTGCTGGCCTGGCCTGGCAGCGGCCGCGCAGCCGTAGAATCCGCCTTTAAATATGCGGTGCTGGCCGGGCTTGCATCGGCCCAGTTTGCCATTGGAATTGCCTTGATTTATCTGGGTGATGGCAGTCTGGCAGTAATTCCGCCAATGGGTGATATGACATCCAATGTATTCGGATTGATGGGCGTGCTGGCCTTACTGGCCGCTTTGAGTTTTGAGATTGCCGCCGCGCCTTTTCATGCCTGGGTAGCAGACATTTATCAAGGCGCGCC
The DNA here is from genome assembly GCF_009662475.1 of Acidithiobacillus thiooxidans ATCC 19377. Classification (NCBI taxonomy): domain Bacteria; kingdom Pseudomonadati; phylum Pseudomonadota; class Acidithiobacillia; order Acidithiobacillales; family Acidithiobacillaceae; genus Acidithiobacillus; species Acidithiobacillus thiooxidans. The sequence continues at coordinate 148,658 of NZ_CP045571.1, forward strand.
AGCGCCATTTCTGATTTTTCTGGGTGGAGTGGCAAAAGTCGCCATTATGGGGGCGCTGATTACCCTGGCGGCGGCAACACCAAAGCTGGAAATACCCATTGCCGTCATTGCGGCAACCAGCATTGTAGTGGGTAACGTCCTGGCTTATCGCGCCGGACATTTGCGAAGAATGTTGGGCTATTCGGCTATTGCTCATGCCGGTTACTTTCTGGCCGCCCTCGCGGTCGGCCCCTTGGGTATCATCGCAGGCGCTATTTATGCCTTGGTGTATGGCTTGATGAACATGGGGACTTTCATGGGCCTGTCGGCGCTGCCGGAAAACAGTATTGCCATCCCCTGGGCGGCATTGCGGGAGCGCCAACCAGTACTGGCCGGGCTTCTGGGCCTGACCTTGCTCTCGCTGGCTGGAATGCCGCCCAGCATAGGTTTTTTTGCCAAATTGCTGGTCATTATCGCCGATGTGCACGACCAGGCCTATTGGTTGGCCATTCTGATTGCTCTCGGTAGCGCCTTTTCTTTTGCTTACTATCTCAGTACCTTGTGGAAACCGTCCGTGCTCAGCAACCCCGATCGTCTGCTGCATCGGCGCAGTTGGGAGACTTTTGCCGCACTGGGCATATTGATCCTGCTATTCGGCTGGTTGCTGGCGCCCTTGGGAATGGTTTGAGAAGTTTGCGTCTTCACCAGCCCGTATATGCCTTGACATGGCCCCGTTTCATCGCTAATCTCCCGCCCCTCAGTGAAAAACCCGAAGCCGGAGTTTTGTGATGAAGACCTATTCTGCCAAGTCTCATGAAGTACAGGGAGACTGGTTCGTCGTAGATGCGACCGATAAAGTGCTGGGCCGTCTTTCTGTAGAGGTGGCTACCCGCCTGCGCGGTAAGCATAAGCCCGAATTTACCCCCCATGCCGACATCGGGGATCATATTATTGTGATCAACGCAGACAAGATTGCGGTGACCGGCAACAAGGCCAAAGACAAGATGTACTATCATCATACCGGCTATGTCGGCAATCTGAAGAGTGCTTCTTTTGAAAAGATGATGGAAACGCATCCAGAGCGGATTATCGAAATTGCCGTCAAGGGAATGCTTCCAAAAAACTCCCTGGGCCGCGCTATGTACCGGAAACTCAAGGTTTATAGTGGTTCCGAGCATCCCCATTCTGCGCAACAGCCTCAGACTTTAGATATTTAAGGTAAGCACTATTATGGAACAATATTACGGCACTGGTCGGCGCAAAAGCGCAACTGCACGGGTTTATTTGCGTCGTGGCTCTGGCAAGATCGTCATCAACAAGCGCAGCCTGGAAGAATACTTTGGTCGCGAGACATCGCGCATGGTAGTCATGCAGCCACTGGAACTGACCGGGCACGGCAGCCAGTTTGACATTCTGGTGAATGTCAGCGGTGGTGGTGCCAGCGGACAGGCTGGTGCCATTCGCCACGGCATCACCCGCGCCCTGATGGTTTATGACGAAACCTTGCGGCGTCCGCTCCGTGGCGCGGGTTTTGTGACCCGCGATGCCCGCGAAGTGGAACGTAAGAAGGTCGGCAAGCATAAGGCGCGGCGTAGTCATCAGTTCTCCAAGCGTTAATAACACCGCTTCGGATCGGAAAAGCCGCCTAAGGGCGGCTTTTTTGTTGTTGGTCTAAGACAGAGGGTTACAGCATGATTCGTGCAGGCATTGTGGGTGGTACCGGGTACACCGGAGTGGAATTGTTGCGCTTGTTGCTTCCTCATCCCGAAGTGGAAGTGCAGGTCATCACCTCTCGTGCTGAAGAGGGAGAACGGGTAGATACCCATTTTCCCAATCTGCGGGGCGTGTGTGATCTGTGTTATACAGCTCCCGATCCAGAGACTCTGGCAAAACTGGATGTCGTATTTTTTGCGACGCCCCACGGCGTGGCCATGGATAGCGCCCCGGAACTGCTGGCGCGTGATGTGCGTGTCATTGACCTCGGTGCGGATTTTCGGCTGGCCGATGCGGAGGCTTTTGCGCACTGGTATGGCATGGCGCATCGGGCGCCTGAGGCGTTGCGTGCAGCTTGTTACGGACTACCGGAATATTTTCGGGAGCAAATTGCCCAATCACGCCTGATTGCCAATCCCGGATGTTATCCAACCGCAGTCATTCTGGGATTCGCTCCTTTGCTGGAGGCGGGATTACTGCATCAAGATACGCTGATTGCCGATTGCAAATCGGGGGTAAGTGGTGCGGGACGCACTGGACGGGTGAACCTGATCGTGCCGGAAGCCGCAGATAGTGTCACTGCCTACGGGGTGAGTGGTCACCGTCATCGTCCCGAAATTGAGGCGACTCTCTCAAAACTGAGCGGGGAGACGATTGAACTACAGTTCACGCCGCACCTGATGCCCATGATTCGCGGGATTCATGCCACCTTGTACGGACGGTTGCGGCAACCGTTGAGTGACGCCGCCTTGCAAACCTTGTTTGCAGAGCGTTACGCGCAGGAGCCATTTGTTGATGTTCTGCCATTTGGCAGTCATCCGGCAACTCGCTCTGTGCGCGGGGCCAACGTGTGTCGTATTGCCGTTCACCAGCCCCGTCCCGGGCAGGTAGTGGTTCTGTCCGTCATTGATAATCTGGTGAAAGGTGCGGCAGGGCAGGCAGTTCAGAACATGAACCGCCTGTTTGCCTTGCCCGAAACGCTTGGATTGACACAAATTGCTTTGTTGCCATAGTGTTAGGCTATTGTATTCTTAGGATGAGGCTTTAACTGTGGGTCAGTCTATTTTGCTTGCAATTATCGTCACCGGTTTTTTTGTTGAAAAAACAAAATCGTTATCCTGGCAAAGCAGGTGAATACCAAGGGATTGAGCGCGTGGCGCTTTCCTGAAGATGTCGTGGCTTATTTTCAGCCCGAATATTCCATCAGTCAGCAAAAAATCGTTGGAATTGAAGCTCTCGCACGGATGCGCGATGCTTCCGGACAGCTGATCTCCCCACATTCTTTCATTCCATTTTTGGATATGGAGCAACGTCGAGAGCTCAGCCGCCTGATGCTGGTAGCAGGCCTCCAGGTTCTGGAGTTACTGGATGCCCAGGGCATTGTTCTTAATCTGTCGTTCAATGTAGATCCTGATTTTATGGTTGAGCATGATTGTGCGATTTGTTTTAAGGGGACCATGACGAACAGTCCCGTGGCTCCGTCAAGAGTATGTCTTGAGCTTCTGGAAAGTGGCGATTTTCTGAACCGCCATATTGCTAAAGACCGCCTGCAGGCTTTACGGGATACGGGAGTACGCATTGCTCTGGACGATGTCGGTTCGGCTTATTCTTCCCTGCTGCGCATGAAAGAGCTGCCTATCGATAAAATCAAACTGGATCAGGGTTTTATCCGCGACTTGACGGCGCAACCCAAAAATCTGGCTTTTGTGCAGAGTATTCAACTGTTGGCTAACGCTTTGAATGCCGAATTGGTGATAGAAGGCGTCGAAACGCTACCTATTCTGGATGCCATGCGCGCTTTGCATCTGGATTTTATACAGGGTTATGCCATTGCCAGGCCGATGCCTGCCCATGAACTCATCGCCATGGTCATTCAGGGCTATGATTTACCGGAAGGCAGCGCTAAACATCCTGCCAGCTTATTGGGCGCCTATGCAGCACACCTCTTGCGTCGTCCCTTGATGGATGCGTTGCGACGTGGCTGGATTGATGTTTCTGTCACGACGCCTCCGCCCTGCCCATTGATAGCCTTTCTGCGCGAACATGGGGCAACAGAGGATCATCCCATTGTTGCCGCCCATCATCGTTTGGTCAGCGTGAAGTCCGATCCTGACCTGGGTTATCTGGATCAGACCTTGAATCACATCGAAACAGAAATTCAGGAGCTGGTGCGTGAAGCTATTCATCTTGAGCAACGCGAATAAAAAATCGACATGCACCGAACTAAACAGTTCCTTTCGACGATACAGTCTTCTCCGATTTTTTTGTTGCACTTGTTTTTTATCGGAATGGCCGTTTTGTTTATTACCTTGTGGGGCTGGCGCTTCGAAGATTTACGGGCATCCTTGCACAAGGAGTTTCGATATAAAGGTGAGATTGCCTTGCGCAGTATTGCCGATCAATTAGCAGGAAATCTGGACGGTCATTTCCATGACCTGACTTTTTTCGCCGCTCCTTACTGGAACTCGATCAAAACCCGCTGTTACTCACAACAGAAAAAAAAGCGGCAATGATCGCGTTTCAGAGGACGCATCCTGCAATTGCTGCCATCAACTTGTTGGATGCTCAGGCAAATAAGATCATCTGGTCAAGTGAGGGACAATTACCAACTCCTCTGCTAAAAGCCACGGAATTTACCCAGCTCAAGAGAAACCCCGATTATCTGGTTGGACGTCCCGTGGTTTTGTTGCCGGGTAAAATTTGGGTGATGCCCATGCGCGAACATTTGTTGAATCATCAAGGGCAGGTTGTCGGTTATATCGGATCGCCGTTTCGTCTTTCCCGTCTGAAAAATATCCATACCCCGGAAGATATGGATATTCTGATTAAGGGTGCCGGTCATATCCCAGTGGCTTTTTGGAAAAGTGGGACTTGGCAACTTCCTGCTCCACAGGATCATTGGACGGGTCAGTATCTGCGCGTTGAGGTGCCGGGTTACCCATGGACGGCTTATGTGCGCTGGTCTTCTTTAGCATTTGCTCATAATTTCTGGCGTCAGAATATCTGGCAAAGTATCCCTTTTATAGTTATTTTGCTTTTTTTGCTGATTCTGGATCGCCTTTCCGTGCGCTTTCTGCGTCAGTTGCTCGACTTACGGCAGTACCAGCAAGCGGCACTTCTGACGCAGCAATCTCTTCTGGTTCAGGCAGAACCAAAAGTCATGTATGCGCGTCTGGTACAAACGATTGTTCGTGAAACCAATGCGGTTGCTGCGTTCGTGCTCGTTCCCGATCCGATGACTGAATCTCTGCAAATATCGGCTCTGGGGGCTGATCAAAAGGATTTGCGTGAAAGCTTGCTTACCTGGATAACCGCACTCAATCCAAAAGATCTTCGTAATGGAAGTTTCCTTCCTGAACGGGTGTTTCGTTTGGGCCGGGCAGAAGAAATCAGGTTCCGTGATGAAATGACGGAAAATTCGCCGGCTATGGAAAGACGTCCACAGCTACGACGAATACGGAGTATGATCGCTTACCCGATTATTTTGCAGGACGCAGCGCAGGTGGAAGCTGTGCTGGTGGTTGCCCATGCCAAAACTAAACACTTTAGCCAAGCGCTGAAAGCACTTATCGGGCAGTTGGCAAGTAGTGTGGGGCTAGCTCTCACTCTCTGGAAACGTCATAACGCACTGGCCGATGCGGAAGCCGAAATTCGTAAGGTGGCTTATTACGATAGCCTTACCGGATTGGCGAATCGTCGCCTGCTGAATGAGCGATTAGAAAAGGGGTTGACACGTGCCCGTCAAAATAGTCAATCCATCGCATTAGGTATTCTGGATGTAGATGATTTTAAAGGAGTCAATGATCAATACGGACATGATGCAGGAGATGCTTTACTGGTGATTATCGCCCGAAGGCTGGAAGAGGCGTTGCGTACTTCTGATTGTGTAGCCCGCTGGGGTGGGGATGAGTTTGTGCTTCTCTTCGAAGGATTGGAGAAACGACAGGTATTGGAGGCCGTTCTGCTGCGTTTGGAACGTGTCCTGGAATCTCCGGCCAAATTGTCCCACGACTTGCTGCTACCCGTACGAGTCAGTCTTGGCATTTGTTTTTGCAAGGATGCGGGGCTGATAGAAAATCAGGATGCGATGCTCCGTTGTGCCGATCAGGCCTTGTATGCCATCAAGGCGAAAAAATTGGAACGGAGTCAGTTTTGGATGGTTTACGACGCAGATCTTCAGCTACAGCCTGAATCAGAAGCTTTCGGCGACAAGGTAACGTGATAAAAAACCAATAGTTTCCATTTTTGGGCGCATTGCTGTGGTTATTTGGCTACAGGGGGTATTTTTAACCCATTGAAAAATATGGTTGCTGGACTGGCAAGTTTCTTGCTGTGGTATTGGGTTAGTCAGATAGCTATAGGGAATCCCCATGCTTATCTGCAAAGGTATATATCTTGATGAGTCTGACGGCTCAAGGAGGCCACATGATAAAGATATGGACGCACCCTCTTCATCGCATACCGCAATTTGTGGCATTTGTAGGCATATTTGCTGGGTTGAGTAGTCCTGCCTGGGCGGATGGTGATTTGTCCCTGGGCGTTGCTGTTCCTGGTTTAAGCGTGTTTTTAGGGAATAACCCCGGTTATTATGCCGCACCTGTTTATGCGCCTCCGCCAGTGTATTACGCGCCGCCACCGCGCCGCGTATATTATGTTCCTGCGCCGCCACCTCCGCCGCCTGTGCGCTATCAATTGCCCGGGTATTATGTGCAGCCGGCGCCCATTCGCTATTACCGGCCCCGTCCTTGGGAGCATCACGGTCCACCGCCATGGGCGGGGCGTTGGCGGCATGATGATGGTCATGATGGCTGGAGGCGTTAGTTTCATCGGCTCAGTGGTCTAGTGAGCCAGAAAAGTACAGGAGTAAGTTGAGTGAAAATGAATGCTGAGGTTTTGGAGCGCGGCTCCAGAAAAAGTGGATGGTTGTTGATCGCATTGTGTGTGGTTGCACTGAGTGGTTGTGCAAACATGAGTCCCACCGGCCAACGGGCACTTAGTGGTGGTGCTATTGGTGCTGCCGGAGGGGCCGTGTTGGGTACGGTTGTTGCTGGCAATCCTGCGGTGGGTGCAGCCGTGGGTGGTGCAGTGGGTGCCGGAGTTGGTGCGGCACTGCCCAACATTGAAAGAACGCTGAACGGGAATTAACCAGAAAGTTTTCCCGATGTAATGAACTCAAACCCCGACATCATTTTATGCCGGGGTTTTTTGTGGGCGCAATCTGCCGTCGCACCAATTTGATGCATTGACCACCAAAATGGTGCATGGCACGCTTATAATTTTCCTGGGATTGTGATGTTTAATTTAAAAATATAAAATAAATCATGGCACTATATAAAAACATTGTGCAGGCATGTATTTTGCTTTTTGACAACAGGCTTGATTTTTTTCATACAAACCAGGGAGTCAACATGTCGCACTACAGCACTAAAAATCGCTATTCGTTTTTACGTCGTTCAATTCTCGCCAGCATGCTGACGGGTCTGCCATTGGTCGCCGCTGTGGCGGACGCCAGTCCATTATCTTTGCCGAATCCCCTCAAATTCTGTGCCGGACCATTGGGTCAACTGGATGTGCAAGGCGTAGCCAGCGGCATGGCCTTTTATCAGGATAATCCTCAAGGATTAGCGGGTACCTTGGGAGCTAAACGATTGGGTGCGTCCATTACCAACGGTATGGTAATCATCCAGAAAGAAAATGGTCCTATTCAATTTTACATTCAGGCTGGTGCTTACAGCTTCCCTACACTGGCTGCATCCATTCCTTCGATTACAAGTACAACTAGTGTAGTGTTGCATTCTGTTTGCTGCTTAAATGGCTGTTGGCGCGAATGACTTTTTGCAGGATGTCGCGGGCGGTTTTGGTCCAGATGAAAGGTTTGGGATGGGTGTTGTGGTGGTCGATGTACCCCTCAATGGCCTGGATGAGTTCAGGCACACTGGTGAACACCCCACGACGTAACCGCTGGGTCGTGATATCCCGAAAGAAACGCTCGACCATGTTGAGCCAGGATGCCGAAGTGGGCGTGAAGTGCATGTGAATACGCGGGTGCTTGTCGAGCCACGCCTGTACTACCGGGTGTTTATGGGTCGCATAGTTGTCGGCAATCAGATGCAGAGCCTTGTCCCTGGGCGTCTGCCGATCAATTTTCTTCAGGAACTTCAGCCATTCCACATGGGTATGGCGCTGTTGACACTGTCCGATGACCTGACCATCCAGCACGTTGAGGGCGGCAAACAAGGTCGTAGTGCCATTACGTTTGTAGTCGTGGGTCATCGTTTCTGCGCGGCCCTTTTTGAGGGGGAGTCCCGGTTGGGTCCGGTCCAGGGCCTGTACCTGACTTTTTTCATCCACGCAGAGCACCAAGGCATGCTCCGGGGGAGACATATACAACCCCACAATATCTTCCAGCTTTTCCACAAAATGCGGGTCACGTGACACCTTGAAACCACGCAGCAGATGAGGCTTGAGGCCATGCTTGCGCCAATGCCGTGACACACTGGCGGCACTGACACCCAGTTCTGCCGCCATCCTACGCGTACTCCAATGCGTCATCGCTTCCGGCTTACTCTGCGTGGTCAATTCTACCAGACGGGCCACATCCACTTTCACCGGAGGGGCGCCGCGCGGTAAATCGCGTTCAATGCCCGACAAGCGGTGTTCCAGATAACGCTTGCGCCAACGTGCGACTTGCAGGCGATCCACCCCCAGGCGCTCCGCAATTTCTTTGTTCTGCAAGCCCTCTGCCGCCAGCAATATCATCCGTGCCCGTAATGACAAGCGGACACTGCTTAATCGGGAGGCGACTATACGGGACAACTCGGACCGCTCTTCGCTGGTTAAAGTGACTGTGGGCGCAACTCGCAAGGCTCGACTCCATTCATACCCTCAACATGGAGCTATTTTATCATCATTAACCTTAAGGTTCACCAAGAATGCAACACTACACTAGCAATGCCACGGTTCCGCCAACAACAATTCAAGGCAATATAAACGATTTTGGAGCCTTGCCGGTTGCTTATTTAAAAATTGCGCCATCCTCTAATTATTCTGTAGAAATCGGAAAATTACCCACCTTGATTGGTGCAGAAGGTGGCTTTACCTACCAGAATATCAACATTGAGCGTGGCCTACTTTGGGATATGGAGCCCATTATCAGCCGTGGTATACAATTTAATGGCAGTGCAGGTCCATTGAGTGCATCGCTTGCCTGGACAGATGGATATTACTCCAATCGATATAATGTACTCAGCGGATTGGTCAGCTACGCCATTAATGGCTCAAATACGGTAAGTATTTATGGGCAAGGTTCCTTGGGTAAATCCCGTCTCAGTTCCAATGATGTAGCTTACAGTGCCCTCGGTAATGAAAGCCAGATTTATGGTGTCGAATATGAATACAGTTCAGGTCCTTGGATGATTGAACCTTATGTCCAGTACATGCATACGCCAAAAGCACCTTTATTGGGCGTGACACATGAGTTTAATAATTATGGCGCTTCTTTGTTGGCTGATTATAGCTTTACCAACACTATTTCATTGGGTGCTCGTGCTGAATACCTGGTCGTTGGTGGCAAGCCTGGTGAAGGGCTTAATGCAAGTGGTGTGGCGTCCTCACTCACTGATCTCCCCGCCGATTCCCACGCCTGGTCCATCACCCTCACGCCAACCTACCAAAGTGGTGGTTTCTTCGCCCGCGCAGAACTTTCTTATGTGACCGCCTCTGCACCTGCCGGACTGGGCTTCTCCGGTGCTAATGGAACTAACACCAATCAACTGCGTGGCATGGTCGAAACCGGCTTCATGTTCTGATCGGTCATTTCATCAAAAGGGAGCCTCGCTGCTGCGGGGCTCTCCATCTAACGTATTTTGAGTTCAGGAGAATCCAAACATGAAACATGCTGCGCAATTATCCAAGTTACTGCTATTGGGGTCCGTCGTGGCTGCCTCGGGCTGTGGTTTATATGAGGTGACACCTTGCCCGGCTGGTCCTGCTCCGGTAGCCCCGGTGGTTTCTGCACCGACACCACCACCGCCGCCTGCACCTATCGCTCCGGTAGAGCGTACGGTGCTGGAAAGTAAGCCCATCACCATTACCGGTATCAATTTCAAAACCGGTTCTGCGCAGTTGATGGGGTCGGATATTGGCGTCCTCGATAAAGTGGCCGGTTTCGCCAAAATGCACCCGGATGCTACTCTGCATATTAACGGTTATTGCAGTAAAACAGGAAGTTATGCCTATAACTACAAGCTGTCCAAAGCGCGTGCGGGCAGTGTTGCCGGTTATCTCGAAAAGCGGGGTGTTGCTGCGGATCATATGACGGTCAAAGGCCACTCCTATGAAGATCCCATTGCTACCAACACGACTCCGGCTGGTCGTTTCAAAAACCAGCGGGTTGAAATCAATTCCAGTGTCATGGTGCGTACTACCGTCAAATAAAGTTGTATGACGGCCGTTTGCGCTTTTTTGTGATGACCCGCTTGGTCTTTATCAAGCGGGTTTTTTAAGGATACGGCATTGGAATGCCCCACGCCATATCCACTACTCTTGACGCTTTGCAGTAGCCTAGGCCATCATCTCCATGACTTTGGCTGAATTTTCACTACGACCACGTCTGCGGACGCGGTCCATTATTTTGTCTGGGAGGACCATGGACGCCACGGACCAGAAGCGCCTGTTGCGTGAAATGCTTTTTGCCCGCCGCTTTGAAGAACGCTGCGCGGAGGCTTATCACGAACGTCAGATTGGCGGTTTTTTACACCTTTATCCGGGTGAGGAAGCTTGCGCGATTGGCGTTTTGGAGAAGGCCCAAACGGGTTCTGATTATGTGGTGACCGGGTATCGGGACCACATTCATGCCATCAAATCCGGCATGGATCCCAAAGCGCTGATGGCCGAGCTTTTCGGTAAGGAAGCCGGTTGCTCCAAGGGCCGGGGTGGTTCCATGCACTTGTTCGACCCAGACGTGCATTTCATGGGCGGTTACGCGCTGGTTGGCGGGCCCTTCCCGCTGGCAGCCGGCTTTGCCAAGGCGATCCAGTTGCGTGGTGGTCAGGAAATCTCCATCTGTTTTCTGGGGGATGGCGCCAACAACCAGGGGACCTTCCATGAGACCATGAATATGGCAAGCCTGTGGAACCTGCCGGTGCTGTTTATCTGTGAAAACAACCTGTATGGCATTGGTACGGCCATTGAGCGTTCGACGGTGGAAATCAACCAGTACAAACGTGTGGCACCTTACGGCATCGAAGCAGCGCAATGTGATGGGCAAGACATTGATATTGTCATGTCTCACGCTGAAAAAGCCGTAAATTATGTGCGCGAACAACGCAAGCCCTATTTCCTGGAACTCATGACCTATCGTTTGCGCGGCCATTCCATGTCTGACTCTGGTGCCTATCGCAGCAAGGAAGAAGTGGAAGAATGGGCGCAGCGCGACCCCATCGGCATTTACAAGCGCCGTCTGGTAGAAGCTGGCGTGGTGACTGAAGATGAATTCCATGCCATGGACAAGGCGGTTCAGGACGAAATCGAGAACGAAGTGGTGCGTTACGCTAATGAATGCCCGGAACCGCGCGTCGAGGATGTAGCGCGTTACGTCTATACCGAAGGAGGTAACAACCATGGCTGAGTTAATGTATTGGCAGGGAATTCTGCGTGCCCACGATGAAGAAATGGCACGTGACCCGCTGGTATTTGCCATGGGTGAGGATATTGGTGTCGCTGGCGGTACCTACAAGGCGACTTCAGGACTTTTCGCCAAATATGGTGAACAGCGGGTTGTTGACACCCCTATTTCCGAAAACAGCTACACCGGCATTGGTGTGGGTGCCGCCATGGTTGGTGCCCGCCCCATCGTTGAAATCATGAGCGTGAATTTTGCCTGGCTGGCTATGGATCAGCTCATGAATAACGCGGCGAAAATTCATTACATGTCGGGTGGACGGATTCGTTGTCCCTTTGTCATGCGCGTTCCCGGTGGCACGGCGCATCAGCTGGGTGCCCAGCATTCGGCGCGTATGGAAAAAGTATTCATGGGAATTTCCGGCCTGCGCGTGGTGACTCCGGCTACCCCCCGGGATGCTTATGGCTTGCTGAAAAGTGCCGTACGCTCAGATGATCCGGTGGTGATTATCGAACATGAAAGCATGTATAACCTCAAGGGCGAAGTGCCGGACGAGGAGTTTTTCACCCCGCTGGAAGGTGTGGAAATCATGCGTTCGGGTAAGGATGTCAGCATTTTTGCCTACAACATCAGTGTGCACTGGGCATTGGACGCGGCCAAAAAACTGGCCAGCGAGTATGGTATTGATGCTGAAGTGATTGATTTAAGGGCCTTGAAACCTTTGGATCGTGCCGGAATTGCTGCCAGCGTGCGCAAAACCCATCATGCCATCATCGTGGAAGAAGACGAAGCTCCAGTCGGTGTTGGTTCGGAAGTCATGGCCATCATCAATGAAGAATGCTTTTTTGATCTGGATGCGGCACCAGTGCGTGTGCATGCCCTGGATATTCCCATTCCCTACAATCATCGTCTGGAAAAGGCGGCGATTCCCAATGCCGGGGATGTGATTGCTGCGGTAAGGAAGATGTTTGGCCGCTAAGGCCGCACTTCTCTCGATATGTTTTGATCTACAGAAACTCAATAGGGTGAAAAATGGCTGAACCTTACGTCATCAAGATGCCGCAACTGACCGATACTATGACGGAAGGTGTGGTCGTTTCCTGGGAAAAACCCATTGGCGCCCGGGTCGAACGCGGCGATGTGGTGGCGACCATCGAAACGGACAAGGCGATCATGGATGTGGAAGTGTTCCGCTCCGGTTATCTGGCGGGTCCTTTGGCGGCGGTGGATAGTGTCATGCCGGTTGGTGCGACCATGGCCTATCTGACGGAAACGCCGGATGAGGCCGTATCCCCGGTTCAGGATGCCCCAGTCCAAAGTGCGCCTGCCCTTGCTTCAGAACCGACAACACCGACAGAATCTGAAGCGCCTTCGGGTTATGCCATCAAAATGCCACAGCTTTCCGATACAATGACCGAAGGCGTGCTGGTGTCCTGGGAAAAATCTCTGGGCGATAAAATCCAGCGTGGCGATGTGGTGGCGACCATTGAAACCGACAAGGCCATCATGGATGTGGAAGTATTTCGTGAAGGCTATCTTTCCGGTCCGCGAGTTGCGGTGGATGCGGTGGTACCCGTGGGTGATCCGATTGCCTGGTTGGTAGAAACTGCGGATCAGGTGCGCGAAGCCGGCACTGTTTCGGGATCACGACCGGAGGTGTCGGCCGCTGCGGTGGGCAAGACTCACGGCGCTTCCACAGTCTCCGCTCAAGCGCCTGTTGCTCAGCCTTTGTCAGCCCGGGTGCCTGGAGCGCAACCTGCGCCGCGCCCTCAGCAGGGGGCGGCAAGTCCCTTTGCCCGGCAGTTGGCCGGGCAGCAGGGCGTGGACCTCAATCATCTGCAGGGTAGTGGGCCAGCAGGAGTCATTGTTGCCGCAGATGTCATTGCTGTGACTGGTCGTGCTGCCCCCGCCACGACAGGCGCCCGAGTTTCTGAACCTGCCGTGCCCGGAGAAGGGCGGGCGATGAGCGCCATTGAAAAGGCCATCAGTCAGGCCATGGTGGCCTCCCTGAGTATTCCGGTATTTCACGTCACCGTGAAGGCCAAACCCGAAGCTCTGATGCGCGCTGCCAAAGCGCACAAAGTGTCGCTGACCGTGGCTATCGCCAAGGCCGCATCCCAGGCGTTGGCCAAACATCCCCTGGTGAATGCCGCTTATCAGCCGACGGACAAAATCGTGGAGCGCGCCCAGCATGATATTGGCATCGCCGCGACGACGGAAGACGGCGGGTTGGTTGTTCCGGTGTTGCGTGCGGTGGAGGGCAAGGATCTGGCGCTACTCCAGAGTGAATGGACGCCGCTGGTGGAAAAAGCGCGTAAGCGGCGCTTGAGTCCTCCCGAATATACGCATCCCACCTTCACCATTTCGAACATGGGGATGTATGGCATCACCCAGTTTGATGCCATTGTCACGCCGGGGACCGCCGCCATTATTGCCATTGCCGGTAATAGTCCGGAAGGTATGCCCATTACCATCACGGCAGATCATCGGGTGGTCAATGGTGCCGAAGCCGCGCTCTTTCTGAAAGATCTCAAAAAAGCCATTGAACATCCGGAGGGCTGGCTGGGGACTGCTGCCGCGCCCATTCCCGAAGGCGATTATGATGTTCAGGTGCTGGTTATTGGCGCCGGGCCGGGCGGTGAGGATTGCGCCCGGGAACTCGTCGAAAACGGTGTCAAGGTAGCCATGGTCAATAATGCCCCCTATCCCGGCGGTGAATGCCTGTGGCGTGGCTGCATTCCCTCCAAAGCCTGGCGGGCTGCAGCAGACCGGATTCGGGATCGGGAACATGATGCGGCCATGGGACTGCAAATGGGGACGCCGAAGCTAGACTGGGCGCAACTGGAAAAACATCGTCGGGGCATCTTGCAGACACGCGGAGAAATGGCCCTGAAAACCGACCAGGGCATGAAAATTCAGGTGCTTGAAGGCAAGGCGCGATTTACCGGTGAACACAGCGTCGAAATCAGCGGTAAAGACGCGCGCAGTCTCAGTTTCGGTGCTTGCGTCATCGCTACCGGCGCTCCCGCCTTTGTGCCGCCTATTCCCGGCGTTCAGGAAGCCTTGAAAAGTGGTGCTGCGGTAACCTCGGATACCGTTTGGGATCTCGCCCAACCCCCCAAGCGGCTTTGCGTCATTGGCGCGGGTGCCATTGGTATGGAAATGGCGCAGATGTTCCATGATTTTGGCGCCGAGGTGCTGGTGCTGGAGGCGCTGCCGCGACCGGTGGCGGAAATGGAAAAAGAAGTTTCCGAGCAGTTGATGAAGGCACTGGCGCACAACAGTCCGCGTCTGCAGGTTCTGACTGACGTCAAGGTGCAGGAAGTTTCCGGTAAGCCCGGAGCCCTGGATATCTGTTATCAGTTCAGTGAAGAAGTTACCCATCATTCCTGTGACCTGCTGCTGGTGGCTACCGGCAAACGTCCTGATACCAGCGCGCTGAACTTGGCCTCAGCAGGCGTGACTCTTGCCGAGCGGGGCGCGATTGCGGCGAGCAGCACAGGTCAGACCAGCGTGGCGCATATTTATGCGGTAGGAGATGTGGTGGGCGGTTACATGTTGGCGCACACGGCGGGTCAGCAGGGCCGGGTAGCTGCTGCCAACCTGCTCGGGCATACCGCTCAATATGATGCGGCCAAAGATAGTGGTGTGACTTTTACCCGGCCACAGTGCGCCTTCGTTGGACTGTCCATGGAGCAGGCCAAGGCCGCAGGTATGGATGTGGCCGAGGTCAAGGTGCCCATGAGTATTGATGCCAAGGCCATGATGACCGGTGAAACCGATGGTCTCATCAAAATGGTGGCCGACAAGGTCAGCCACCGCATTGTTGGCGTCCACTTCCTGGCCGATCACGCCGATCTGCTGGTGGGTGAAGCCGTCATGATGGTCAGTGCCGGGTTGACACTGGAACAGGTAGCCGAGGCTATTCATCCCCATCCCACCCAGACTGAGTTGTTCGGAGAAATGGCCAGGCGTCTGCTGTCGCGTTTGCGGCGCTCGGCACGGGCAGCAGGCTGACAACTTGGCCAAGCCGGATGTTGAGGAATCGCAGCCAGCAGTAATTATCAGTGGGGTGCGCGCACGCATCCTGCGCTTTTACGAAAGATTCCTCGACCTCATCGTGGTGGTGCTGATATTTGTCATGCTGATCACCTTGCTGGCCTCCGTGGTGGGGGTGGTCTGGGACGTGTACGAAACCATCCTGTCCTTTCGGGAAGAAGCGGCCATTCAGGGCCTGGTGGCTGATGTGCTGTCGGTATTTGTGCTCATTGAACTGTTCCGGACATTTACCGATTACCTGGAGTTTCACCGCATTCGCTTGCGGGTGCTGTCGGAAGTCGCCATTGTTTTTGTCTTGCGGGAATTGTTTATCGGTCTTTATGCCCATCGTCTCGGACCCATGGATCTGATCGCAACGGCAGTGCTGCTTGCGGTACTGATCGGTGCCCGGATTGCCGCTGTTCAGTATGCTCCGAAAAATCCCGAAAGAGACTGAAACGGTTATATCCGTCCCGAAAAATGTCCGGACAACTTGACGCTGCCCCGAAAAAGCGAGCAAAATGGTCGGGTATCCACTGAACAACGCGCTGCAGCGCATGGAGTTAAGCACAATGAGCACAGCAACTGAAACAATGACCAATCTGGATTCCATTCCTCCGGTAATGACCCTGACGCAAAACGCGGCGGATAAAATTACCTCTCTGATTGAAGAAGAAGGCTCTGAAGACCTCAAGCTGCGAGTTTTTGTGACGGGCGGCGGTTGTTCCGGTTTTCAGTATGGTTTTACTTTTGATGAGAATATGAATGAGGGTGATACGGAAGTGCATCAGTTTGGTGTCAGCCTCCTGATTGATCCCATGAGTTACCAATATCTGGTTGGCGCTGAAATTGATTACAGCGAAGGCCTGGAAGGTGCCCAGTTCGTGATCAAGAACCCGAATGCGACCACCACCTGTGGTTGCGGATCTTCTTTCTCTGCCTGATTTTTGTAGAGATAAGAATTTCTCCAGGGGAGGCTCATGGCCTCCCTTTTATTTTTCCAGCGCGTTATGATGACTCTCAGGCTCTTGCTGTCCTGATCAGGACAGCAACTGTGCGTGGGTTGTTGCCCAGTGACAGTTGGATTCATTACTGACCAGAATAACAAGGAGTTCGGCATGGCGGATACGAACGTGGCTCCCGGTCTGGAAGGCGTGGCGGCAACGCACTCCAGTATTTCTCACATAGATGGTGCGGCTGGCTTGCTGAGTTATCGTGGCTACGCTATTGATGACCTGGTAGCCCATAGTAGTTTTGAAGAAGTGGCCCTGCTTCTGCTGGATGGCGCACTTCCGGATGATGCAGATCTCAAAGCTTTTGATGAAGGGCTGCGCAGTCATCGGCAAGTCAAATATAATGTCCGGGAAATCATGAAATTCATGCCGGTAACCGGGCATCCCATGGATATGCTGCATTGCGCCGTGGCGAGTCTGGGGATGTTTTATCCGCAGCAGGAGCTGTCCGATGCTGAGCGCGAAAACACCCCGCATCTGGATGCCATGGCAATGCGCATCATCGCCCGGATGCCCACCATCGTCGCCATGTGGGAGCAGATGCGTTTCGGCAATGATCCCATCGTGCCGCGTACGGATCTGAATCATGCCGCCAATTTTCTGTATATGATTTCCGGTAAGGAGCCCAATCCGGCACTGGCGAAAATCCTCGACACCTGTCTGATTCTGCACGCCGAACATACCATCAATGCCAGTACCTTTGCGGTGCTGGTTACCGGTTCTACGCTCACCAATCCCTACCATGTGATTGGCAGTGCGATTGGCACGCTGGCGGGTCCCTTGCACGGTGGTGCCAATCAGAAGGTGGTTGAGATGTTGGAGGAAATTGGCAGTGTGGCCAAGGTGGGTGCCTATCTGGACGCCAAAATGGCCAATAAGGAAAAAATCTGGGGCTTTGGTCACCGGGTGTATAAGACCCGGGATCCTCGCGCGGCGATTTTGAAAGAGATGATGGAGAAACTGGCCAGCAACGGGCATTTGCGGCATAGCCAGCTTTTTGAAATTGCCATTGAGGTCGAAAAACAGGCGACTGATCGCCTCGGCCCCAAGGGCATTCACGCCAATGTCGATTTTTATTCTGGTGTTCTTTACCACGAAATGGGAATCAAGGCTGATTTGTTTACGCCCATATTTGCCATGGCGCGCTCGGCAGGTTGGCTGGCACACTGGCGGGAACAGCTGGCAGACAACCGGATATTTCGTCCCACCCAGGTTTACAATGGTGCAAGCCCAAGGGCTTATGTAGCGCTGGACAAAAGGAATCAGGCACAGGCATGACAGAAGTTTTACAAAATATTCCCTTCCTCGCTACGGAACGTACCGAGGCCTTGCTGGATATTGAGCGGCATCTGATAGCGGGTCAGTCGGCCATCGAACGATGGTTTCGAGGTCAGTTTCAAAAAACCCCGGCGCCCTTTTACGCGTCTGTCGATTTGCGCAACTCCGGGTTCAAGTTGGCACCGGTGGATACCAATCTGTTTTCGGCAGGTTTCAACAATCTGAACCCTGAATTTTCATCGCTCTATGTATCGGCCATTCAGCACTATCTGAACCAGCATCATCCGGGCCTGGAGCGCGTGCTGCTCATTCCCGAAAATCATACCCGCAACCTGTTTTATCTGGAAAATGTGGCCAGATTGCGAGAGCTTCTGGAAATGTCCGGACTTGAAGTGCGGGTGGGTTCGCTCTTGCTGGAAGAGCGCACAGCTTATGATTTACCTTCGGGTAATTCCCTGCTTTTGGAGCCAATTTTTCGTGAAGGTGGACGCTTAAAGGCCGCAGGATTTGATCCCCAGCTGATTTTGCTCAATAACGATCTTTCCGGCGGTGTTCCGGAAATTCTGGAGAATCTCGAACAGCCCATATCACCGCCTCTGGCGGCGGGCTGGCGCTCGCGGCGGAAGTCCCAGCACTTTGCCCATTATCGTGCCGCTGCGCATGAGCTGGCGGAAGTGATTGATATCGACCCCTGGTTGATTGATCCGTTTTTCCGGCGTTGTCAGGGTATTGATTTCATGCGTGCCGAAGGCCGTGATTGCCTGGTCGCCAATGTGGATGCGGTTCTGGAGCTGACCCGCGAGCGCTACGCCCACTATGGGATTACCCAGCGTCCGTTTGTGATTGTCAAAGCCGACGCGGGCACCTACGGAATGGGCATCATGACGGCTTACTCCGGTGAAGAGTTCATGGATCTCAATCGCAAGGAACGCACGCGCATGGCTAAAAGTAAGGAAGGTCTGCCAGTGAGTGACGTGTTTATTCAGGAAGGGGTGTATACCTTTGAGCAGACCGCCGAGGAGGCGGTGGCTGAGCCGGTAGTTTATATGGTGGGTCAGCAGGTGCTGGGTGGCTTTTACCGGGTGCATACCGGACGGGGGCGCGATGAAAACCTGAATGCCCCCGGCGCGCATTTTGAGCCCATGGCCTTTGGTGAGCCTTGCATACTGCCTTGCCGGAAATCGCCGCCCGATGCCCCGGTAAACCGTTACTATGCCTATGGCGTCATTGCCCGCCTGACCCTGGTGGCGGCGGCCCGGGAAATGGCCGATTGGCGTCGACAGCAAATCCGGAGTGTTGAGTGATGGCCCCGTTGAAAGCAGCCATTCTCATGGATCCCATAGCCGGGATCAAACCCGCCAAAGACAGCACTTTCGCCATGCTCCTGGCGGCGCAGGCACGGGGGCACCAGTGCTGGGTGTTTGGCCTGCCTGATTTGTTCATGCGCGATGGCAAGGTCTGGGCACGCCTGCAGGCGGTGACGGTGCAGGATGAAAGTACCGACTTCGCGACGCTGGCTGCCGTTGAAGAGCGGCCCCTGGCAGATATGGACGTGGTACTGATGCGCAAGGATCCTCCGGTAGATCTGGAATATCTGACCGCCTGCTATCTGCTGGAACATGCCGGAACCTGGGTGGTGAACAACCCGGTGAGTCTGCGTAATGCCAATGAAAAACTCTATGCCTTGCATTTCCCCGAGTTTCTCCCGCCCTTTCTGGTCAGTCGTGATCTGGGTGACCTGCGCGCTTTTCTGGCCGAGCATGGCGAGGTGGTGGTCAAACCCCTTTCTGCGCGGGGGGGCGAAGGGGTATTTTACCTGCACCAGCAAGACCGCAATGTGGGCAGCATCCTCGAAACCGTAACGGCCTGGGGACAGCGTTATGTCATGGCCCAGCGCTATATTCCGGCCATACGCGAAGGCGACAAGCGCATTATTCTGGTGGACGGCGTGGCGGTGCCCGGTGCCATGTTGCGGGTACCTTCTGAAAAAGACTTTCGCGGCAATCTGGTAGCAGGGGCTACAGCCGTAGCCGCAGAGCTGAGTGCGCGGGATCAGGATATTTGTGCGGCAATAGGGCCAGCTCTCCGTGCTGCAGGATTACTTTTTGTCGGGCTGGATGTGATTGGCGGCTATGTGACTGAAATCAACGTCACCAGTCCCACCGGGGTGCGGGAGATTCGTCGCTTTTTTGCTGTGGATGCCGCCGAGCTGCTCTGGCAGCGTCTGGAGCAAGGGCAGTAATGGCCGCGCTGGCACAGTCGGGAATGCAATCTGCCGTTTTTCATCGAAAACCCGTATGATAGGCAGTATGACGAATTTCTCTTCACTTAAAAATCATCTGCTCATTGCCATGCCGGCGCTTCATGACGGTATTTTTGACCGGACGGTGATTGTGGTTTGTGAGCATAGCCCCGACGGTGCCATGGGCGTGGTCATCAATCGTCTTGTTGATATCAACATGTCCGAAGCTCTCAAGGCTGTAGATATCCAGCCTTCCGAAGAAATGATTCATCGCCCGGTGTATTGGGGGGGGCCGGTGCAGCCGCAACACGGTTTCATATTGCATTCGCCCAAGGGTGAATGGCTTTCCAGTCTCGAGGTGAACGAGGACCTGGCATTGACCAGCTCTCCCGATATTTTGCAAGCCATCGCCCAGCATGAGGAACCGCAACGATATTTGCTGGCTTTGGGCTATGCCGGTTGGGGTGCACAGCAACTGGAAGAAGAGCTGAAAGAAAATTCCTGGTTGCACGGCTCGCTGGATATGCAGGTCATGTTTGAGTTGCCCGCCAGTGAACGCTGGCAGGCCGCCGCGCGCTCCCTCGGCGTGGATATGCGCCTGCTCAGTGGGGCGGCGGGCCATGCCTGAGGGCTCCGGGCCGCTTCTGGGGGTTGATTTCGGGGAGCGACGTATTGGTATTGCCGTGTTGGGCGAATCCGGTTGGGCGCCGCAGGGCGTGGCTACCCTGCGCAATGGCGAGAGCGGCCCGGATTGGGAGAGCTTTGCGCGCATCCTCAAGGACTGGCGACCGCGCGCGATAGTTCTGGGTTTGCCCCTGAACATGGACGATAGTGAAGGCTTGATGGTGCGCCGGGTGCGCAATTTTGCCAAGAGTCTGCAGTGCCGTTTCCCCCTGCCGGTGCACTGGGTTGACGAACGCCTCAGCAGCCACGCTGCCGAATGGATGCTGAAAGAACGGGCGCTTTCGGCGAAGCGCCGCGCCGGGCTTTTGGATCAGGCCGCTGCCTGTGAAATTCTCCAGACTTTTCAGGATGTCGGAGCCATGCAATGAATGCAGACTGGGATGTGACAACACTGCTGGAAGGCATGGTTCGGGATTTGCGCCCGCGTGTGGACCCGGAGCAGACCGCCATGATTGGTATATTTACGGGTGGTGTCTGGATAGCCCAGGCGCTGCACCGCGCTTTGGGGCTGAAAACGGCGCTGGGGCAGCTGGATATTTCTTTTTATCGGGATGATTTCAGTCAGATTGGTCTGCACCCGCAGGTGCGGGCGTCGGATATTCCCTTTGCTGTGGACGGTCGCTCCATCATTCTGGTGGATGACGTGCTCTATACGGGGCGTACCATCCGCGCCGCCATGAACGAAATATTTGATTATGGCCGACCGGCTAGCATCCTCCTGGCCGTACTGGTAGATCGCGGTGGGCACGAAGTCCCGGTGGCGGCCGACATCGCTGCCCTGCGCCTCAACGCGGCGGCGGGTGGACAAATCAAACTCCGGGGGCCCGATCCGCTGCGTCTGGAATTGCTGACATCGCCAAGGACAGCTTCATGAGTCTTTCTACTTTCCGTTTTGGTGATGGTAATCCGCAATATGATGCCCAGGGTCGTCTCCGCCATCTGCTCAACACCGAAGGGCTGCGTGAACCCGAAATGCTGCAGATTCTGGATACGGCCGAATCCTTCCTCAGCATCGCGCAGCGCAGTGTCAAAAAAACCCCGACGCTCCGGGGCAAAACCATCGTCAATCTGTTTTTTGAGAACAGCACACGCACGCGGAGCACCTTTGAGCTGGCCGCCAAACGCCTCTCCGCCGATGTTTTGAATATTGCGGTCAGTACCAGCAGTGCCAGTAAGGGCGAATCTCTGATCGACACGGTGGATAATCTGATGGCCATGCAGGTGGATGGTTTTGTGATTCGCCATCCGGAAGCTGGAGCCGCGCATCTGATCGCCCGGCATCTGGGAGACTCGGCGCTGGTGATCAATGCAGGTGATGGCCAGCATGCCCATCCGACCCAGGCCTTGCTGGACGTATTCACGATTCGGCGTCTGGCCGGCCCCATTGAAGACCGGGTCGTGGCTATTGTGGGTGATGTGCTGCATTCGCGGGTGGCGCGTTCCCAGATTCATGCCTTGTCGATTCTCGGTTGCCCGGAAATCCGGGTCATCGGACCACAAACCCTGGTTCCCAAAGAACTCTCCGCGCTGGGGGTGCATGTCTACCACGACCTGCAGGCAGGATTGCGCGGTGTCGATGTCATTTGTGCCCTGCGATTGCAGAAGGAACGCATGGAATCCCATCGTCTGCCCAGTCTGGATGAATTCCATCGCCGCTTTGGCCTTACTCCGGAGCGCTTACAGTGGGCGCAGCCTGATGCGCTAGTCCTGCATCCGGGGCCTATGAATCGCGGCGTGGAAATTGCGTCGGAAGTGGCGGACGGTCATCAGGCCGTGATTTTGCAACAGGTTGCACACGGTCTCGCCGTGCGTATGGCGGTATTGACGCTCCTGGCGGGTGCTGCGGGCGGAGGCGAAAACCATGCGTAGAATCATCCGCAATGTCCGCGTCATGGATCCCGGCGATGGTTTTGATGCGATTACCGACCTGGCCATTGCCGCTGGAAAAATCGCTATTCGGGGTGCTGTTGCTGAGGATTTTCGGGCGGATGAAATTCTCGATGGTACTGGCCTAGTAGCTTGCCCGGGGCTTATCGAAAGCAGCCTACAGGCGCATAGTCCCGGTCATGGACGCGATGGCGATCTGACCAGCGAGTTGCAGGCCGCCGTGGCGGGTGGGGTGACGCAGGTCGTGTTGCGTCCGGATACCCAGCCCGTTGCCGATACCCCTGCCGTCCTCCGGGAGCAGCAACTGTTGGCTGGAAAGCTGGCTCTGGCGCGGGTGCAGGTCAGCGCGGCCCTGACAACGGGCTTGCAGGGGCAAGCCTTAAGTGAAATGACGGCACTTATGGACGCCGGGGCGCGGGTGTTCAGTCAGGCCAAGCAGCCTGTCCATAGCGCCGCCCTGCTGCGTCTGGCCCTGAGCTACGCGGCTGATTTGGGACTGCCGGTAATGCTCCATCCCGAAGACCCCGAACTGGCCGCCCATGGCGTGATGAACGAAAGCGGGTTGAGCCTGCGGCTGGGCCTTCCGGGGCGCACGGCCGTGGCTGAACAGGTGGGCATCCAGCGGGATATAGCCATTGCGGCACTAAGTGGCTGCCCTCTGTTTTTCCCTCATCTCAGCACGGGCGGCGCTGTTGCTGCGGTAAAAGCCGCCCGTAAGCGTGGTGAGGCGGTGCGCTGCGGGGTCAGCATCCACCACCTGCTGCTCAGTGAGCAGGATGTCGGGTTTTTCAACGTTCATGCTAAGGTGTTGCCACCGTTACGCTCTTTGGCCGAACGGGATGCCCTGCGCCGGGCCGTGGCCGATGGCGATGTCACGGCCATCAGCAGCGATCATAGTCCCTGGGGGGTAGACCGCGAGAGCATGACCTTTATTCAGGCTCCTTTCGGGATCAGTGCGGTGGAGTGGTTATTGCCGCTGACTTTGCGTCTGGTGGACGACGGCCTGCTGGGTTTAATGGCTGCGCTGCGATTACTCAGCACCGGCCCTGCTCAGGCGCTGGGCTTGCCGCTGCCTTCTCTGCAAGTCGGCAGTGTGGCGGATTTGTGTCTGTTTGATCCGGAAGCGGCATTTACCCTTAATCCCGCATCCGGAGCTAGCCGGGGCCGCAATCTGCCCTATGCACAATGGGATCTGCGTGGTCGGGTGCGCTATACCCTGGTGGAGGGGCGGGTGGTGTTTCGGGGTTGAGGATGTTTGTGCCAAAACCCCCTAGCGGTCTAAGATGACTGCCTGTAGTGGTCTTGTGGAAAGGGTCATGAATATTAACGTCTCAGAATCAAAGCCAGTTGTTTGAAACTGATTGACGAAGTCGCTACAACGCACGAGCCTTTGGTCATCGGCAAGCGCGGCAAACCCTTGGTCAAATTGGTTCCTATTGTCGATGAAACGCCAAAAAGCATGTTTGGTTATATGAAGGGCACCGTCACGATCCATGGAGATATCCTCGCCCCGCTGGACGAGCTGTGGTCAGCGGAAAATGGCGATGGAGATGATCTCTACTCCGGCTTGCGACCCAGCGGCGGAAAAAAATGAGCGATGCTTTACGCTTGATACGGACGCCTGGGTCTGGTACGCAGAAGGCACCAAGGAGCAATTACCATCTGCCGTACTGGCTGCCATTGAGGTCTGCGTCTAGTCACGGCTGACCGCAAAATCAGAGAGTACGGTAAGGTCGGCAACGCTCAAATACTGGCCATTTGACATAGAGGAGAAGCACTTAAAAACCTTTTGTCTGGACCCCTCCGGCCCCTGGGCCTGTTTCACCCGGCCGGATATGAGGAGGATGCCCATGTCCGAACTCCACTTTATCGTTGAAGAAGCTCCAGAAGGTGGCTTCATAGCCCGCGCTGTTGGTATGGACATTTTTACCGAGTCTGATGACCTGGCCGCTTTACATGCTCAGGTGCGGGATGCAGTGCACTGCCATTTTGAGGACGCGCTCTATTCATTGGATAATATCGCCCTGCTAATAAGTCGGGCGTGGATTGAAACATGTGGTTTTGGGCGCCCGACACCAGATTGGATGGCTCTAGTTTGTCGTAAATGATCCAGGGTATCCTGCACGGAGGTAACCCGATCGGTATCACTCTGAGAGTGTATGTCTATCAACTTGATTTTTTATATTATTTTCATGCAACTTAAGCATATTAAGGCTTCGCGTAAGCTTTCGTTCCATTGGACTCCAGACCCCATTCATGTTGCGTCGTATCTTATGTATGCTTAGTCATACATTCAGCTCGGAGGTGCATCATGTCGTCTGTATTGACTATCAGGGTGCCAGAAGCCGTTCAGGATGATTTGGAATCGTTGGCGGAAATGACCGGACGTAGCCGGTCTTGGTTGGCTATGGAGGCCATCAAAGAGTACCTGGAAGGGGAGCAATGGCAGGCATCCCAGATTCATGTTGGGCTTGTAGATGCTGATGCCGAAGATTTTGCCAGCACAGAGGAGGTTGCGGCTGTGTTCGACAAATGGGCTTCGCGTGCAGATTAAGTTTTTTCGTAACGCTTTGCGTGACCTTGGTGATGAAGCGGCATTAGTCAGCCATTTCCAAGCGACGTTCAATACGGTCCAATCTTTCCCGAATTCTGTCAATGCTGTGTCGGTCATGGATAACTTCAGCATAATTACCCGCTTCGTCACGGGCAATGCGGGTAAGCCCTGTCTCTATGCCGCCTAATCTCGCCAAGATTTCGTGGTCACGCTCACGGGCGGCATCCAGCTCAGCCCGGATTTTTCTGAGTTGTTCCAGTACCAAATTGTCTTCCATTTCGCGCACCCTATGTCTGATTCGCTCTAATTATGGAATCTACAAAGAGAAAAGACAATGCGGTGCCTCGCAGTAGTTCCTGTTTACTGTTCCTCGTCATCCTTCTTCCGGAAACTCTCCTCTGCCACATCCATTTCGTCGGCAGCACTGCGATCAGGGGTTTCTTCTTCAACATTTTCTGCAACAGGCTGACGTGTCCGGATGCGTCCTGCAAAGAACAGGCCCAGCTCGAAGAGCATATACATGGGGATGAGGAGCAGTACCATGGACATGACATCGGGGGGGCTGAGGATGGCTGAGGCGATGGCGCAGACTAAAAACGCATAGCGACGACTCCGCCGCAAGGTCGCAACCTGAAGAATACCTACGCGTACCAGAACGACAATCAAAATAGGGATTTGAAAGGCCAGACCAAAGGCCAGGGAGAACTTGACGATCAGGGACAAATAGCTGTCCACTTTCGGCATGGCGGTGATATCTGAACCGGAAAAACTGGTAAAAAAACGAAACGCATTGGGAAACACCACAAAATAGGCAAAGAGCATTCCGCCAATAAACAGAAATATTGAAGCGAAAATGAGGGGGAAAAATGCTTTGCGCTCGTGTTCATATAAGCCCGGAGCCAGAAAAGCCCAGAATTGATAAAGCACTACGGGCAGTGCCAGCACAAATCCTGAAATCAGGGACAACTGAATATAGGTGAGAAATACTTCGGGAAGGCTGGTGTAGATCAGGTGACTGCCTTTGGGCAGAACCGCAATCAGGGGGGCAGCAAGAATATTATAAATGGTTTTGGAAAAGGGATAGGAAACGAGAAAACCAACAAAAATGGCGATGACGGATACCAGTACCCGGCGACGCAGTTCCAGCAAATGACCAATAAAAGTGTTCTCCGCCAATTTCTCCATGTTTAAGCAATTTCCTCAGGCGGAATACAAAAAAAAGTGTGTGTGCAAGCATCCAGGCCGTATGAAGGGATAGAAGGCATACAGGGAAAAGTGAAAATAACTACTCCATCAGCAGTAGAGAACGGCCATCAATGCAGGCGATCTTCTGGTCCAGGCAGGTCATCAGAATGTATGGCTGGTGGTACGACATCAATGTCGAGTTCCGTTTGTCTTGGCCCGCTTTCTTGTGGAGGGGATGCTTCGGAGGCAAGTTCGTTGGCGCGGGTTTCCCGAAGCGACGCAGAAGCGGTTATGTCACCCGGTAAAATTTCCTCACTGGCATAATCCCTTAACTTGTCTGCTTCCTTGCGCAAATCGTCCAGCAAAAGCTGCTGCTCTACTTCAGAACGCAGACCATTCATGGTACGGCGCATGACACCGTACCACTTGCCTGCAGTTCGAGCCATTTCAGGCATTTTTTCCGGGCCGACCACCAGCAGAACAATAATGCCCAGAAGTGCCAGTTCGCCAAAACTGAAATCAAACATGACCGATCAACGATTAACGGTTTCGTGCTCTTTACTGGGCTGAACGCTGGCATCGATGGTATGACCAATGCTCGCATCCTTTTTCTCTTCTTCCTCTTCCTTGACGGCAGAACGGAAGCTTTTGATTGCAGAGCCTAGATCCGAGCCAACATTCCGCAATTTTGCGGTGCCGAACAGGGCTACAACAATCAATAAAATAATAATCAAATGCCAGATACTAAAAGCGCCCATCACTGCTCTCCTTGCCCCGAAAGGGCTATGCGCTACAACCTAACTCTTTGACCATAGAAAAAAAATTCTGTTGCGTCAAGCCAGCGGACGCCTTGCAGCTTTTTCATCCAGGCCGGAAATTCCTTCGCGTTTCGCCAGTTCAGCGAGGACATCATCTACATGCAAATCCTGTTCCTCCAGAGCCACCATCAGGTGAAACAGCAGGTCAGCAGCCTCGGCAATAATCGGTTTTTTCTCATGATTTTTGCAGGCCAACACAAATTCTGTGGCTTCTTCGCCCACTTTTTTCAGGATCCGGTCCTGGCCGCCATGGAGCAGTTGCGCGACGTAGGACTGGCCGGGATCAGCCTGTCGACGTTGATGTAAGGTGCTCTGCAGGCTGTCGAGAATGCTGCCTGGGGGCGGAGCCTGGTGCTGCCAACCTTCGGCACCGGGCGCTCCCTGAAAAAAGCAGGTGGCCTCGCCGGTATGGCAGGCCGGCCCTTCCTGGATAACCCGCATCAGCAGTGTATCGCCGTCACAATCCAGGCGCAGATCGACCAGATGCTGAAAATGGCCGGAGCTTTCTCCCTTGCGCCAGAGGGCTTGCCGGGAACGTGACCAGTAGGTGCCCATCTCGTCCCGCAAAGTCGCTGTTAAGGCTTCGGCATTCATCCAGGCGAGCATCAGGACCCTACCGCTGCGGGCATCCTGGGCAATGGCCGGAACCAGACCATCGGCATTCCAGCGTACGGCTGCCAGGAGAGCGTTGTACTGGTTATCACCCATGCCGCTATAAACCCCCGAAGTATGTGTGTTTCTATAAACTACGCAATATGTCTGATGCTGGATGCACAGCCGGCGTTTTCAGATGCTTTCCCGCACGGGAATACCGGCTTTGACCATTTCGGCTTTGACTTCGGCAATGCGAAACTGTCCGAAATGAAAAACACTGGCGGCCAGCACGGCGTCGGCATGACCTTGCACAACGCCTTCGGCAAAATGTTCAATGGCACCGACGCCACCCGAAGCGATAACCGGAACCGGAACCGCATCACTGACAGCGCGGGTCAGCTCCAGATCAAATCCCACACCGGTTCCATCCCGATCCATACTGGTCAGCAGGATTTCTCCGGCGCCATAGTCCGCCATCTGCTGCGCCCAGGTGATGGCGTTGAGACCGGTGGAATGACGGCCTCCGTGGGTGAATACCTCCCAGTGGTCATCGACGCGTTTGGCATCAATAGCGACCACGATGCAGGAGTTGCCAAAACGCCGGGCCGCCGCACGCACCAGTTCCGGTTCCTTGACGGCCGCACTATTGATGCTGACTTTGTCCGCACCTGCCAGCAGCAGGGTGCGGATGTCGTCGACGCTGCGCACCCCGCCACCGACGGTCAGAGGGATGAATACCTGGGCAGCAACTGCCGAAACTACCTCTGCCAGGGTGCCCCTTTGTTCATAACTGGCCGAAATATCGAGAAAAGTCAGCTCGTCAGCGCCTTCATCATTGTAGCGTTTGGCCACTTCTACCGGGTCACCGGCATCGCGCAGGGCGACGAACTGGACACCTTTGACGACGCGGCCATGGTCAATATCCAGACAGGGAATGATGCGCCTGGAAAGCATGGCCCTAAGCCTCGGCCTGGGCGCGGGCACTGGCAAAGTCCAGTGTCCCTTCATAAATCGCCCGGCCGGTGATGGCACCCATTACCCCATCGTCTTCGTGGGCTTTGAGCGCCAGCACCTGGTCGAGGTCGGCAATGCCTCCCGAGGCGATGACCGGAACCGGGACGGCCTGCGCCAGTGCTACCGTGGCGGGTATATTGGGTCCACTCAACATGCCGTCGCGGCTGATATCAGTGTAGATAATGGCTTCGATGCCATCGGCAGCAAAATGTTGGGCAAGATCCACGGGATCGTGGCGGGACAGCTTGGACCAGCCTTCGGTGGCTACCTTGCCATCCCGGGCGTCAATGCCGACCATGATGTGGCCGGGAAAGCTGACGGCTGCATCGCGGACGAAGCCCGGTGCCTTGACTGCCTGGGTGCCGATAATGACATAGCGCACCCCCGCCTGGATGTAGGTTTCAATTTGTTCCTCGCTGCGGATGCCACCGCCAACCTGAATTTCCAGGTCTGGAAAGTGTTCACAAATGGCCGCGATGGCTTTGGCATTGACCGGCTCACCCTGTACGGCTCCATCCAGATCAACAATATGCAGACGTTTTGCGCCACCATCTACCCAGCGCTGGGCCGTGGCAACAGGATCATCAGAAAAAATGGTATGGTCTTCCATGCGTCCCTGGCGCAAGCGCACACAACTGCCGCCTTTAAGGTCGATGGCCGGAATCAACAGCATGACAACATCCTCCGTAAAAAATTTTTCAGCAAGATCAGCTCAGATGGCACATTGGGAGCCGCAGTCTCCATCCCAGGCAAGAAAATTGCCGAGCAGGCGCAGGCCGGCGCTGCCACTTTTTTCCGGGTGACATTGCATGGCAAAAAGGTTGTCCGCTGCGACAGCTGCACAGAAGGGAAAAGCATAATCGCTGAAAGCCGCGAGGATTTCCGGTGCAGAAGGCTCCACGTAATACGAATGCACAAAATAAAATTGGGCATTTTGCGGAACACCGGCGAACAGCGGGTGATCCACCAGTTGATGCAACTCATTCCAGCCCATGTGCGGGATTTTCAGGCGACGACCATCGGCGCTGTGCAGGGCTTCTTCGGGAAAGGGGATGACGCGGCCCGGCAGGAGGCCAAGACCCGCATGTTCGCCATGTTCTTCACTGCTGTCCATCAGCATCTGCATGCCCAGACAGATGCCCAGAAAGGGGCGGGTCTGGGCAGCTACGCGGACAAAATCGCTGAGTTCGCGCGCTTCCAATGCCGCCATACAATCCCCGAAGGCACCAACACCGGGGAAAATAATGCGATCCGTAGTGGCCAGTTCACTCACCTGATCACTGACAACGGCTTTACCGCCCAGGTACTCCACGGCCTTGGCTACGGAATAGAGGTTCCCCATCCCGTAATCAATAATGCCCACCCTGTTACCGTTCATAGGCTCAGGGTTCCTTTGGTACTGGGGATATTACCGGCCATTCGGGGGTCGGGGCTGACCGCCATGCGCAGGGCGCGACCACAGGCCTTGAACAGGGTTTCGGCAATGTGGTGGGTATTACGGCCGCGCAAGGCATCCAGATGCAGGGTGAGCATGGCGTGGTTGACGAATCCCTGAAAAAACTCATGGAAAAGATCCACATCAAAGCCGCCAACCTGGGCGCGCGGGAATTCTACGGCAAACACCAGACCGGGGCGGCCGGAAAGATCCACAACCACCCGCGACAGGGCTTCGTCCAGAGGTACATAAGCGTGTCCATAGCGCTGGATGCCGGATTTGTCCCCCACTGCCTGAGCAAAAGCCTGACCCAGCGTGATGCCGATGTCTTCGACCGTATGATGGGCATCAATGTCGAGATCGCCCTGAGCCTGAATGCTCAGATCAAAAAGCCCGTGACGCACAATCTGATGAATCATGTGGTCGAGAAAAGGCAGACCGGTATGCAGATCCGCCTGTCCCGAGCCATCCAGATTGATCTGGACGCGAATCTGGGTTTCAAGGGTGTTTCTTTCGACTTCAGCTTGGCGCGGCTTCACAGTAATGACTCCAGTACGGAGAGAAAACGGCTGTTTTCGGCAGGTTTGCCGACACTCACCCGCAGATAGTCGCCGAGACGGGGGTGGCCTGTAAAGGCTTTGATCAATATCCCCCCGTTTTTCAGACCTGCGTATATTTCCGCTGCTTTCCCGGGCGTATGGAAAAGCAGGAAATTGGCGGCACTGGGCCAGACTGCCAGGCCCATGGCGGAGATGGTCTTGAACATCCTGTCTCGTTCGGCGCGCAGAATATCCGCCTGTTCATCGAGTACGGTGCTGTGCTGGAGATAAAAGGCGGCACTGCGTTGAGTCAGGATGTTGATATTGTAGGGCAGACGTAATTTGTCCAGTTCCTGAATCCAGGCGGATGGCCCTGCCAGCATGCCGAGGCGGAGTCCTGCCAGACCTTCTTTGGAAAGCGTACGCAACAGCAGCAGGTTGGGATATTGTCCGAGTCGCCCGGCAAAAGTGGTTTGACTGAAGGCATGATAGGCTTCATCCACCACCACCAGACCGGGAGCCGCCTGGATAATGGCCGCGAGGTCGGCTTCCGGGAACAGGCTGCCGCTGGGATTATTGGGCCAGTCGAGAAACACGATGGCGGGCTGATGTTCGGCGATGGCCCGGAGCATTGCGGGTAAATCCAGCTGAAATTCCGCATCCAGGGGCACGCCGATGAAGGGCAGTCCCAGTTGCTCGGCGAGCAAACGATACATGACGAAACTGGGATCAACCGCCATGATCGGCCGTCCTGTTCCGGCCACAGCGGTCACCAGAATCTGAATCAGTTCATCGGAGCCGTTGCCCAGCATGAGTTCAATACCCGCAGGCAGGCCGATATGCTTTTTGAGGGCAGTAATCAGGCTGTCAGGATGGGGATCAGGATATCGGTTAATGGGGGCATCGCTCAGACTTTCCAGCCAGGCCTGGCGCAGCAGATCGGGGAGCCCATAGGGATTTTCCATGGCATCCAGCTTGATCAGGCCGGTGCTGGGCGCGACTGCATAAGCTTTGCTGGCCAGCAGTTGCGGGCGCAGCAGAACTTCCATCAGCGTCAGGCTATTCATTTTTGCCGGTCCGTGACGCGACAGGCCGCAGAACGGGCATGAGCGGTCAGCCCTTCACCCAGCGCCAGCCGCTCGGCCAGCTGGCCAAGAGTGTTGGCACCAGCCGCACTCGCCTGAATGAGACTGCTGCGTTTTACGAAATCATAAACACCCAGCGGCGAGGAAAACCGGGCACTGCCCCCGGTGGGCAGAACATGATTGGGTCCCGCTACATAATCACCCAGTGCCTCACAGCTGTGAATACCCATGAATATGGCGCCCGCATTATGAATGTCGGGCAGCCAGCTTTCCGGATCAGCTACTGCCAGCTCCAGATGCTCTGCGGCAACCCTGTTGGCGACTTCGCAGGCTTCGGCACGGTCACGCACGCGGATCACCGCCCCGCGATCTGCCCAGCTTTTACCGGCGATGGGGGCGCGGTCGAGCACGCTCAGAGCCTGATCCACTGCGCTGACCACAGCGTCAATGTGGGCGTCATCCCAACTGATGAAAATACTCTGGGCAATTTCATCGTGTTCTGCCTGAGACAGAAGATCCCAGGCCAGCCATTCTGCAGGCGCAGACCCATCACTGATCACCAGGATTTCGCTGGGGCCGGCAATCATATCGATGCCTACCCGACCAAAAACCATACGCTTGGCCGTGGCGACATAAATATTGCCGGGACCGACGATTTTGTCGACGGCAGGAACGGTTTCGGTTCCATAAGCCAGTGCTGCAACGGCTTGAGCACCCCCCACGCAAAACACCCGATGCACCCCGGCAATGGCGGCAGCGGCCAATACCCAGGAGTTCACCTGACCTTTGGGGGTAGGGACAACCATGATTATCTCCTGAACCCCGGCAACCTGGGCAGGGATGGCGTTCATCAGCACCGAGCTGGGGTAGGCAGCCTTGCCGCCGGGTACATAAATACCCACCCGGGACAAGGGCAAAATGCGCTGGCCAAGCCGGGTACCATCATCTTCGCTGAAACTCCAGCTCTCGCTGCGCTGATGTTTGTGATAAGCGCGAATACGTTGGGCGGCTTCTTCCAGGGCCGCACGCTGCAAGGGTTCCAGGCTGTTTAAAGCCTGTTCCAGAGCCGTCCGGGGTATTTCCAGGTCAGCTGCAGAAGCGGTGCTCAAACCATCGAAGCGTTCGGTAAATTCCCGTAAGGCGGCGTCCCCCCGGTCGCGCACGGCATGGACAATCTCCCTGACCCGGCCTTCTACCTGATCATCCAGATTGGCATCCCAATCATGCAGGGCATGAAACTGCCGGGTGAAATCAGAGTCGCGGGTGTCGAGACGATTCATGAGCGGACCTGTGCCTCCAGTTGGGTAATCAGCTGTTCAATGGCGCGGCGCTTGAGTTTCATGGCGGCCCGATTGACTACCAGGCGGCTGGAAATCGGCATGATTTCCTCGACTTCGACGAGGCCGTTTTCCAGAAGCGTCCGACCGCTGGAAACCAGATCGACAATACGATCCGCAAGTCCGACCAGAGGCGCCAGCTCCATGCTGCCGTACAATTTGATGATTTCGGTCTGCACCCCACGACTATGAAAATAGTCCCGGGTAATGTGCGGGTATTTGGTGGCAATCCGCACCCGCTCCCAGCGTTGCGGGGCATCGGTGGCAGCCAGCGCGGCAGGCTCTGCCACGGACATGCGACATAGGCCAATGCGCAAGTCCAGCGGTTCATACAAATCCAGTCCTTCCTGTTCGAGCAGCACATCTTTTCCGGCGATACCGACATCGGCAGCACCCCAGGTCACATAGGTAGGGACATCGCTGGCACGAATCACCAGAAAACGCACTTGCGGATCGGTGCTGGGAATGATGAGTTTACGTGATTCATCGGGATCTTCGGCCAGTTCGATGCCCGCACCGGCAAATAACGGAATGGCTTCCTGAAGAATACGGCCCTTGGACAGGGCGATGGTGATGCCGGTATTCATGATGCGCTCCTGAGACCACTATTGCTGATACGTCGAATATCCGCGCCGAGAGCGCCCAGTTTTTCTTCAA
Source organism: Acidithiobacillus thiooxidans ATCC 19377 (assembly GCF_009662475.1). NCBI lineage: Bacteria > Pseudomonadati > Pseudomonadota > Acidithiobacillia > Acidithiobacillales > Acidithiobacillaceae > Acidithiobacillus > Acidithiobacillus thiooxidans. Next base: position 182,332 of record NZ_CP045571.1, read on the forward strand.
TGACTTCGTAGCCACGATCAAGATGATAAATCCGGTCGATCAGGGTTTCCCCTTCAGCGACCAGACCAGCCAGAACCAGACAGGCCGAGGCACGCAGATCGGTGGCCATGACCGGTGCGCCGCGCAACTTCGGAACACCCCGGACTACCGCCGTTTTACCGTCGGCGGTAATTTCCGCCCCGAGGCGCTGCAATTCGGAAACGTGCATGAAGCGATTTTCAAAGATCGTTTCCGTAATCACGCCGCTGCCTTCGGCAATGCAATTGAGGGCCATGAACTGCGCCTGCATGTCCGTTGGGAAAGCAGGAAAAGGGGCGGTACGAATGTCTACGGCCTTGGGTCGCTGCTTCATGCGCAGGCGAATCAGGTCGGCGCCCGTTGTTACCTCTGCCCCGGCTTCACGCAATTTGAGGATGACGCTTTCCAGGAGACTGGCGTCAGTACGTTTGAGGCAGACATCGCCCCCGGCCATGGCTGCGGCGACCAGATAAGTGCCGGTTTCAATGCGATCAGCTACCACGCTGTGTTCGGCACCATGTAATTCTTTGACACCTTCTATCTCAATGACCGAAGTGCCCGCCCCGGAAATGCGCGCGCCCATGGCATTCAGACAGCGGGCAAGATCCACAATTTCGGGCTCGCGGGCCGCATTTTCGAGCGTGGTGTGCCCCTCGGCCAGTGTCGCTGCCATGAGCAGGTTTTCGGTGCCGGTGACAGAAACGATTTCCATGACAATCCGGGCGCCGATGAGTTTTGCCGCCCTGGCTTTGACAAAGCCATTTTCCACCGTAATTTCCGCACCCAGGGCCTGCAAACCGCTCAGGTGGACACTGACGGGACGACTACCAATGGCGCAGCCTCCCGGCAGGCTGACTTCAGCAGAACCGTGGCGGGCGAGGAGTGGGCCGAGCACCAGAATGGATGCCCGCATGGTTTTTACCAGTTCGTAGGGAGCCACCAGCGAGTGTACCGGCCGGGGATCCACTTCGATACCGAGTTGACCGTCCACCAGGACTCTGGCTCCGAGGGTGCTGAGGAGTTCCAGGGTAGTGGTAATGTCCCGGAGATGTGGGATATTACGAAGCTGTACGGGTTCTTTTGCCAGCAAGGTGGCAGCGAGGCAGGGCAGCGCCGCATTTTTGGCCCCGGAAATCCGTAGTTCGCCACGCAGGGGGCCATTACCACGCAGCAGCAGTTTATCCATAAGGGTCGATGCTAACCTTTCAGGCGTTTTGGGCTTTTTCCACCAGCTTCTGGAGTTCGCCCTGCTGGTAGAGATCAGACATGATGTCGGAGCCGCCGACAAATTCACCTTGAATATACAACTGGGGAATGGTTGGCCAGCTGGAAAACTGCTTGATACCGTCGCGAATCTGGGGATCGGCGAGAACGTCCACAGTGAATAATTCCTTCACTCCCGACTGTTGCAGCAATTGTATGGCGCGCGCCGAGAATCCGCACTGAGGCGCGCGGGGGTTGCCCTTCATGTAAAGCACAACAGGGTGTTTTTCAACTTGTTCCTGAATGAGTTCTTGAATCGTAGCCATGGTAATCCTCGTGACGTGTCGGGCGTGGATGGTTTCAGTGCTGGGCAGAATGACGGATCTGCTCGGCCTGTTCAGGGGTGAGAGTGCGCAGGGAAAGTGCATGAATTTCTTCACGCATGCGTTCACCCAGAGCGGCATAAACCCGCTGGTGTTGTTTGACAGGGGACAAATCGGTAAAAGTAGCCGAGATGACCAGTGCTTCAAAATGGGCACCGTCGTCTCCCTGTACTTCAACCAGGGCATCCGGGAGTTCTTGCTGAATAAGTGATTTGATCATGTTGGCGTTCATGTGGAACATTGTATCCCATAACAGGAGATTTGTGATCCCCTTTTCAAAGCGGCTATTTTCGTATGGCGTGCTGTATTACTGGCGCAGCTTGTAACCCCGATCAAGCAGGCGCCAGGCAAAAAAGCCGGTGATGAGTGCAAAAGCCAGGCTGACCCCCAGGCTGGCCCAGACACTGACATCCGAATCGGCAAAAAAACCGTAACGAAAGCCATCAATGATGTAGAAAAAAGGGTTAATCAGGGAAATCTGCCGCCAGATCCCCGGCAGGGATTGCACCGAGTAAAATACTCCGGCCAGAAAGGTCAGGGGCATAATGACAAAATTCTGAAAACCGGCGATCTGATCGAATTTTTCGGCCCAGAGGCCCGCTATCAAACCCAAACTACCCATGCCGCTGGCCCCAAGAATGGCGAAAACCAGAATCCAGAAGGGATGCAGCACGGGAATGTGCAGATACAGTAAAGCCAGGGCAAAAATAGCCAGTCCCACTAAAATACCCCGGAACACCGAAGCGGCGACCATGGCCGTAAAAATTTCCGTGGGCGTGAGCGGGCTGAGCAGCACAAACACAATATTTCCGGTCACCTTGGATTGAATCAGGCTGGAAGAGCTGTTCGCGAAGGCATTTTGGAGCACAGACATCATCATCAAGCCGGGCACAATGAAAGCCGTATAACTGACACCTGGATACACGGTGATATGACTGCCCAGAGCATGCCCGAAAACCACCAGATAGAGAATGGTGGTAATCAGCGGGGCGGCAATGGTTTGCAACCAGACTTTACCGAAACGCAGGGTTTCCTTGTAAAACAGGGTCCAGGTCGGGGTCAGACTGCCCTGAATGCGGTTGCCGCTTGCGACAGTTGCCGGGGTACTATGCAGAATTTCAGGCATCGCTGCCGCGTAGATTGGGTTCCAGAATTTCTACATAGGCACTGTCACGAATCCGATGTTGCCATTCGTCCATGCGTTCACGGACAATCCGGTTAAAGAGCTGCATGCGTGCTGCTGCCATGATCTGTTTTTCTTCCACGGGCTGCTGACGCCGGCCCTGGGACTGCAGGATGTAAATCGCATCGCCTTCACGAATGGGACTGCTGACGGCTCCGGGCTGCAAGGTGAGCAAAGTCCGTTCAAGGGTGTCTGGCAGCTGTCCCGGGGTAATCCAGCCCATTTCTCCGCCTTTTGCAGCGGTGTTGGGATCCTGACTGTAGTTCCGCGCCAGTTCCGAGAAACGGCTGCCATTCTGAAGGGCAGTCTGAATATCCTGGGCGCGATCTTCTGCTTCCTGAAGTTGCAGGCTACTGCCAGCGCGGAGCACGATGGCTGCTGCTTTGACCTCAGTGATGGTTGGTTGTTCGTCTTTTTTGTCGAGGATCTTGAAAATGTGGAAACCGGTGGGTCCGGCGATGACCTGGCTGATATCCCCGGTTTTCAGGGACATGAGGGCCTGAGACACCGAGGGGGGGAGCTCTCCGGCTTTCACCCAGCCTATCCGACCGCCCTGCAGGGCATCGCGGCCACTGCTGACTTGCGCTGCGAGACGTGAAAAGTCTTCCCCGGCAATCAGGTGATTCCGGACTTCGGTGGCCTGTTGGCGGGCTGTGCTGATGGCGTTGGGGGTCGGGTTGTTGGGCATGGGGATGAATATCTGCTGCAGGTTGAAGCTGACTCCGCCCATGTCCTTGAGTTGATGAGCGAAGGTTTTGACTTCGTCAGGCCCCACATGGACGCGGCTTTCCACTTCCTGCTGCATGAGTCGGTCAACAATAATGCGATCCTTGAGATCGTTTGTGAAGGTTTCCCAGGATTGTCCCTGACTACTCAATGCTTGACGTAACTGGTCAGCGGTCATGTGGTTGGCCTGGGCCAGGTTGTTGACGGCCTGATCCAGCATGCCTTTGTCCACTTTTATGTTGGCGCGTTGCGCCATTTGTAATTCGATATCCTGCAAAATCATCTGTTGCAGCACCTGACGGCGCAAAATGTCATCCGCAGGCATGGCATTGGGATCACTCTGCTGGAGATGGGCGCGCACCGCGCTGACGCGTTGCTCCAGTTGCATGGAGGTGATGATATTGTCGTTGACGATGGCTACGATTTTATCCAGATTCACCGCGTTGCTGGGCATTGGCGCATTCATGGGTGCCAGTGCAGAGTCTTCCGAATAAGTATGCGTTGCCGGTGCAGAATCAACAGCAGGCGCTGGCGCTTGGGCCAGGAGGGTATCCCGGTTCAGGAAAGGCGTGCTGGCCCAGCCCGCAACGGGCAGGGTTCCAAGCAGCAGGCTCAGGGCAATAACAAGTGGACGACGTTTGCAGGACATCAAAACTCCATACTGGCGCCCGGCACATACTGGCTGAGCAAACCGGTTGAGGCATTACCCAGGCTGGTTAGGCCGCGCAACACGATCTCGAAATAAACAGCATTATTGGACTGCCCGCCAAGCAGGATCTGATGATATACCATCATGTGCGCTGCCCAGCAGCCGCCATCATAGCCGATCCCCACCAGCTCCTCCAGAGGCTTGCTGTCGGTAACATCATACTGATAGCTCCCCAGTAACTGCCAGTTCCGGAATACCGGCCAGGCACCGGAAACACCGGTTTGGTCGACGAAATCCCGGGTAAAGCGGTAATCGAGGTTGATCACCCGCTGCGGTCCCGGCAACCATTGGGCGCGCAGATTGAGGCGGTCGAGCTGGCTATGTTGCGGGTTGATCTGGGTGCTGGCGAGCAGGTTCATGTCGGCAACGGGGGCGTATTGTCCCTCGAAAAAATAATTGGACTGTGTGGCCTGCGGAACAATATCACCAGCCAGATTGATCTGTTCGTGATTGAAATAGCGAATTTGCCCGACGGCTGCTTCCCAGAGCTGACGGCCCGTGGGGGTCAGCCAGGTACCACGTAGCCCATAGGCAATTTGATTGGCAGCATTTATCCGGTCACTGCCGGTAAACAGTACGTTGTCGCTAAAAATGCCGGGAAAATCCAGGTAAGGCGTGCTGGCGTCAAAATTGGGAATGTCATTCTGGGCCTGCAAGGGAATGTAGGTATATTTGAAAATCGGTTGCAGGAGCGCCGTGCTGCCATTGCTGCCATAGCGGACAAAATTCAGTCCACCCTTCAGGCTCAGGGCGGGGAGGGTGCGGTTTATGGCGCGCGCATAAGGGGCATTGCGTTGAATTTGATAATGGCTGTAGTAGAGGCGGGCCTGGGGTTCGAGGAAGCCCCAACCCCGGCTGAAGCGCCATCCCAGAGTGGGGGTCAGATCCAGGCGCTGACCAATGGGTCCGGTGGAAGCAGAAAAATAATTGAAGCTGCTATGCCAGTTGAAGTAGCCGCTGCGTCCCACCCGCCAGTAGCCATCTGCATAAATGCGCGGCAACTGGGCATAAGGTGCGTTGCTGTCTGGCGCGAGTTCCTGGTAACCCTGTAATTCGGCACCGGCACTGATGTGGGCATTGTTGTAGTAAATTCCGCCGGTCGAAGTAATGTAAGGGGCGTTACCAATACCGCCAATAAAACTGCTGCCGAAACCCGCAGTGCTGCCGAAATCGGAAAGAAAGTTTTTGTAACTGACCCGATTGTAATTGACGTTGAAACTGAAGCCGTCGCCGAGATTCTGGATGTGCTGCCAGGACAATGCCCAGACGTTTTTATGGGTCAGTTGGTCCGAAGGTAACAAATCCAGAAAAAGCTTGCCGCTGTAGTTCGGTTCGAGATAACGAAATTCATTTTGCAGCATGACACCACGCCGGGTGAAGTAATTCAGGGTAAAGGTGTCATCCAGGTTGCGGGCAATGTCGAAATAGTAGGGTATGCCCAGATAAAAGCCGTTGACGGTGGAGCTGCCCAGGCCGGGGGCCAGAAAACCGGAATGGCGCTTGAGCGGAAAGCTGAAATAGGGCATCCAGAATACCGGAAGACCGGATACATTCAGCGTAGTATTTTTGGTCGTCACATAGTTGTCGTTCTGGTTGAGGTCGATCTGACTGCTCCACAGTTGCCAGGCGGGTACCTTGCCGTGGCAGGTTGTGTAGCAAGCCTCATTCAGCTGATAGTGACCCTTGCTCAACTCGCGACCACTTTCTGCATGACCATGTCCCTGCTCGGCTTCGAGCAGATAACGGGGGTGTACGACTATCCCCTCGTTGGCCTTGAGATGAATGGTTGCCTGGGGGGCTGCTGTGACCATGCCGGGGCTCACCATCCGCACGTGGCCATCAGCCAGAATTTCATCTTTGGCCTGGTCGTAATGCACCGTATCGGCGTAAACCCGCCGATCTCCATAAAGTACTTCGACATTACCCTTGGCCGTCCAGTGCCCACTGCCCATTCCGTTGACTTGATCGGCATACAGGGTCACCGGCTTTTCCACAGTCGTAGCCCAGGCGGGACCGGGGTATAGTAATGCTGCCAGCAGGGCCAGGCAAATGCGGCGACGTGGAGAAGCAACGTGCCCGGACGGAAGAGATTTTCCGTGTCGAAATTTGCGAACCTGCTGAAGAGGGCTTTTCATAGGCGCCTAAAATCGCACAAAATGCTTTTATGTCGCAATCTCTAAACACCAGAAAAATTTTGACGCCCGCTGTTTCGGCCGGACAAATATCGCCAGATGCAGCAGCCTGGCTGCAGGCCAGGGGCGTGGATGCTGGACAGTCTCAGGCCATTCCCGGTGATGCCAGTGGCCGGCATTACTGGCGTTTGCCAGACCAGCGGCTGTTTATGGATGCGCCACCACCTGAGGATATTTTGCCCTTTCTACGGGTTCAGCAGCGCTGGCAAAGTGCTGGACTGCCCGTGCCAAAAATTCTGGCAGCGCAGTTGCAGCCGGGATTTGTGCTCCTTGAAGATCTGGGAACTACGGATCTCAAGGCCATTCTGGATACAGGCACGGAAACGGAGTTCTGGATGCAGCAGGCGCTGGATCTCATTATTGCCCTGCAAAGCGCGGGCAGAAAGGATGATGCGCGACCTCGTCTACCGTTTTTTTCAAGGCAACGTCTGGGCGAAGAGCTGACTTTGTTTTATGACTGGTATTTGCTCAGGCATCTGGGGGTGACGCCGGATGAAGAAGCGCAGCAGAACTTGCAAAAGCTGTTTGCACTGTTGCAGGACAATGCCCTCAATCAGCCTCAGGTCTGGGTCCATCGGGATTTCCACGCCCGCAATCTCATGCTGCAGACCGATCCCCGGCGCTTGGTGATGATTGATTTTCAGGACGCTGTGATCGGCCCCTGGACCTATGATCTGGCCTCCTTGCTTTGGGATCGTTACTGGGATTGGGGCTCTGCCCGCCGGCACCAATGGATTCTGGATTTTCAGGGCCGACTCAGCAAAACTGGCAGGGCGGTATTGCCGCAGGAGTCCTTTGTACGCAGTGTCGAATGGATGGCATTGCAACGCAACATCAAGATTTTGGGAATTTTTTGCCGCTTGGCCTATCGCGATGGCAAGTCGGGTTATCTGGATTTACTACCGCAATTTCGCAAATATGTACTGGATGCCTTGGCCAGTGATGCGCAGCTGCAAATATTTTTCCCGCAGTTCTCGGTCTGGCTGGCGCTATGACCCGGGCGATGATCCTCGCAGCCGGGCGGGGTGAACGCTTACGTCCCTACACGGACCATCTTCCCAAGCCCTTGCTGGAAGTCGGGGGAAAACCGCTCATCGTGCGGCATCTGGAATCCCTGGCCGCTGCGGGAGTCTGCGAGGTCATCATCAATATCGGTCATCTGGGCGACCTGATTGTGGAAAAGCTGGGTTACAATTGGCAGGGAGTGCGCATTATCTACAGTGACGAAAGATCGGGACGCCTGGAGACGGGTGGCGCTTTGATCCGGGCTTTGCCACAACTAGGAGGTGCTCCATTTTTGCTGGTCAATGGCGATATTTGTACGGATTTTCCCTTGAATGTCCTGCTCCAGGTATCACCGGCTGCGGTGTATCTGGTTCTAGTGCCCAATCCACCCCATCATCCCGCAGGAGACTTTGCCCTGAATGCGGGGATGGTGGTGTTGCAGGGCGAAGAACGTCATACTTATGCAGGAATTGCCCGCATAGATCCGGCGCTGTTGCGGGGCTATCCGGAGCAATCGGCACCCTTGGCGCCCTGGTTGCGACAGTGGATTGCAGCGGGTGTGGTGGAGGGGACCCTGTATCAGGGAATATGGACCGATGTAGGTACGCCGGAGCGATGGCAAGTGGCGCAGGAAATATGCAGGGTACGGCAAGATGGAATTTGACCTGGTAGCCGTCCAGGACGCGATATCTGTGTCCGCCGAACTCCGAAAACGCTGGCGGAAAGACTGGGTTGATTTGATGGAACTCGCTGTCTGGGGGGATTTGCGCAGTCAGCAAATTGGGCTTGGCGGCAAGTTGCGCAAACGGGTTCTGGAGTATGGTGAGCGTTTGCGCTCTTACGTCAGTGACCGGAGCTGGATACCCCATCCTCGCGAACAAATTAAAAATGCCCTGAGTACCAGTTTGCAACTTCGTGAAGTCGTTGAAAAGGTGGGCGAATTGATGGGCCAGTTTGCAGAAGGAGAAGATCTCGCCCGTCTGCAATTATTCTGGCAGGATTTCAGCGACCGCCTGATGGCGGATATTACTGAGCGCGAAGGGAAACTGGTACAATTGTTGAACCAGCAATATCACGAAGAAGTTTAACTTAACCCGGGTCTTCCAGCAGAATTTATGAAAATTGTATATACGTTGGTCATTATTGGTGCGCTAGCACTTTTTGCCCTGCTATTGTGGTGGGCGCGGGGGCAAGTGCTTGTCGGCAATACGCCCAAGGACAGCAGCAACTGGTATGCACAGCATCCCGAAAGTCTGGCCGCAGAAAATATGCGTTGCTGGACCTTGCTGCGCCAGACTTCATTTGCAGATATTGACAAGGTCATGGCGGCTCATCCCCATTGTCATGCAGTCTATGAAGCCATTCAGGAACAGGACGGTGATCGTGCAGATTAAGTGTTTGTCAGAATGGCAGTAAGCATGGATGTCGATAATCTGTTGGCTACCGGGCGTGATGTTTTGCGTCTGGAGGCTGAAGCGGTAAGTGCATTGGAAGCACGTCTTGACGACAGTTTTGTCCAGGCTTGCGGGTTACTTCTCCAATGTTCGGGCCGGGTGGTGGTGAGTGGTATGGGCAAATCCGGCATCATCGGCAAAAAAATCGCCGCGACCCTGGCCAGTACGGGCAGTCCGGCTTTATTTCTGCACCCTGCGGAGGGCAGTCATGGCGATCTGGGCATGCTGACCCGCTCTGATTGTCTTCTGGCGCTCTCCAATTCGGGTGAAACGGCTGAATTGCTGGCCATTCTTCCGGTGGTCAAGCGTCTGGCCGTGCCACTGATCGCCATGACCGGAAACCCCCAATCGACCCTGGCGCGCAGTGCCGCTGTGCATCTCAATTGCAGTGTGCTGCGCGAAGCCTGTCCTCTGAATCTTGCGCCGACGGCGTCTACCACGGCAACTCTGGCCATGGGCGATGCCCTGGCCATGGCCTTGTTGCAGGCACGCGGTTTTTCGGCGGATGATTTCGCGCTTTCCCATCCCGGTGGAAGCCTTGGCAAGCGACTGTTGCTCCGGGTTCAGGATGTGATGCACCAAGGCCAGGCTTTGCCAAAGGTATTCCTGGAGACCATGCTGCGTGATGCTGTTCTGGAAATGAGCAGCAAAGGCTTGGGGATGACCGCTGTGGTGGATGGCGAGGATCGGGTGTTGGGAATTTTCACCGATGGCGATTTGCGGCGGGCTTTTGCCGAACGTCAGGATCTCTGGGAGCAACCCATGTCTGCCCTGGCTCATGCCCAACCCTGCAGCATCCGCGCTGAGGCTCTGGCGGCCGAGGCTTTGGCCCTGATGGAGGCCAAACGGGTGGGGGCGCTGCTGGTTGTGGACGACAATCAGCGCTTGGTCGGCGCCTTGAATATGCATGATTTACTTCGGGCCGGAATTGTATGAAGCGTTTGGCAGCGGAAACCCTGATGGAAAGTGCTGCGCAAATCCGGCTGCTGATCCTGGACGTGGATGGAGTGATGACCGACGGACGGCTGTATTTTGATGATGCCGGCACCGAAAGCAAAGCCTTTCACGTGCGCGATGGTTACGGGATCAAGCTGCTGCAGGCGCATGCCGTGGAATTGGCCATTATTACCGCACGATTCTCTCCAGCAGTGGCGCATCGTGCCCGGGACCTGGGTATCAAACATCTTTTTCAGGGCTGCAAGGACAAACATCTGGCTTACAGTGAGCTGAAGCTGGAGCTGAATGTCGAAGATGCCATGGTCGCGTACATGGGTGACGATCTCATTGATTTGCCCATTTTACAGCGCGTCGGGCTGGCCACTGTGCCAGCTGATGCCCATCCGGAACTGGCCCAGCGGGTTCACTGGCAAAGCCAGTATGAGGGTGGCCGAGGGGCCGTCCGGGAATTATGTGAGCTGATTTTGCAGGCCAAGGGCTGCTGGTCCGCCGTTTTGACCCAGGCTGGGCAACAGGGGCATTGTTGATGCTGCGTTTGCGGCTTCCCAGCCTGGGTTTTACCGTGCTGCTTATGTGTCTTGCCGGACTGGTCTGGTGGTCATGGCCGCAGCGCCCCCTGTCGCTCCCGCAAATTGACTGGCACGGTCAAATTCATAAGGGCGATCAGGCCGCTGAAGATGTTGTCATGCGCCAGTATGATGCCGCCGGGAAGCTGGACTTACTGGCCACGGCGCACACGGCCTATCACGAACCGCGTCGCGATCAGACCATACTCAAAGACGTCGCAGTCAAACGTTTTCGACCCGGCCAGGAACTGAATCTGAGCGCCAATCAGGGCAAGGTCGATGGATCCAGCCACCTGATTACCCTGTGGGGGAATGTCATCGGGACAATGAAACCAGATACCCGTTTTCTGACCGAGAGGGTGCACTATAACCCGCAAACGGGCATTATTAGCACCCAGGATCCGGTTCGTCTGGAACATGGTCAGGACTGGATGACCGGAATGGGGCTTTGGGCGTCGGTCAAAACCGAGGAGGTCAATATTTTGCGGAATGTACGTGGTGTTTATGCGCCTTAAGCATGGCTCGGTAGGGCGTTACTGGCCGGTCGGGCTGATGATAGTTTCCCTGGCGGCCCTGGCGGCCCCTGCTGCCCAACAGACGTTGGCCAAAGGACCCATTCATATCAGTGCAGATACGCTGCATGCCGAAAACAAGCCTTCCCAGCAGGCCACTTATCTCGGCAATGTCGTTATGACCCAGGGCGATGTGGTCATTCATGCCAACAAACTCGTCATAGCTGCCCTGCAGGGCAAAGTACAAACGGCCACGGCAACTGGTAGTCCCGTCAGCTTTACCATGTCCAGCGCGCAGCGCCACGGCTATGGAAATACCCTGATTTACAAGCCGGGTTCGGGGGAAATTGTGTTGCAGGGAAACGCCCATCTCTGGCAGGAAAAAAATGAAATCAGTGGCCAGCAGGTAACCTACTTTTTGAATAACCAGCAAACGGCAGTGACGGCAGCCCCCGGACAGCGCGTCCACTCCGTGTTTTATCCTGCAGCAGCAAACCGCTCTGCCAGCGGTGGGAGGCCATGAGCGATCTGCTCCAGGCCCAGTCCCTGGTCAAATCCTATCGTCGTCGTACGGTTGTCCGGGATGTTTCTGTTCAGGTTGCCGCCGGGGAAGTCGTGGGCTTGCTCGGCCCCAATGGCGCTGGCAAAACCACCACTTTTTACATGATGGTCGGACTGGTACGTCCGAATCGCGGTCATATTTTTCTGCAGCAACGTGATATCACTGCACTCCCCATGCATGAACGGGCGCGCATGGGATTGGGTTACCTGCCTCAGGAACCATCGGTATTTCGGCAAATGAGCGCAGCAGATAATATTCTCGCGGTTCTGGAGACCCTGCCGCTCAGTAAAGCCGAGCGCCAGGATCGCCTGGATCAGCTCCTGGCTGAATTGCATTTGGGCCTGCTGCGCGACACCAAGGGGCACAGTCTCTCCGGCGGCGAGCGGCGCAGGGTGGAAATTGCGCGCGCCTTGGCCATGAGTCCGCGCTTCATCTTGCTGGATGAACCCTTTGCGGGGATCGACCCGATTTCTGTTTTAGAAATTCAACGTCTTATTCAGGACTTACGTGAACGCGGCATAGGTATCCTGATTACTGATCATAATGTGCGCGAAACATTAGGCATTTGCGAACGCGCCTATATACTGCATGATGGGAAGGTGCTGACGGCCGGGAGCCCACAGGAAATCGTGGATGATCCCATGGTTCGTCAGGTATATCTGGGAGATCAGTTTCGAATCTGAATCTGGAAGGCAATGAAACAAGGTTTAGAACTCAAACTCGGTCAGCATTTGGCCATGACCCCGCAGCTGCAGCAGGCCATCCGCCTGCTGCAGTTATCGACGGTTGATCTGCAACAGGAAGTTCAGGGGATGCTGGAAAGCAATCCTCTTCTGGATGAGGACGTATCCGGTGAAGAAACCGGAGTCCCCGGCAGCGCTCCAGAACCCGGTGAAAGCTCCGGTGAAGATCGCCAGCTGGATCTGGCTGCGGAAGATACTTTGCCTGATGATTTGCCGGTCGACAGCCAATGGGATGACGTGTTTGATCTGGGCACCAGTGCATCAGGTGGAGGTTCTGATGATGAGCTTCCCGACTTTGAAGCACGGAACAGTCACAGTCAAAGTCTTCAGGATTATCTGCGCTGGCAGGCGGATATGACGCACTTCAGTCCTGAGGAGCGCAACATGGCGGAGATGATCATTGATGCCATTGATGATCGCGGTTATCTGGTTGAAAATCCAGACGATCTGGCTGCTGCTATGGGTGCTGATGCTGCCGTTTTCCAGGCGGTATTGTTGCGCGTTCAGGACTTTGACCCTCCCGGTGTGGCGGCGCGTGATCTGAGTGAGTGTCTTTTGTTGCAGCTCAGGCAGTTGACGGATGTAGACGCCAGCGTGCAAAAGTTGGCGATGGATGTTGTCAAAGACCATTTGCAAGCCCTGGGTCGCCATGATTATCCACGGCTGTGCGCCAGTCTGGGGGTTGATGAGGGCATGCTGGGAGCAGCCATGGCGCTCATTTCCGCCCTCAACCCTAAACCGGGTGAAGAAGTCGGAAGCGAAAATACCGAGTATGTCATTCCCGATGTGATTGTGCGCTGGTCCGGAAAGCGTCTGCGGGTTGACCTGAACCCTGAGGCCATGCCCAAGCTGCGCATCAACCGCCGCTATGCGGGCATGGCCGGGGGCAAAGATGCCGCTCATAAATATATTCAGGATCAGCTCAATGAGGCACGCTGGTTTATCAAAAGCCTGCAAAGTCGTCAGGAAACCATTTTGAAAGTGGCTCGGGCAATTGTGGATAAGCAGAAGGATTTTTTTAGCAACGGTCCGGAATCCATGCGCCCCATGGTGCTGCGCCATATCGCTGAAACCGTGGAAATGCATGAATCCACGGTTTCCCGGGTGACCAACCAGAAATACATGGTTACTCCCCGAGGTCTTTTCGAGTTCAAGTACTTTTTTTCCAGTCATGTGGGAACAGACAGTGGCGGCTCAGCATCAGCGACGGCCATTCGCGCCCTGCTCATCAAATTGACCCAGGCGGAAAATCCCAAACATCCTTTAAGTGATGCAGAAATTGCCAAGGTTCTCGCCGATCAGGGCATTCAGATTGCCCGCCGGACGGTAGCCAAATATCGGGAAGCGGCTAATATCCCGCCGGCAAGCCAGCGTCGGCGGCTTTAGTTTTCGACGTCCATAATACAGGGTTTTTTGTGGCGGCGGTTGGCGCTACACTGAAGCCGGACCCCGATCAGGGGCGATTATCATAAACAATCCTCGCAAGAGGACAGGAGAGCGCCATGCAAATTACCATTACCGGTCAGCACCTGGACCTGACAGAAGCCCTGAAAAACCATGCAGAAGAGAAAATCGGCAAGCTTGATCGACATTTTGATCAGGTGATTGATGCCCGGGTTGTTCTGAAACATGCGCCCCATGAAAATCCCGAAAATACCGCTGATGTGACTATGTATGCGGCTGGTCATGTGTTTCACGCCGTATCCCAGCATGCCGACATGTATCGCGCCCTGGATCTGGTCACCGAAAAACTGGAAAGCCAGATTGACAGTTACAAGGAAAAACGCCAGGACCGGCGTAATGATAATCCCTCCGGTCTGGCAGCCATTGCCGAGATGGAATGACCCTCAACCATGACGACTCTGCCCTTAACTCCCCAACAAGTTCTGATTGATCCTCCGGTTACGGATGCCGGAGCCGTGCTGGACGCTTTGGCGGCGCTTCTCGCAGAGTCGACCGGACAAACAGCCGCCGTCATTGCCGAGGCCCTGAAAAGTCGTGAAGAGCAGGGTTCCACTGGAATCGGCCATGGTGTCGCGCTTCCCCATGCCCGCATTGACGGCGTGACTGAGGTGGCTGTGGCTGCCCTGCGCAGTGCTCAGGGAATCCCCTTTGCCGCACCGGATGGTCTGGAGGTGCAGGTATTTATTGCGGTGGCCGTACCCAAAACGGCGGCAACGGCTCATCTCGAAATTCTTTCGACCCTGGCGGTACGTTTGGCCTCTGAGGCAGTGCGTGCAGACTTGCTCAAGGTGCACAATGCCGAAGGATTTTTTACCGCAATGACCCATTCTGATTAGTTTTTAGGAAAGACGCAGACATGGAAAGACAAATCAGTCTGCGTCGGCTTTGCGAAGATCTCCACAAGGAGATGTTCTGGGATTGTCTGCATCGACCGGATAAGGATTGCCAGCTGTGTGGCGACCCCTGGGCGGAAGACGATATCGGTGGCGCGGCTCTGGTCGGTTTTCTGAATTTTATTCGTCCCCACGTCGTACAAATAGCCGGAACTTGTGAACTTCAGTTTCTACGGGATAACCCCCTGAGTTTTGAGCAATTTCTGACGGGAAAGCTGAGCCTGTTGGTACTGTGCGAAAGTGAAACGCTGAGTCCAGAGCTTCTGGAGGCACTGCGGTTCCGGCAAGTGGCGGTCATGACGACTGCGTTGGAGGCCCCGAAGGTGCTTGCCCGTCTGCAACTTTACCTGCATCGCGAGCTGGCTCCCCGGCAGCAAGTGCATGGAGTGTTGGTGGATGTGCTGGGCGTTGGGTTGTTGTTGCAGGGCGAGGCCGGTATCGGCAAAAGCGAGCTGGCGCTGGAGCTGGTTAGCCGTGGTCACCGTCTGGTAGCCGATGACAGTGTATTATGTGTGCGTGAGGCGCCTCAGGTGATCACCGGCCATTGTCCGGCTCCTTTGCGGAATTTTCTCGAAGTGCGGGGCCTGGGTATTATCAACATCCGGGAATTTTTTGGCGCGGCTGCTATCGTTCGTTCCAAACGCATTCGTCTGGTGGTCGAAATTCAGGATATGCAGGATATGGAGCTGGGCGACATCGACCGACTGCAGGGTAAGGTCGACAATCTGGATATTCTGGGGGTTCCGCTGACGCGCTTGCGCATTCCGGTTTCGGCAGCGCGCAATCTTGCCGTGCTGGTGGAAGCAGCGGCCCGCAGCCAGTATGTGAAAGAGTCCGGAGGCGACATGCTCGCTGACTTTGAAGAACAGGTACGTCTGAGTGTCGGGGAGGAATGATGGCCGAGCGGGACTTCATTATTGTCAGCGGACTGTCAGGATCGGGAAAATCCACGGTGCTCCAGGCGCTCGAAGATCAGGGGTATTATTGTGCGGATAATTTGCCCGCTACCCTGCTGGTGGCCTTTGGCGCGCAGCTGGCGCATCGCGAGGGGCAGTCATTATTGGCGGCCGTCAGCATAGATGTACGTAATCGCGATTTTTTTGCGGCCTTGCCACAGGCCCTCAAAGATTTACGGGATGCGTATGGACTGCATCCACGTATTTTGTTTCTGGAAGCGGGCGAAGACACCCTGTTGCAGCGCTACAGTGAAACCCGCCGCCGCCATCCCCTGACCGATGACAGTGCGGCTACTCCCGGTGAATCCCTGCTGAAAGCTTTGCAAAGAGAGCGGGAAATGGTGCAACCTCTCGCTGATATGGCAGACAAAAGGCTGGATACTTCACGGATCAATACCCACCAGTTGCGCCTGCGGGTGCAGGCCTGGAGTCTGGCGTCGCAGCACTATGGCAATTTGGTATTGCTGCTGCAATCTTTTGCCTTCAAGCGCGGGCTGCCACTGGATTCTGATTTTGTGTTTGATCTGCGTGCCTTGCCCAATCCGCACTATGATCCGGAGTTGCGGGCTTTAACGGGGCGCGATACTGCCGTACAGGCTTTTTTGGCAGGGCGTCCAGAGCTAGAGACCGCGCTGGAATCCTTGCGGAGTTTTTTGCAGGTGTGGTTACCCCCCTTTGCCCGGGAACATCGTAATTATGTGACAGTATCCCTGGGTTGTACGGGGGGGCAGCACCGCAGTGTGTACATGGTGGAAGTTCTGGCGCGTGAATTACTGAGTAAAGGCCAACGCATTCTGATTCAGCATCGTGAACTGAATATCACCGAGACTTTGACATGATTCACCTTGTTCTGCTCACCCATGCAGGTATGGGCGTGGCATTTGCCAATACCCTGGAACATATTTTCGGCACCATGCCAGCAGCCGTCGAGGTTGTGGAGATTCTGCCCGACGCTAATCCCGAAACCGGGCGCAAGCGCCTGTGGGAATTCATTGAAAAACTGCCGGAAGGTGATGCCATGCTGATTCTCAATGATCTTTACGGAGCAACCCCGGCAAACCTGATTCCGGCGATTCTTCCCGAAGACCGCGTAGCAGCCATTAGCGGTTTGAATCTGGCGATGCTGCTGCGGGCCTTATCGCGGCGCGAAGAAGGTTTGGCCGCAGCCCGTCAGGGGGCCTTGGATGGGGCTGTGCAGGGAGTTGTAGATATTCTTGCTCTGCGTGCTGTACCACGTACCTGACCATAAGCCTGGAGCGGGTGGCGGTCATTCGCCACAATGTCCGGTGTTGCTGGCGCTATGGTCGCACATTCGCTGTCAGGTTATGCTGAAAACAATTTAAGTCTGACCTCGTTGTCGGGGAGTATGTGTTGTGACGGTCCGTGTTGACTATCCTATTATTAATTCGTTGGGCTTGCATGCCCGGCCTTCGGCGAAGTTTGTCAGTCTTTCGGCACGTTACCCCTGTGCTGTCTGGCTGGAGCGCGATGCTCAGCGGGTCAATGGTAAAAGTATCATGGGCTTGATGACCCTGGCCGCAGCCCAGGGAACCATTCTGACGTTGGAAACCGAAGGAGAGGGAGAGCAGGCCTGTGCCGATGCCTTGCTGGCCCTGGCTAAGGACCGATTCGGGGAAGATGCATGAGTTTTGAACTGGCAGGTATAGGGGCTTCTGGTGGCATTGCGATTGGCACAGCGCTGGTGCTGGAGCCGACGACGCTGGATATTCCCGAACATATTCTGGCTCCAGAAGCTGTGGAGGCAGAAGTGCTGCGCTTACGTGCAGCTCTCAGCACTGCCCGTGATGAACTTTTTGCGGTACGTGACGTGATTCCTGCCGACGCACCCCAGGATACCCGCCTGTTTATTGATGCGCATCTCCTGATGCTGGATGATCCCGCCTTGCGGGAAAGACCGTTACGTTCCATTCGCGAAGATCACCGCAATGCGGCCTGGGCCATTCAGCTGGAACGGGAACGCCTGCTGGAAATTTTTGACCGCATGGAAGATGCCTATCTGCGTGCCAAGCGGGAAGACATTATTCAGGTGACCGATCGGGTATTACGGCAGCTCGTTGGCTGGGAGCCGCCGACGCTGCAGAGTGCGGAAGGACAAATCATCATTGCTGAAGAGTTGAGCCCTGCTGATACCGTGCTCATGAAAAAGGACAAGGTCCTGGCCTGGGTGACCGACTTTGGCGCAGCAAACTCGCACGCCGCCATTCTCGCACGGAGTCTTGGTCTGCCAGCGGTCGTTGGCGCCCATTCTGCCAGTCGTCTGCTACGCAGCGGCGACATGGTCATTGTCGATGGTGATCAGGGCATTATTCTGGTGGCACCCGACGCGCTGGTACTGCGACAGTATCAAGGTTTACAGGAACAACGACAGCGCCGCCGCCGGCTTCTGGAAGAACAACGGGATCTGCCCGCCATTACTGCCGATGGTGTAGAAATTCATTTGCGGGCCAACATCGAATTACCGGACGACTCCAGTCTGGTGCGGCGCATGAATGCCGATGGTGTGGGTTTGTATCGCAGTGAGTTTCTGTTTATGAATCGTCCCGATATTCCTGATGAAGAAGAGCAGTATCAGGCCTTTTCCCGGGTGGTGACTGAAATGGCAGGGGCTCCCGTTACCATCCGCTCGTTGGATATTGGTGCCGATAAGGGGTTAAGTGACGACGAAACGACCACACATAATGCCCTGAATCCGGCTTTGGGTTTGCGTGGACTACGCCTTTGTCTGCGTCGTCCCGAGTGGTTTCGCCCGCATTTGCGGGCCATATTGCGGGCTTCGGCCCTGGGGCCGGTGCGTTTGATGCTGCCGATGCTCAGCAGTATGAGCCAATTGCTGCAAAGCCGGGCGCTGGTAAGTGAATTGCAGGCAGAATTGCGTGGCGAGGGGCTGCCCTGTGATCCGGATATGCCTCTCGGGATTATGGTAGAAGTGCCCGCCGTGGCCATGGCCGCGCACTATTTTGCCGGTTGTGCCGATTTTTTCTCCATCGGGACCAACGATCTTATTCAATATGCCCTGGCGGTTGATCGTGGCGATGATGATGTCAATGATCTTTTTGATCCGTTGCACGTCGGCGTCCTGGCTTTGATTCAGCACACCATTGCTGCCGGGCGCGCCAAGGGTATTCCAGTAGCAATGTGTGGCGAAATGGCAGCCAATCCGGCCTTTACACCATTACTGCTGGGCTTGGGTTTGCGGGAATTCAGTATGTACCCGGGGGCAATTCCCGAGGTGAAGGAAATCATCCGCCAGACATCCATTGCCGAAGCCGAACAGTTGGCAATGGGTGCTCTGGCGGGAGAATTTTCTGTGGCCCTGGAGACCGGCCATAGCTAGATCACCCATGCACCGTATGGGGGTCGGGTTGATACTGCTCCTGTTGCTGCTGCTCATCGGAATGTTTGTTTTCTGGTTCATCGGTGGCCCCCGTATTGTTCTGGAAGAAGTTCTCGCTACCCGCCTGCAGACCCCCGTACATCTGCAGGCCAATCCCCGCTTTTATTGGGGCAAGCAGCAATTGCAGGTGACCCTGCAAGGCTTGCGGATCGGAACAGCAGCACAGCCCCGCCTGCGGTTGCGGCGGCTGATGTTCAGTGTGCTCTGGCGCCCCCTGCTTGCCGGGCATATAAAAATCCGCCAGATTTTTCTGGATCAGCCTTCTGTGTATGGTCCCTGGCCAGCCAGCCCGGGCTCGGCAGCTTCTTCCGCCAATATGAATGTCAGTCTGCCGGGAGACATCCAGATCCGCGATGGCAGTTTGCGCTGGTCTGGTCTGGCGGGACATGTCTTACAGCTGTCCGATGTGCAGGCCAGTTTCCCTCGTTCTGGTGCCGGGGCCGCTACCGGACGCTGGTTCTGGAATCAACATGCGGGTCAAGGCCGTTTGCAAATGGATATTCACTCCACCAGCGGACTTTCTCTGCGCAATTTGCAATTGCTGATTGGCACTCGTCAGGTTCCCGATGCCCTGAGTCTCCAGATGCCGCGCCTGGAAATTCAGGATAAAGTTCTGCAGATTCCCGCGCTGCAGGTCCGTTGGCAAGATAATCATGAGCGGCGGATGGAGCTTTCCCTGCAGGATTTACAGGCCCAGCCAGGGCTGCAGAAAATTGCGCTGCGCAGCGCGACACTGCAAGCCGGATCAGATTTTCACATGCAGATTGATCATGCCCGGTTTTCCTGGGCGCAATGGACCGGTCAGGCAGGCTATGTCCTCAGTGCAGAGCATCTGCCTGAGCTGGCAAAAAAATGGGGATTGTTCTGGCCGAAATTGACGAACCCCAAGGTCCCGCGATATTTCAAAATGAGCGGCAAGCTGGCCTGGAAAAATCCCCGCTTCGACTGGAGCATCCGCCAGGGACTGCTAGATAGCAGTCCCTGGTCTGGAAACATTACGGGAACCTGGCAACCCCTCAAAATTCATCTGGCTTTACAGATCCAGCGCCTGAACCTTGGTGCCTATCTCCCCGCGCCCAAAGCGGGTCCAGGAGCGGTACTACCCAAGCTTCCCGCAACCTGGCCGATCACCGGCTCGCTGCAGATCGGGCAGCTGATCTGGGGAAAAATCCGGGCGGAGAACGTGCTTATCCGTAGTCGAAAACCATGATGCAGATTGCCGACATATTGCTGGACTGGTACGGCGAAAATGGCCGTCATGGTCTGCCCTGGCGACAGACCCGGGACAGTTATCGCCTGTGGCTTGCGGAAATCATGTTGCAGCAAACCCAGGTGGAAAGTGTCAAGCCCTATTACCAGCGGTTTCTGGACGTCCTGCCCAATTGGGAGGCTTTGGCTGTTGCGCCCCAGGATCAGGTGCTGGCCTTGTGGAGCGGTTTGGGCTATTACGCCCGGGCCCGCAACGCCCAACGTGCTGCGCAAAAAATCATGACGGATTTTGCGGGTGAATTTCCCGATACGCCGGAAAGTGCAGAAAGTCTCCCGGGAGTGGGGCGCAGTACGGCTGCTGCAGTACTGGCCAGTGCTTTTGCCCAGCAACGCCCTATTCTCGATGCCAATGCCCGCCGTGTCCTGATCCGGACCCAGGCCATTAGTAGTGATCCCAAGGCCAGCAAGACCCTGCAGCATTTGTGGAAGCTGGCTGAGGCACTGACGCCCGCTGATGCCCACACCTACAATCAGGCTATTCAGGACTTCGGCGCAATGATTTGCCTTCCACGGCATCCTCACTGCGACGCATGCCCCTTACAACGGCATTGCCTGGCTTATGCGGGTGGGTTGAGTGAACAACTGCCGCTGCCCACCCGCAAGCCGGAAAAACCCGATCGCTGCGTTTTTTTTCTGCAGTTAGAAGATCGTAGTGGACGGATATTTCTTGAAAAAAGACCGGATTCTGGCATATGGGGTGGGCTCTGGTGTCTGCCTCAATTTAACCCGGAAGGTTCGTCGAACCCCTTCCTTTGCAATGATCAGCAAAAGGCCCTTGCCGATGGGATCCTGCTGCGCGAGCGGGTAAGACAGTTCTGTGTCCTCCGTCATGGTCTTACCGTAGAAGTAAAGGCGCTGACAATGGTTCAAAAGCATGTATTTACCCATTTTCAATTACACTTCCGCTGCATTCTCGCGACGGTGCAAGACGATCAAATTGTGCCGGGTGTCGCAGATCAGATTTTGACAGGACGTTGGTTTACCCGGGAAAATGCCCTGGCAGAAGGATTGCCAACCCCTGTTCGCAAGATTCTCAGTCAGACTTCGTAACTTGCCCGTGAGACAGGTTCAGGTAAGATGGGCGGCGTCTCCTTAATATCCTGATGTTCTAGCGAGGAAGTTTCTTATGTCTCGAATGGTGCAATGCGTAAAACTGGGTCACGAAGCTGAAGGTCTGGATCGTCCCCCTTATCCTGGCCCACTGGGCGCGCGTATTTATCAGGAAGTTTCCAAGGAAGCCTGGCAGGGTTGGCTGAAGCATCAGACGATGTTGATTAATGAATATCGTCTTTCGCCGATAGATCCCAAGTCCAGAACTTTTCTGGAAAAACAGATGGAAGCCTACTTTTTTGGTGACGGCGCGCAGCAACCTGAAGGCTTTGTTCCGCCTTCTGCCTGAGCAGTTCAAAAACAACCCGGAGGAAGTCGTTTCGGCAACCTCCCATATTTCCCATCCTCTCCATAAGCTGTTTCTCCAGCGTCGTCGTTGAATGACGACAGGCGCGCGCGGCGTCAGATCATCCATTTATTATAAAATCCTTTCCACCTGTCGCTAACAAGTGACGTATTACCATGCGTTCCGGGGTGGCGGCGATCGCTGACAGGCTATGGGATAAACCAGGGACTTATTTTTATCTGACTGATAGTTAAGCGCAAATAATTTTGCACCGGGAGTTTTCGTGCCCGGATTTTTATTGGCTGGAGATGGGACGTTAAGGTTGATTCTGCCTGTTTCAGCGCCATGAATGTTTTTATATTTTATTTTCTTATTATAATCATTAACTTAAAAAGTTGGCACGCGTTATGCTATGAGGTTATCGCTGCTGAAACAGCGCCGCTGCAAGCGGAAATCTGGAACCACCTTTTGAGGAGAGCTTATTTATGAAGAAAATTGTTGCCCTGACTGCTGCATTGTCTTTCTTGACTGCTACTGCTGCTTTTGCGACCACCGAAGTGCCTGCCAAGGCTCCTGAAAAGATGGTTGAGCACAAAGCGCCTGAGCACAAAATGGTAAAGAAAGCCGAGCACAAGAAAATTGAGCACAAGAAAATGGTGAAGAAGGCTGAAATGAAGAAGCCTGAAATGGCAAAGAAAATGGAAGAAAAGAAGGCTGAACCAGCTGCATAAGTAGCTTCAATCCGCAGCCTGATGGCGCGGAGTTCAGTTGTGCAGATGAACCCGGGGAATCTTCTCCGGGTTTTTTACGTCCGATAAATCTAAAAACGGCAGTTGCCGTGGGTGCTTTGCCGCGACTTTTGTTTCGAGCCGTTGTTGTTCTTGGCGAAATCCAGCGCCCGTCAGGAGAGCTGTTTGAGCCCGTAGGGCGAGTTCTCTCCTGACAGCAGGATGAGTCTTAGAACAACAGGCAAGGAACAATGGAGCAAAAAGCACCCACGGCAACTGCCGTTTTCAGGATAAAATATCAAAATTGATATTGCAGGCTCATGTTCACAGAACGTCCTGAACCAGGTAGTGCTGTGCCATAAGTCATGGGGCGCTGGCCCAGATAAAGCCCTCCAAGTGGTTGTTCATAAAACTGGTTCAAGAGATTCGCGAGTTCCAGGCTGGCCTGCCAGTGGCCCTGCCGATATGCGGTGCGCAGATTCAATAAGCCATAGCCAGCTGTTTGCGGTTCATTACGCAGCGCGTCTACCTGGTTTTTTGCGGCAACCAGCTGTTCTTCGATAGTGTTGCGCCATGCTCCCCAGTTTTGATGCAAGGCAAGTCGCAAGTTTAAGGGCATCATGTGGTAGAGGGGCGTATGGTTGCTCAAGTTATCCCCGCGCACATAGGCGGCTTTTGCCGACATTGTAAATGTTCCATAACGCCGGGTTTGTGCCAGACGGGCAGAGCTATCCATATTGATACCCCATATTTCGGCGGTTTGATTGGCAAATTGCAAATAGACAAAACCGCTTTCCGCGTGCAGATTTGCCGCTGTGCAGGCTCCTCCCAGGCTGGTCGGACAGCGGACAGCACCAATATAATTATGAATGTAGGTAAAGTAAGGCTGAATTTGCACGTGCCAGATTTGTGGATCTGAGCCATGGAAATTGGCAGCCAGACTGACCGTGTTGGCTGTTTCTGGTTTCAGGTTGAGATTACCAATATAACCATTACCATCGTTGAACCAGCCGATCATATTCATGGCCATGGCATTGCTGGACCAGGGGTAGAGTTCGTAAAGGCTGGGGGCTTGGGCTTTACGCGCCAGTCCCAGGGTATAGCTACTGTGTTTATCGGGCTGGTAGTGCACGATGGCCGAAAAATTCCAGATGATGTACTGGCGCTGGCGATCACTCCGGTTGAATGTACCCGGCAAGCTTTGCGGGTTGTCCGGGTTTCCATACATCATGGCATTGTAACCTTGGACCGGGCCGGAGTTCATGCGCACATCTTCCAGCCGCAGGCCAAGATCACTGTTCCATTGTGGATCCCATTGCGTTTTCAGGTCGGCGAAAGCGGCATAGCGATCCCTTCTGCCATTGTCGATAGTTATATAAGTATTGGGACCCATCATGCTCATTTTACTGGTTGCTGGGGGCCACCAGTCGTTCAGATGTTCATGGTTGTAACTGGCACCGAATTCCAGGCGATTGCGTGTGTCCAGAGGCACAGCAATTTTGCCCTTTACGCCGTTATTCACGCCCTGAGTGTTCATTGGCATGCCCATCATGGCGCCCAGGTTTTTGTCTGCAAGGAAGTTCATGTTGTGTTGAACTACCTGATTGTAAGCCTGTAATTCTAATTCACCCCATTGAAAGCGTCCCTGATAATGGAGGTTAAGGCGGGTACTGTGATTTCCGGTCATATCCATGCGGGCACTGGGAAATCCTTGGTAGGGAATGCTCTGATATTGCACGCCCAGTTCCAACACCTGCTGTTTCCAGCGGTAGGCAGCATTGAGATTCTGGTATACTGCCTCATACAGGGATGAAGCCACCACATCGCCGGGAATGCCGTAGGTTACAGGCTTGAAAGCTTTTGCTGCGGTGTAGTTGCCGCCATGTACATAGGAGCCGCTATAGTTAATGCTGAAGTGCCGGGTAGCCGCAGCGGCATTCAGATGCGTCCCGTAAATATGGCCATTACTTTGATAAAACTCGCCTACGCTGCCGCCACTCACAAAATGACTGCCGGTCTTTGCGAAAATTGGTTGCGGAGATTTGACGATGACGGCCCCACCAACAGCGTTGCCCCCCACACTTACCGGAACCACCGTGGGATAGATGGTTATCTGACCAATGGCAGCTGGCGGAAGGTACGAAAGTGGTGGGTTCATATGATTGGCACAGGCATTGGGAGTGCTGAATCCGTTAACCTGCAAGAGCAGCTGATTGTCACTCAAGCCGTTTAAAACTGGCAATCCGGATACTCCACCTGCGGCGGAAACAGAACCTTCGGGGATGTTCTGCAAAATCTTCGCGGTATTGCTTGCCAGATGGGCATTATCACGCGCATTGGCCGAGGCATTCAGGACGCCATCTGCAGAGTCCGTCATGAATCCATATCCTGGTAGGTTAATGTTAATGGTCATCGGGGTTGTTGCCCCGGAGCTGTTGGCCAGTGCCAGCAAGACCGCGCCGATAAGCGGATGGATGGGGGCTCGTCGCATGAAATTCTCCTGATAATTAAAGTTATTTTTGGAATTTTGCGGCGTTTGAGGATTACGGGTGGGAACGCGTCCTCACTTTTTTATGGCAAGATCGTATTCGATCTCCACAGTAGTTTGTAATTCTAATGTTTTGCTGGTTAATAGAGCGATATTATTAAAGTATATTAAGGTTATCTGATGTTCTTGCGATTTGTTTCCGGCGAATTTACGCTGGAGCCTGGGTATTTTTGGGAGTGCAAAGCTTCATGGTTCTTCGTCCAAGTTCCATTTCCAAGCTGGTCGTGTTTGGCTTCGGTCTGGCCATCGTGCCACTGGTATTGGTCATTGTCAGCGTGACGCTTTCCATCGCGCATTTTGCCGAACAGGGGCAGGTCAGTATTCTCCGGGCAGTGGCCATGAGTGATGCGGCCAATCGCATGAATAACGCCGTGCGTTCCATGGAGCGTTATGGTCTGCAATACACTGTACTGCAGGATCAGGCATTACTGGTTTTGTATGATCAGAGCTTTAGCGAGTACCAAAAAGCCAGTACCCAGTTTGCGGCGGCAGGCCCCTCGCCGGTCGACCTGGAGCGGCTGCATCATCTGGCTGAAAATCTATCCCGTGCCCGTCAGCTATTACCCCTGGTTTCCCTGGAGGGCAACCGGAGTGCTCTGGCAGGTGATTTCAGCCGGGCCAGCGGGGAGGCCCAAAGTCTGCAAAGTGATGTGAATGAAGGAATCAGTACAGAGGTCGGTAAACTGGGCACGCGTGCGTTGGCCATTAAACGGCTGACCATTTTTGAGGTGCTTCTGGTTTTACCCCTGTCAGTCGCGGTAGCTATTGTGTTCATTATTCTCATTACCCGACCGGTGCGGCGTCTGGACCAAGCGGTGTCCGGGCTGGGTGCAGGTGATCTGGAAACACCCATAACGGTCAAAGGTCCGCGCGACATAGCCAGTTTGGGAGATCGCCTGGAATGGTTGCGGAACCGTCTGAACGCTCTGGAAGCGGCCAAGCTGCATTTTCTGCGTCAGCTTTCCCACGAGCTGAAAACGCCTCTCACAGCCATTCGCGAAGGATCAGAGTTGTTGCAGGATGATCTCGGCCAGAATCTCAGTGCTGAGCAGCAGGAAATTGTACAGATTGTAGGGGATAACAGCTTACGCTTGCAGCGCCTCATAGAAGATTTGTTGCGCTTTAGTCTGGCGGAGGGGCCTGTGGGGGCAGGGATGGTGCAGGAGTTATCTTTGACGCATGTGGTAGAGGATCTGCTGCTGAGTTATAAGCCCAGCCTAAGAAGTAATGCATTGCACCTGGAAACCCGGCTTGAGGAGGTGCGTATTCGCGGACATGCAGATCGACTCCGCACTATTTGTGATAATTTGTTGTCAAATGCCGTGAAATTTTCTCCTCAAAACGCTACCATACGGGTGGATTTGCAAGTACAGGACGAAGATGCGGTGTTGGACGTTCAGGATGAGGGTCCTGGAGTGGATCCCGATGAGCGGGAAAAGATTTTTGATATTTTGTATCGCGGCGAAGCTTCGGATTCCGGAAAAATAGAAGGTAGTGGTCTCGGGTTGGCCATTGCCAGGGAATATGTGTTGAGTTATGGGGGAAGCCTTGAATTGCAGGATAAAAAAACACCAGGTGCTTGGTTTAGATTGCGCTTACCCCTTGCTGGGCAGGATGCTTCCCATGCTCATCATTCCGCTGATACTGACGGGATGCGCCAGCACCCCGGTCCCAGCTCTTCCGTCTAACGCCGTACTGCTCAAACCGGGGGAACAGATTATTAAAACCAGTGAGCTGGCAACCCTCAAGGCACAAATAGCCGAACTGGAAAAAGTGACCCCGGTGACTGCACCCTGCATTTCCGAAAAAGCCGAAGCAGCTGTTCTGAGTAAACAGTTGGCCGATGCAAGGGCAGGAGATCCCGGATACCAAAAGCTGGAAAACAAGGTGAACGACTTGCAAAATCGTCTTCTCCAGTCGCAGCAGCATGAAGCCGAATTACGTCGTAAACTGAACGAATTGGTACAAATAGAGAAAAACGCCCGCTTTCCGCAGGGACACTGAATCATGGCAGATAAAGGTAAAATCCTGCTGGTAGACGACGACGCAGATTTGCTGCGCCTGTTGTCGCTGCGCATGAAAACGGCAGGATATAACATCAGTACGGCGGCTAATGGTAATGAAGCTCTGGCGCTGTTGGCCATGGAGCATCCGGGTCTGGTAATTACCGACCTTAAAATGGACCAGATGGATGGCATGGCCCTGCTGGATGCCATTCGTCGGGAGTATCCCACCTTGCCCGTCATCATTTTGACAGCCCACGGTTCCATACCCGATGCCTTGCTGGCCGCCAATCAGGGGGTTTTTGCCTTTTTGACCAAGCCCTTTGATGGTAAAGATCTGATGGCCCAGGTTGAGCGCGCTTTTAGTTTGACCGCAGCCGTAGCCCCATCTTCCGGAAAAAAGGGCAAGGATACCAGTTGGGATAGAATTTTGACCCGTAGCCCTAAAATGCAGGCGGTGCTGGATCAGGCACGCCTGGTAGCGGCCTCCGATGCCAGCGTTTTTGTGCACGGTGCCAGCGGTACGGGCAAAGAGTTGCTGGCGCAGGCCATTCATCAGGCCAGTCCACGGCGTCCGCAGCCATTTATTGCCCTGAATTGTGCGGCATTTCCGGAGCAGTTGCTGGAGTCGGAGCTTTTTGGTCACAAGAAAGGCGCTTTTACCGGGGCGGCCAATAATCATCAGGGATTATTCCAGGCAGCGGAAAAGGGCACCCTGTTTTTGGACGAAATTGGTGATATGCCGCTTTCCCTGCAGGTCAAATTATTACGGGCTCTGCAAGAACGCATGATTCGCCCGGTAGGGTCGACAGAAAGCATCGCCGTCGATGTCCGCATCATCTCCGCCAGTCATCGTGATCTGGAAAAAGAAATGGCTGAACGGCGTTTTCGCGACGACTTGTATTATCGTCTTTGCGTGGTGACGCTGGAATTGCCCGCCCTGGCCGAACGCCCTGAGGATATTCCCTTGCTGGCAGAGTTTTTTCTGCGCGATACCGCCGCTAAAAACCGCAAGGATGTGCGCGGTATTGCTCCGGAGGCGATGGAGCTCCTGGTGGCGGCGCCCTGGCCAGGAAACGTCCGGCAGTTAGCCAATGTCATTGAGCAGGCGGTGGTTTTATCCACCACACCACGTATTGGTGCGCCCCTGATTCGCCACGCCCTGCGCGACAAAGAGGGCGAAGTCATGCCCCTGGCCGATGCCAAAGGGCGTTTCGAAATGAACTATCTTATTCAGATCATGCGCATGACCCGGGGAAATGTGAGTCAGGCGGCTCAGTTGGCGCAGCGCAACCGCACCGAATTTTATCGTTTGTTAAGACGCTATCACCTGGATCCATCAGCCTTCAAGGAAAATGGAACGGTAGATGAAGAAGAAGGCGAAGAATGAGCTAATTGTGATGAAAGTGTTGATCATCTGATTTTTTGGCGGCGGGCGGGGCTGCTTCGAGTTCAGCAATCACGTTCTTGATATCCTGTAAAAGCAGACCCGCCATATCTCGTGAAAATCCTTCTCGAATGACTAGCCGTAATACGGCGATTTCACCGGCATTTTCCGGTAGGGTGTAAGCAGGAACCTGCCAGCCCCGAATACGCAGCCGTTCGGATACATCAAATACACTGTAGGATTTGGCTTTTTTGAGTCTTACGGCAAATACCGGAATGGCGCTGCCATCACTCAAGAGGCTGAACGACCCTATTTTGGCCATTTCGCCAGAAAGCCAAAGGGCGGTATCCCGTAAATTCGACATGATTCGCGTGTAACCTTCCCGCCCAAGACGCAGCAGATTGTAATACTGTCCGACAATCTGGTTGCCCGGGCGGGAAAAATTGAGGGTAAAAGTGGGCATGTCACCGCCCAAATAATTGACATGGAATACCAAATCTTCCGGGAGATGCTCTTCACCCCGCCACAGCGCCCAGCCCACTCCAGGATATACGAGTCCATACTTGTGCCCGGAGGTGTTGATGGAAACCACATTGGGCAGGCGAAAATCCCAGTGTAAATCGGGTTGCAAAAAAGGGGCTACAAAGCCGCCGCTGGCAGCGTCGACATGAATGGGAACCTGCAACCCGCTGTGCTGATTATGGGCCACAAGGGCGTCGTGGATTTCTTTGACCGGATCAAACTCCCCGGTAAAAGTGGTACCCAGTACTGCGACGACACCGATACTGTTTTCATCCACCATAGCCAGGACTTCGTCGGAAGTAAGGGTATATCGATCATCCTGCATGGGAATATAACGAGGTTCCACTTCCCAATAGCGACAGAATTTTTCCCAGACGACTTGCACGTTGCGGCCCATGACGAGGTTGGGCTTTTCTGTGCTCAGGCCTTTATCCTGACGGCGTTTCCGCCAGCGCCATTTCAACGCCATACCCGCGAGCATGACGGCTTCGCTGGAACCAATGGCCGAGACGCCTACGGGTTTTTCTTCGGGGTTGGCATTGAACAAACGGGACAACATATTCACACAGCGGGTTTCGATTTCGGCGGTTTGTGGATATTCGTCCTTGTCGATCATGTTTTTGTCGAAAGTTTCAGCCATGAGCTTTTCGGCTTCAGGCTCCATCCAGGTGGTGACAAAAGTGGCCAGATTGAGGCGGGCGTTCCCATCCAGCATAAGCTCATCATGAATCAACTGGTAGGCTGTTTGCGCAGACATTTCTCCATCAGGCAATCGGTATTTGGGAATAGGGTGATCCATGGTCCGGGATCCATAAGCCGGGGTGATATCGCTGTCTTCGGTAAAGCGCTTGACCATGTGGTTCTCCTTGGTAGTAGGTGAGAGCTTCCTGGTTTTGGTCACTTTACAAGTGGGTAAAGTTCAAAGCTGCACCGCATTCTCGCGCCGAAAGATGAGTTGCTTTATAACGTATTGGGACATCATTTTATGGCGAAGAATGATGGTGGGGGAGATTATAATAAACGACTGTCCCCGCCGCGCTGGCAGCCATTAGCGGCGGGCAGCTGCTCAATAAAGTTGCCAAGGCACACCCATGACCGCAGTGATTGAGGCTCGCCCAATCCATTTGCGGCTGAATTGGGTTTCAGGCGAATCCCGCCCTGATGTTTTCAGGGCTTGTGAACTGGATGATCGGCATCATCCCAGGCGTCCATGCCACCTTGAATGGAATGAACATTGGTGTAACCCATTTTCTTTAATTGTTGGGCGGCCAGTGCGGCACGCCCTCCGGTTTTGCAGTAAACCAGGATTTCCCGATCTTTGTCCTTGAGGGCCGGATGGGAGTCTGCCTTGAACTCGAGCATGCCCCGGGATATATGGTGCGCACCAGGAATATGGCCACCAGAAAATTCATGGGTTTCGCGAACATCTATAATAACCACTTCTTCCGACTGGTGTTTGCCATGGGCCTGCTGTAAATCCATTTCCCGAATTTCTGCCTTGGCTTCCTTGACCAGTTCCATTGCTGTCTTGTTCATTATGCGCCCCTTGATCAGATAAATCAGAAAAACTGATTAAACCATAACGACCCACGACCATTCGCGCAAGCCCCTTGTCGGAGCGTCTATAGTTTGAAGAGTATCTGGCAAAAAACAGGAGAGCCATCATGCAAATTGAATCCATTACCCTGGTGCGGCATGGTATGACCGAATGGGCGGATCAGGGTAAGCATACCTCGGACACGGATATTGGTCTGACCTTCGCAGGGCGAGCAGATGCCGAGGCGCTCTGGGCAGCGTTTGAAAATCAGGGGCATTTTGACGGGATTTATTCCAGCCCGCTGATTCGTGCCCATCACACGGCCATCCTTGCCGGTTTTGCGCATCCGCAATTACATCATGATTTGATGGAATGGCGCTATGGCCGTTATGAGGGCAAGACTACCCAGGAAATTCACAAGGAAAATCCAGAGTGGAGCATATTCCGCTGTGGCGGGCCGGAGGGAGAAAGCCCGGCAGAGGTGACGAAACGCTGCGATCGGCTGCTTCACGACTGGGATACAAAAGGGCACAAGCATGTTCTTTGCTTTGCCCACGGGCACATTTTGCGCGCCCTGGCGACGCGCTGGCTGGGGTTGGATCTCCGCTTTGGAGATCATTTGCATCTGGACCCCGGGAGCATTTCCCGCCTGGCTTGGGAACATGATACGCCAGCCTTGCATCTCTGGAATTACTGTCCCCGGTACACCCATATCGGACCGGGGCGGCCTGCCCAATGAACCTAAAAACGGCAGTTGCCGTGGGTGCTTTGCAGCGACTTTTGTTCTGAGCCGTTGTTGTTCTTGGCGAAATCCAGCGCCCGTCAGGAGAGCTGTTTGAGCCCGCAGGGCGAGTTCTCTCCTGACAGCAGGATGCGCCTTAGAACAACAGGCAAGGAACAATGGAGCAAAAAGCACCCACGGCAACTGCCGTTTTTAGGATGAAGCGGTTCAGTTCCGGACAGGTTTAGCCGAGCAGGAAAGCCGGGGCTACCTGTGCTGCCTGCTGCATACCAGCATGGTAGTAGTGAGTGCCGGTAAAGGCTTTGGCATCTTCAGCGCGAAACGCGTCCATGCTCAGACCCTTGCGCCCCAAGGTGCCGCTCCACCAGCCGGAGGGGTAGCAAAACTGGGGAAAATACACGCTGTTCACCGCTTCAAAGCCTGCCTCTGCCATGCGACTTTGGCACTGGCGAATGAGGTCAGCATGCAGTAGCGGAGATTCAGATTGTGCAACCAGAACGCCCTGCTCGGCCAGAGCGTGGTGACAGGCGGCATAAAAATCGGTGGCAAACAGACCGGCAGCCGGTCCTACCGGATCCGTGGAATCCACAATGATGACGTCATAACGTCCGGCAGGGGCTTCCTTGATCCAGGCGATGCCATCTGTAAAGTGAAAGTGGGCGCGGGGATCATGGTTTTTTTCGCACAACTCGGGAAAAAAGCGTTCGGCAACCCGGGTCACTCTTTCGTCTAGTTCGACCTGCGTGGCTTCTTCCACTTCCGGGTGACGCAGCACTTCCCGGAGGGTGCCACAATCTCCGCCGCCAATAATCAGCACCCTTTTGGGTGCGGGGTGGGTAAACAGGGCGGGATGGCTCATCATTTCGTGGTACAGATAATTGTCACGATCGGTGACCATCACCAGACCATCCAGAGTCATGAGGGTGCCAAAATGTTCCGTTTCAAAGATTTCTATGGTCTGGTACGGGCTTTGTTCGCGATGCAGTACTTCGCGGATTTTCAGGCTCAAGCTCGCGCCATGTTCTTCATAGCGTTCGGTATACCAAAGTTCTGTGCTCATGATTGCCTCTCATTGTGACCGGAATGGTATGTCCCCGCGTGGATTTTGCGGAAGAATGAGATAAAAGAAAAGGCGGGCTCCGGTATTCAGAGCCCGCCCGCTGTGGTGACGGATACTTTCAGGCGCAGAGAACCGGCTTGACGCGCAGTTCATGGGCGGGAATGCCCATCATGTCTACTTGCCCGCGTTTCATCTCCATGGTGGAGACCTGGCCGGCACCAAAAGCTTCCTTGAGATAATTCAAGGCATCTTCAGGCTGAATGATATCGCCACAGGTGAATACATCTACCGCTGCATAACCATATTCGGGCCAGGTATGAATGGCCAGATGGGATTCCGCAACGATTACGGCACCACTGACCCCGTAAGGAGAAAAGTGGTGAAAGGTTTGCGTCACAATGGTGCAGTTGGCGCGCCGGGCGGCCTCCAGCATGGCATCCGTGACAAAATCAACATCAGACAAGGTACTGCCGTCACAGTGATAAAAGTCTGCAACGATTTGATGTCCTAACGAGCGCATAGGTGCCCCCCTTACCAAAGTTAAAAAGGTTAAGAAGTAGCTCCCGTGCACCCCCAGACAGTACTTGGTTTTATGCCCTACCTTGCTGGAACGTGGCCATGCCGTGCTCCAAGTCTCTTAAGGACTGACCCCCTTAGTAACTGCTTTCGGTGCCGTGGAAACAGGATGCGAACTATACACTTATCCGCATGGGATGCAAGGGATTTTTGAGATTTTTTTAGATCTGCCCGCAGGCCGATATTCTGCTGTTCTGGTACCCTGTTGACCGTTCGGTTTATACTCTGACCCCTGACTGATAATGGAACAAGGATGCTCATGGCTGCTGAGGCTCTTGTAGAGCTGGATAATGTGCGCTTTGCCCGTGGCTCGCACCCGGTGCTGGCGGGAGTAGACATGCACATTCCCCGGGGTGCCATTGTTGCGCTGATGGGGGCCAGTGGCGGGGGCAAGACGACCATGCTCAATCTCATGGCAGGGACTTTGCGTCCACAATCCGGCCAGATTCGTATTGCCGGGCAGGATCTGCAAAAGCTCAGTGAGGATGCCATGTATGCTCTGCGTCGGCAGATGGGTATGTTATTTCAGCACAGTGCTTTGTTTACTGATTTGACTGCCTTTGAAAACGTGGCTTTTCCGCTGCGCCGGCATTTCCGCCTTCCGGAGAACCTGCTGCGCAAGCTGGTCATGATGAAGCTGGAGGCAGTGGGGTTGCGTGGCGCTGCGGGTCTGTTTCCGGCAGAGCTTTCGGGAGGAATGGGGCGCAGAATCGCCCTGGCCCGGGCGGTCGTCATGGATCCGATGTTGATATTTTATGATGAACCTTTTACCGGGCTGGATCCCATCAGCGTGGGCATTATTGCCTCACTCATCAAACGGCTGAATACGGCCCTGGGGGCGACCAGCGTGTTGGTGAGCCATGATGTGGAAGAAACTTTTTCCATTGCCGATTACGGTTTTATTCTGGCGGGTGGCAAAATCATTGCTGAGGGCAGCCCGGCAGACTTGCGTGCCAGTGATTCTGCCCTGGCTCGACAATTTTTGGGGGGGCAGCCCGATGGGCCGGTGCCTTTCCATTATCCGGCCCGGCAGGATTATGCCGCAGCGCTGCGGGACAGCCATGCCGCTGGCGAGGTGCTATAGCGCATGGCTATGCTCGAATTTATTCCGCAATTGGGCCGACGCACCTTGCAAAGCATTCCTGGCCTGGGTGCCGCCAGTCGTTTCCTGTTATCGAGCCTGCTCAGCGTGTTTAACCGGCATTTCAGCTTTCAGCAGTTATTCCGGCAGATTTATGGTTTTGGTGTGCGCTCGCTCATCCTTATGGTGGTTGCGGCGTTTTTTACCGGCATGGTTCTGGGATTTCAGGGTTATTACGCGCTGGTGCGCTTTGGGGCCACTTCGGCTTTGGGAACGCTGATTGCCTTGTCTTTGCTGCGCGAGCTGGGGCCGGTGCTGACCGCTTTGCTATTTGCCGGGCGTGCGGGCTCTGCGCTGACTGCAGAAATCAGCTCCATGAAAGCCACCGAGCAGTTGAGCGCCATGGAAATGATGGCGGTTAATCCCCTTGCCTGGGTAGTTGCTCCCCGCATTTGGGCGGGAATCATCTCGGTGCCCATACTCTGCGCGATTTTTGATCTGGTCGGGATTTTTGGCGGATATCTGATTTCCGTGCCGGTATTAGGTGTGGATGGTGGGACTTTTTGGGCGCAGATGCAGTCTAACGTGACCTTTTCAGGGGATATACTGACGGGTTTGTTCAAGGCCCTGTGTTTTGGTGTAGTGGTGACCTGGATTGCCGCCTGGAAAGGATATACGGCGCGGCCGACGGCGGAAGGGGTAGGTA
Organism: Acidithiobacillus thiooxidans ATCC 19377; assembly: GCF_009662475.1. Classification (NCBI taxonomy): domain Bacteria; kingdom Pseudomonadati; phylum Pseudomonadota; class Acidithiobacillia; order Acidithiobacillales; family Acidithiobacillaceae; genus Acidithiobacillus; species Acidithiobacillus thiooxidans. The sequence continues at coordinate 216,828 of NZ_CP045571.1, forward strand.
ATGCAACGACGCTGAGTGTGGTGACAGCCTCGCTGACCGTATTGGGTCTTGATTTTATTCTTACAGCTTTGCTATTCAGCTGAGGGCAGGAAGCACATGGAAACTCGGGCAATAGATTGGTGGGTCGGCATATTCGTACTGCTGGGCATTGCAGCGTTGGTGGTGCTGGCTCTACGGGTAGGGAATCTTTCCGGCTTTGCCTATGATAGCGGTTATGTACTGCATGCTGATTTTAGCAATGTCGGGAGTCTCAAGACTCGCAGTCCGGTCAAGATCGGTGGCGTCACTATTGGTGAAGTTACCCATATTGGTATGAATCCGAAAACCTATATGGCCAATGTGACCATGCGCATCGAGCCGTCCATCAAGCTGCCGATTGATACGGGCGCTTCGATTTATACCCAGGGACTGCTGGGTGAACAGTATATTGCCATTCAGCCGGGTGGCATGCCGCAGAACCTCAAGCCCGGTGCTACCATCACCATGACTCAGGGGGCCGTTAACATTGATCAGATGATTGGTCAGATGGTGTTCAGCAAGGCTGCAGGAAGCAGCAAGTCTTCAGGAAGTCAATAAGGAGAAATTTTGATGCGTCAGATCACCTGGATTGCGCTGTTATGTTTGATTTTCGCCTGGACTGTGCCGGCCAGTGCTACGGATGCTCCCAACGCCCAGGGTGCCGTCACCGTGGTCCATGAACTCACCAATAACGTCTTGAAGGTGCTGCGCGCCAACAAGGGTAAACCCATCACCCCGGCTGTCAAAAAGCAGGTGGCTGATATTGTGTTGCCACATATGGACTTCACTACTATGTCCCAATATGTCATGGCGCAGTACTGGCGGCAGATGAATCCTGCGCAGCAGAAAGAGTTTGTAGTCCTTTTCAAGGATCTGCTGGTGCGTACCTACAGTAATGCGCTGAATCATTATCATGGGCAGACGGTAAAAATCACGGGTAGCCAGCAGGTTTCCCAAGACCCGCCCGTAGCCCAGGTCAACATGGTTATTCGCCAAGCCGATGGTGGTCCGGATATTCCGGTCATTTATGCCCTGCTCTACACCGATCATACCTGGCGGATATATAACACCTACATTGATGGTGTGAGTATGGTTCTGAATTATCGACAGAGTTTCGGGCAGATAGCTTCCAGTCGCGGAATCCCCGCCTTGCTCCAGCAAATGACCGAGAAAGATGCGACTGAAAAAAGTTCCGGGAAGCAGCCCGCTTGAGTCTGGGAGCCAGCTGGCAGCGCCGTGAAGTCGGCGGACAGACCCAGCTCTTCTTGCTGGGCGACTGGCGGATTGCGCATCTGGACGGACTGCTCAAACGCTTTGACTGGAGCAGGGAAAGTCAGGGCTGTGCGGTGATTGCCCTGAATGAGCTTGAGGCCGGAGACAGTGCCACCCTCGCCCTGCTCATGGAATGGACCCAGGTCCAGGCGTCCAGAGGGATGACGTTGCAAATTCGCGGGATATCGCAGCCCTTGCAGGAACTGGTGGCGCTTTATCGTTTACAGGACATGCTGCACATTGACCATGACTGATTGCCCTGCCATTCACATTCAGGGTTTACGTAAAGCCTATCAGAGCGGACATCTGGCGCTGGCCGGTGTGGATCTGGATATTCACGCCGGTGAGTTTTTCGGTTTGCTGGGCCCCAATGGGGCGGGTAAGTCATCTCTCATTAATATTCTTGCCGGTGTGGTTCGCCGCTCCAGTGGCGTAGCGGAAATTTTCGGGTTCGATGTCGAAAGAGATTTTCGCCGAACCCGGCAATTGCTGGGGGTGGTTCCCCAAGAGCTGGCTTATGATCCCTTTTTTACCGTGCGTGAGTTTTTGCATATGCAATCCGGTTATTTTGGCCTGCGCCATAATGATAACTGGATTGATGAGCTCATGGCAGAGCTGGATCTGGCAGACAAGGCTAATGCTAATCTGCGGAATTTATCCGGGGGCATGAAACGGCGGGTGCTGATTGCCCAGGCCCTGGTACATCGGCCGCCGGTAGTGGTACTGGACGAGCCGACTGCAGGCGTGGATGTGGAGTTACGCCAGGGACTCTGGCAGTTCATACGGCGCTACAATGCCGAAGGCCGAACGGTCATTTTGACCACCCATTATCTGGAAGAAGCCGAGGAGTTGTGCGAACGGATTGCCATCCTGCAACAGGGAAAAATTGTCGCCCTCGACAGAAAAGAGAATTTATTGAGTGCGGCAAGCTGGCGAATCCTGAAAGTGACTTTTGATCATGACCCTGGAGAACTGGGTCCAGCGCTGGAGGATTTGCTGACCGGGGCTAGTGAAAATATCCGGGTATTTCGCATTGATGCACAACGCAATCCTCTGGGTGCAGTCCTCGCCCAGTTGCAGCAGTTGCCTGCGCAAATTCTCGATCTGCATTTGCAGGAACCACGTCTGGAGGATGCCTTTACCGACATCCTCGGACGGATGCGCTGAAAGGCTCTGCTTCAGTGCGCCTGGATTTGTTCCTGAAAATGTCGCGGCTCATTAAGCGCCGCAGTCTCGCCAAGGAAATCTGTGATGCCGGTTGTGTGCAAATCAATGGTCGGATTGCCAAGGCCGGGGCAGAAGTAAAACCAGAAGATGTGCTGACCGTGGATATTCGTGACCGTTTGCTGCGGGCGCGGATATTGCGCTTGCCTCAGCGGGTGGAAGGACCCGAGGGGATCGTGGAAATGATGCCAGAGGAATCCGGGTTATGAATACATTGCCGCGTTTGTTGGTGACCGTTGGCGAACCTGCCGGAATTGGTCCGGATATTTGTCTGCAGTTGGCTACTCATCCCCTGCCGGCAGCCGTCATTCTGCTGGGGGATCTGCATTGCCTGCGCAGCCGGGCGATGATATTGGGGTTGCCGGTACGACTGGAACCCTGGCAGGAAGGGGATCCATGGCCTGAGCTTGAGCCCGATGTTCTGCGCGTGCTGGATATACCCCTGCTGCACAGCTGCCAGCCGGGACATCTGGATCCTGCCAATGCTCCGGCGGTGTTGCGCAGTTTGGACAAAGCCCTGGATTTACTGCGCGTGGGGATGGCGGACGCTCTGATCACTGCGCCCGTGCATAAGGGCATCATCAATGACGCGGGTATTCCCTTTACGGGACATACCGAATACCTCGCTGCATCCTGTGGGCAAAACGAAGTGGTGATGCTCCTGGCCGGACGCGGCTTGCGGGTTGCTCTGGCCACCACCCATCTGCCTCTGGCCGCAGTGCCAAGCGCCATTACCCGGGGTGGTCTGGAACGGACCCTGCGGATTTTACAGGCTGCCCTGATTCAGGATTTTGCCCTGGCCGCGCCCCGTATCCTGGTCGCTGGTTTAAACCCGCACGCCGGTGAGGGTGGACATCTGGGACACGAAGAAACTGATATCATTATCCCGGTTATTCATGCCCTGCAACAGGAAGGTATGCGGGTTTCGGGCCCCTGGCCGGCAGATACCCTGTTCACGCCGCGCTTACTGGAGGACGCCGACGCGGTTCTGGCCATGTATCATGATCAGGGGTTGCCGGTGCTGAAATATCATGCGTTCGGTGAGGCCGTGAATATTACCCTGGGTTTACCTATTGTGCGCACCAGTGTAGACCACGGTACGGCCCTGGATGTGGCGGGCACGGGGCGGGCGCAAGGCGAAAGCCTTCTCCATGCACTTGATGCTGCCACAGAAATTGTCCGTAACCGGCATATGAACCGGCCCTGATGGAGAAGCTGGTTCAGGTCGAAAACAACAGGCGCTTAGCCAATCCGGCTGCGTCCTTCGGGCACCTGAGCCAGCAGGAACTCCATCTGATCGGCGAGAATACGGCGATTGCTGAGCAACAGATATTCCGCCCATGTCGGCGTAAAAGGTACCGCCAACAAGGGCATGTGCGCCTCGTCCGGAGTGCGGTTGTCCTTGCGACTGTTACAACTGCGGCAGGCGGTCACCACATTGGTCCAGATATCCCGGCCCTTGCGAGAAATGGGAATAATATGATCACGGGTCAATTCGCGCACCGGATAATGTTTGCCGCAGTACATGCAGAGATGATGATCGCGGTGAAACAGGGTTTGATTGGACAGGGCAGGAGGCCTGATTTTGCCAAGATGCCGACCGCGCACGGCAATGACCGGATGAATGTCAAGCTGGGAATGAATGCCACTGCGTCGGCATACTCCACCGTGGGCAGTGAAAAAAGGATTCCCGAGGGTCCAGGCCACATTACCCCGGACATAATGGGCGGCGGCTTCTTCCCAGGTTTCCCAGGCCATGGGACGACCACCGACGTCAAGACGAAGCACAAGGTGCATGGGCTTTCCGTTTCGCATCGCCTGCTAAAGGCGTCACCCAAATATAGCATGAAGCGAGGTTAATGATGCAAGTGGGGGCCTTGCCGGCAGCCAAAAAGCGCTTTGGACAGAATTTTCTGGTGCAACCCTACATTGTGGAGCGCATCATGGATGCCATTCGTCCAGACCGGCAGGATGTTCTGTTGGAAATCGGGCCGGGGCCGGGGGCGTTGACCCAAAAGCTGCTCCAGGCACTGGATCATCTGACCGTGATTGAGCTGGATCGGGACATGATCCCCGGTCTTGAAGCGCTGGCGATCCCCGGGCAAATGACGATCCTGCAGGCCGATGCCCTGAAGGTGGATTTTGCGCGTCTGGGTGACAGCGACAAGTCGCTGCGGGTGGTGGGTAATCTTCCCTACAACGTGGCGACCCCTATTATTTTTCATATTCTGGAGTCGGTAGAGCGGATTCAGGATATGCACTTCATGTTGCAAAAGGAGGTCGTCGAACGCATGGTGGCGGCCCCCGGCAGCAAAACCTATGGACGACTATCGGTGATGATTCAGGCCTGGTGTGAAGTGGAGTCTCTGTTTACAGTGGGCCCCGGGAATTTTTTTCCGGCGCCCAAGGTGGATTCAGCCTTCATGCGTTTGCTACCCTGTAAGCCGGTTTTGCTGACCGATTGTCTGCGCCCGGCTTTTACCAGGATTGTCACCAGCAGTTTTGCGCAGCGCCGCAAGACCATCGCCAATAATTTACGCGGCATTTTCAGTGCGGAGCAGTTACAGAGCTTGGATATTGATCCTTCCTGTCGTGCAGAAACACTGGATCAGGCTGCCTTTTTTCGCCTCGCCGAGGCTTTTGCTGAACAAGGATCCCAACAATGAATCATGTGGAAGTGGTTGAAAAACTGTTTATGGAACTGGAATGGGAAGCCAAAATGCTTCCGGATTATCCGGTCATGACCTGTGCACTGCAGGTACCCAATGGCACCCTGGATATTTTCTGTCATGTTCATGCAGATCGTGAGCGCATCCTGTTTTATTTGCGTCCACAGAATCTGGATATTACGGCGAACAAGCGATTGGCGGTGGCCGAATTTGTGACCCGTGCCAACTATGGTCTGTCTCTGGGTAATTTCGAGCTGGATATGGAAGATGGTGAAATCAATTTCAAGACGATTTTGCAGGCACCGGCAGCCGTATTATCTACGGCCTTGTTGCGTCCCTACCTGTTGTTGGGTGTGGAAACCATAAACCATTATCTGCCCGGGTTGGACAAGGTGCTGGCCGGTCAGGAAACTCCCGCTGCAGCCATCAAGGCACTGGAGACTGGGACAGCGGTGCATTAGTTGCTGCACCGATGATGCCGTTGCCAATCAGCAAAGGGGTGATGCCCATGCCACGAATTTTGGCGAGAGTGGGTTGGGCATCGGCCAAAGAATCAAACGTTCGGGTTTGCAGGCGATAAAGCGTGTTACTGCCATTGCCATCCACTTTGGTCATGCTGGTGCTGACGCCCAGTAGCGCTAGGCGGTCGCGGAGCACGACGGCGGCAGCCCGATTCGTAAATGCTCCCACCTGAATGGTTACCGGCTGATGTACGGCCACGGCAGCAGTGCTGTTGGTGCTTGCGGAAGGAATACCCGGACCACTGCCGAGAATGTCCGCCGGTATATCAACATGCATTTTTGGCAGGATCTGATAAAAGTTGAAATCCACGCCACTGCGTGTGGAGGCGGCAGTGGCTGTTGACTGGGTGCTGGTGGTGCTGGCTGCTGTCCCGTGTTTGCTGGTGCTGGTGCTGGTGCTGGAGGCAGGAGCAGCGGAGGGCGCGATGGCCGTAGCCAATGCCACGGAACTGGCACTGGATGATTTGCCCCCTGTTGCAGGCTTGGCATTACTGCTGGCTGATGCGGCGGCGGCAGTGCTTCCTGAATTTTTCGACAGGAGCCCCAGTTTGCCGGTGTTGATGGGTAATTGCGCGATCCACCACCACACCAGGGCGCTGAGCAACAGGATGATAATGAGCAATATCCAGGGCCAGAGTCTGGGGCCTCGATCTTCGGCAGAATGCAGTGCTTCCTGCTCTTCCTCCATTTCCAGTTCGGGTTCGGGCTCCCTCGGCCTCCGGGGCGGAGGCGCCGGGCGCTGCTCTCTGGAAGGTGGGCGGCTGGTCTGGTTCTTATAATCACGCATGACGGTTTACATCTGCTCCGGTGCCGAGACCCCAAGCAGTTTCAAGCCATTGGCAATGGTCTGGGCGACCCCTTTGCAAAGCGTCAGGCGGGCATGGCGCAGGGGTGTTTCCTCCACCAGAATCTTGGTGGAGTTGTAATAAGTATGAAAAGCGGCGGCCAGATCGCGCAGATAAAAAGCAATCTGATGCGGTTCCCGATCCCGGGCGGCGTTGTGCACGACTTCCGGAAAACGCCATAAAGCATCGGCCAGAGCCAGCTCGCGGGAATCCTGCAGACAATCCAGTGCACGCTCATTATCGGCAGGAAGACTCAAGCCTTTTTCTGTAGCCTGGCGGAGCATGGAGTAAACCCGGGCATGGGCATACTGGATATAAAATACCGGATTTTCTTCCGAGTGCTTTTTGGCCAGATCCAGATCAAAGTCGAGGTGCTGGTCAGCGCGGCGCAGCACATAAAAAAAGCGGGCGGCATCATTACCAACTTCTTCGCGCAGTTCGCGCAGGGTGACAAATTCTCCGGCACGGGTGGACATGGATACCTTTTCCGCACCACGATACAGAATGGCAAACTGGACCAGTACGACTTCCAGCTTTTCGTCGTCCAGTCCCAGTGCTTTGAGCGCTGCCTTGACGCGAGGAACGTAGCCGTGATGATCGGCACCCCACATATCCAAAACATGAGTGAAACCACGGGCAAATTTCTCGGCATGGTAAGCCACATCCGAGGCAAAGTAGGTGTACGCACCGTTTTCCCGACGCAGAACCCGGTCCTTGTCATCGCCAAATGCGGTTGACCGGAACCAGAGCGCGCCATCCTGAATGTAGCAATGTCCCGCAGCTTCCAGTTCGGCTGTCGCCCGGTCTACGGCTCCGGAATCGACCAGTTGTCGTTCTGAATACCAGCGTTCGTAATGCACGCCGAATTGTTCCAGATCATTGCGGATGTCGTTCAGGATTTCATCCAGCCCGGCACTGTGCAACACACGGTAATCGTTCCCCAGACTTTGCTTGAGGTGGGCGATCAGTGTGTCCACAGCCGCATCGGCGTCTTCCATGGCAGGCAGGTTGGGGATGTTGGCTGCGGCATGCTCCAGGCGATCACCGCATTGCGTGCGTAGTTGTGCCGCAATTTCGCGCACATAAGCGCCGCGATAACTGTTGTCAGGAAAGGGCCAGGGAAGCAGTCCGGCCGCTTCGAGGTAACGCATATAAACACTGGCGGCCAGAATATCCATCTGCCGACCGGCATCATTCACGTAATATTCACAGAAAATATCATACCCATTGAAGCGCAAAATATTGGCCAGGCTCGCACCGTAGGCAGCACCCCGACCGTGCCCCACATGAAGCGGACCAGTGGGATTGGCCGAAACAAATTCCAGTTGCAGCTTTTGCTGCTCGCCCCGTTGGTTGGACCCGAACTGGTTTTGTTCGGTCTGGATTTTTTCGATGACCGCATGAAAAGCGGCAGGGCTCAGAAAAAAATTGATAAAACCCGGTCCGGCAATTTCCGTACGCACTATCCACGGGCTGGCGGGCAATGCCGCAATAATGGCGTCGGCCAGTTCACGGGGTTTACGCCCCGCCTTTTTGGCGAGAAGCAGGGCGATATTGCTGGCCAGATGGCCGTGCTCCACCTGCTTGGGACGATCCAGTTCGAGCTGAGCCGGAACATCCGGGATGACGCCCTGCAGTAGCAGGGCATTGAGGGCCTCTTGCAGGGGCTGGAGAACAAATGCTTTCACGGGGCTACCTTATCCAGTCAATTTTTGCTTTAGTGTAACTGATGTGGACGCTCTGCGGCAGGGGTTGTTGTATGTTTGTCACGGAGCGCATTCTGATAGACTGGGAATAATCCAGGACAAACACCCTAACCTGGGCAAAAAAATCGATGGAGAAACCGAATATGCATGATTATCTGGGGGCTTTCTGGCGATGGTTTACCACGCCATGGCATTTGCCGGGCAATATTCTTATTGAACCCCTGGGTATTGTCGAATTTGTGCTGATCCTGTTTTTCCTCTGGTGGGGCGCTATCTGGCTGAGAAGGCTGATACGAAAAACCCTGTCCCGAAGCTTGGGTACGGCGACGGCTTATGCAATCTCAAGGTTGACCTACTATATCGTCATTGCTCTGGGTATTTTGATTGCCCTGCAAACGGTGGGCGTCAATCTCAGCAGTCTGAGTATTCTCGGTGGCGTAGTCGGTGTCGGTTTGGGCTTTGGTCTGCAGAATATTTTCAGCAATTTTGCCTCTGGTCTGATTCTGCTTTTTGAACACAGTATCAAGGTCGGAGATTATATTCAGATCAAGGAAAATGGCCTGCACGGTGAAGTCAAAAAACTCAGCGTGCGTTATACCCAGATAATGACGAACGACCATGTGGATGTTTTGGTCCCTAATTCCCAGTTTGTGAATGGGGAAGTGATTAACTGGAGTCTGGATGATCCGGTCATGCGTATTCACGTTCCTTTTCGGGTTCCCTACGGGACTGACCGGGAAAAACTCCGTGAGCTGGTGGTGAATACCGCCTTGGCGCATCCCTTATGTACGCCAAACAAGCAGTACCCACCTTCACTCTGGCTCAACGCTTTTGGTGAAGCAGGATATGATTGCGAGATGATTGTTTGGGTAGAGCGTGACGGATTGATGCGCCCTGGCAGTACCCATGCGGCTTTTAACTGGGCTTTGGCGGATGCCCTTGAAAATGCCGGTATAGAAATTCCCCGCCCGCGTCAGGAAGTGGTTCTGGCGCCGTCGGCGGCTTCGGCTTTTGCCGAAGCCGCAAAACCGGTTTCCTCTTCTTCCTCTTCCACATAGTTTTGCGGGCCGCTGGCTGTTTTCATGCGGCTCGGGGGGATGATGAAAAAATAGGCTATCAGGGCGGCGGCCAGGCAAATCCACATGGACAGTCGCAACAGGTTGTCGATACTGAGGGTGTCGGCTTTGACCATGATCATGCTGTGCAACATGGCCGCTGAAAAATCCTGATGGCTCTGGAAGCGGCTGATCTGCCCGCGAAAATGATCGGCAGCCATGGCGCTGTAACGGGTCCAATAGACACTCAGCAGGCTGACGCCGATATTTGCACTGAATACCCGGATGAAGTTGCTGGTCGTTGCCGCTGAAGGGATTTCTTCGCTATCCAGACCCGAAAGAATGATGAGGGTCAGGGGCACGAAGAGCATGCCGACGCCGATGCCGATCAGGAGGATGGGTATAAAAAGGTCAGACAGACTGCTGATGGGGCTGAGATAAGCATTACCATAGGCGAAGGCAAAAATGCTGAAACACAAGGCAGCCAGACGACGCAAGCCCAGCAGACCCCGGAGGCGATCCATCTGGGTGGACAGGGGAATCGCCCCCAGCCCAATGGGAAAAAGAACGAGGCTGGCCCAGAATCCGTTGAAGCCCAAATCTTCTTCTGCCCAAAGCGGTAAAATGGAAGCCCAGCCCATGAACATGGCCCATCCCAGGCAGAGTAACAAAAGCCCCAACCAGTAATTGCGCCGCTTCAGAAAATGGATTTCCAGCAGGGGATGGGCTGTTTCGCTTTCGCGCCAGGCAAACAGCAAAAAACAAGCCAGAGCAATCAGGGTCATTTTCAGAATAAACGCAGAGTGCCACCAGCCATATTCTTCGCCCTGATCGAGTACGATTTGCAGACTCATCAGCCCGGCGTAGAGCAGGCCGAATCCCCAGCCGTCAAAGGGTGGCATGTTTTTTCGACCCTGATCTTTGGGGATACCACTGCTACCGAGCAGTAATGCCAGTATCCAGAAAGGCAGGGAAAGCAGAAAAATACTGCGATAACCGAGGTCTGTAGCCAAAAAACCGCCCAGGGCCGGCCCGAAAAAAAAGGGAACCAGCATGGCATTACTCCAGAAAATGGTGACGAGGCCATGCTGTCGTTCGGGACTATGGCGCAGAAACAGGCTCTGGCTCAGAGGGACCAGCAGCCCGGCGGCAATCCCTTCAAGGGCGCGGGAAAGCAGCATGATCCAGAGATTGCTGGTGGTGGCGCTAATGATGGTACCGATACCAGCGACCATAACCGCCATCTGGAATACGCGCCGCATGCCAAAGCGTTGGGTGGTCCAGGGCATGAGGGTAATACCCAGGGACCAGTGCACGATGAAGTAGGTTAGAGTCCACAGGGCGTGATCGTTACTGGTGGAAAGGCCGCCCGCCACATAGGGAAAAATACCCTGCACCGAGGCGCCATCAAAAGAACCCATGCCCAAAGCCAATGCTACGCCTGCAAAAAGTGGCCAGGTTCTGGACAATGGCTGGATACGCTCCATAGGATGTCTCCCATCAAATTTGCCCTACTGTAGCGCTGTCACTAATATAGAACTAATAGATTGATTTGTACGCATTCATCGGAAAACCCTATTGAAAATACATGCAGAAGAATTGTTGACCTTTTTGGCCGTTGCCGAAGCCGAAGGGGTAGGACGTGGGGCCCGAATGTTGCAGCGCAGTCAGCCTGCTGTTTCCGAGCGCCTGCGGGCCCTGCAGCTGAGTTTGGGAGAACCGCTTTATCAACGCAGTGGTCGCGGTATCAAGCTGACGGCAGCGGGTGAGTCCCTGTTGCCCTATGCGCGTCGCCTGCGCGAAAGCCTGGAGGAGGTGGAAAGCTGGTCGGCGCGACGCCAGAACCTGCAGGAAGGCAGTTTACGCATTGCGGCCACCAATACGGTCGCCAACTATTTTTTAATGGAACATCTGGCCCGTTTCCGCAGTGCTTACCCGAGTATCCAGTTGCAATTGAAAACGGGTCCTTTGCCGGATGCCCTTTCTTTGGGTAGTTGGGATTTGCTGTTTACCGAAGAACAAATTGCTGCAGATCATTTGCCCCAACATATGGAGCAGGAGGCCTGGCGGGAAGACGAACTGGTGGCCATTCTGCCCCGGGATCATCCCTGGGTGCAGGAAGGACGACAATCGGCGCGCTGGGAGGAAATTCTGCAACAACCTATTGTCTGGAGAGAAGCCCATTCAGGAATCCGGCGCCGCGTGGAGGCCGCCATTGCCCATGCCGGATTGTGTGCCCGTTACAGCGTGGAGGTGACGGGCGTCGAAGCCCTACGCGACGCGGTCGCGGCGGGATTGGGTATTGGCTTTGCCTCGGTGGAGGCTCTGGACAAGGTCCGCTGGCCTTTGGCCTCCCTGCGCCTGGAACCGCCGCGCGGGTTATTCTGGACACTGTTTCTGATTCGCCCGCAGAGGGATTTTCAGTCGCGGGCGGTGCGGGTGTTTTTACAGTTGCTGTTCAGCCATTAAAAGTCATCAGGAAAACACCGGAGCCCCCCGCAGGGTGTTCCAGCCAGATCAGCGGCAAATCGGGTCTTTGTTCGCTGAGCGCTACTTCTGCATCGCCGGTTTCCACAATCAATACCCCGCCTGCTTCCAGGTGCCGGGGAGCCTGTTCCAGCAGGGGCAGGAGACAGTCCAGTCCATCCGTGCCAGCGGCAAGGGCCAGGCGTGGCTCATGGGTGTATTCCGGGGGTAACTCGGCCATAGCTGCGGCATCCACATAGGGGGGGTTGCTGATAACCAGATCGTAACGTTGGCCCTGCAAAGCCGAGAATAAATCTGACTGATATAAATGTACCTGATCTTCCAGCCCGTATTTCTGGACATTGCTGCGCGCCACGTTCAGGGCCTCTAGAGAAATATCTACAGCATCTATTTCAGCATAGGGAAAACGTAGGGCCAGGGTAATGGCCATGCACCCGGAACCGGTACCGATTTCGAGAATACGCTGGATGCGCGATTCTTCCACCCAGGGCGCAAAGCCCTCTTCAATAAAGGGCTCAATGAGGCTGCGGGGGATCAATACCCGCTCATCCACCATAAAGCGCAGCCCGGCGAACCAGGCTTCTCCAGTAATATAGGCCGCCGGCCTGCGGAGAATTTCACGCGCATAAAAGTGTTGCAATACCCGGCGCTTTTCCTCCGGCAGCAGCCGGGCACCTGAAAAGTCCGCAAGATCTTCGGGTTCCAGGTGCAGGGCGCGCGCCAGGATCAGATCGGCTTCGGCGCGGGGGTTTTGCTGCCCCTGACTGAAATCCAGATCGGCGGCAGCAAAGCGGCTGCTGCCCCAGCGCCGCAAGTCTGCCACGGTGAACAGCTCATTTTCGGCAAGTTGTACATACTTTTCGAGGCGCATCAAATAATCTCCAGCCAGACGGGACAATGATCAGAACCCATGACTTCCGTAGCGATACCCGCAGCGCGCAGGCGCGGCAGAAGGCTCTGGTGTACCCAGAAATAATCGAGGCGCCAGCCAATGTCGCGACTGCGGGCATCAGTGCGTTGGCTCCACCAGGAGTAACGGGCCTCATCAGGATGAAAATGACGAAAACTATCCACCCAACCAGCCTGTTGCCATTGGTCCATGCAGGCTCTCTCCTCGGGAAGAAAGCCGGAAATGCGCTGATTTTCCTTGGGGCGGGCGAGGTCGATGGGCTGATGCGCCGTGTTCACGTCCCCGCAAAAAATCACCGGGCGGCCTGCCGCCGCTTTCTGGTTGATATGCGCCAGAAAGGCGGCATAAAAATCCAGCTTGAAGGCCAGTCGTTCGCTATCTTTTTTGCCGTTGGGAAAATAAACGTTGTACAAATCAAAATCGCCGCAATCGGTGACAACCACCCGGCCTTCGCGGTCAAAACGCTCTATGCCCAAGCCCGCATGAGAAGTTTGTCCGGGAATTTTGGTGAAAGTGGCGACGCCGCTGTAACCGGCCCGTTCGGCCACGGCCCAGCAGCTGCCATATCCTTCCAGGCGACTTTCCGCAGCGGTCAGTTTTGCAGGATCCGCCTTGGTTTCCTGAGTGCAGAGCAAATCGGGGCCGGTCTCTTTCACCCAGTCCCGCAAACCTTTGCGGTAGGCTGCCCGCCAGCCGTTCACATTCCAACTATAAAGACGCAATGTCCGTTTCCTTCAGCGCATGACCCGTACAGCCAGAAAATCACTGTCGGCAATCACTTTTTCCAGAATTTTGCGGCCACTGTCACCGGCTGTCCCGGCAGTAGCCAACAGGGCCAGACCTTCACGCGCTGCAGTGGGGCTGATGACGCCATGACGCAGGGCCAGTTGATAGAGGACGGCGACACTGATTTCTGCGCCGGGCGTTTTGACCAGCTCCTGCTGTAGCTGCGCGGAGGGGCCGCCATAAAGCAGCAGCTTTTGAATATGATCGATATTGGGAAGAGTTTCTTTGTCCATCCGCTTAACCTTTTTCTGCGTGATTGAGATGAATCATTTTTTATGACCGGCTTTTTCAGGGGCGGCCCAGCCGCTGCAACGCAGAGACCAGAATCCTCCAGATTGCGGGTCGGCCAGTAGAGGACCAAGTTCGGTAAGGCCGGCGCTGAGGGCTTCCTTGACGCCCCAAGGCGCATTGATCAGCAATAACCCGCTACCGGCCAGGGCTTCGCGACCTTCTTCCGGCCGTTGTGTCAGTTCAAATACCTGCGCCGCAATTTTGCCGCGTATGGCTTGCCAGAACCGCGTGATCGTACCCCGTATTTTTATGGGATACCAGATGAGATAGGTTCCCTGCGGCCAGCGTTGATAGGCACGCAGTATGGTATCGGCGAGCATTTCCCATTCGTCCCGGCGCTCAAAGGGCGGATCAATCAACACCAGACCGCGTTTTTCCTGCGGAGGAATATGGGCGAAAAGGGCGCGATATCCGTCTTCGTTCAAAATACTGGTGTGCGGTCTTTTACCCATATTCGCCCGTAGCTGCGTGGCAATTTCCGCCTCTGTTTCACATAAAATCATCCTGTCTTCCGGCCTGAGCAGTTCTGCGGCCAGCCGGGCCGAGCCGGGATAGTACTGCAGTTGTTTGTCGTGATTGATCTGCTGTATACGTTTGAGCCATTCTCCGGATTGGGGCAGGCTGCGCCGATCTGCCCAGAGGCGCGTAATGCCGCCGAGATGTTCTCCGCTATTGCCCAGCGGGTAACTGCCCGCCCCGGCATGGGTGTCGATGTAGGCCAGGGGGGTGTCCTTGCGGGTCAAGGCTTCCAAAACAAGATAAAGCGCCAGATGTTTGATGCAATCTGCCGCATTACCGGCATGAAAATGATGTTGGTAGTTCATGATTCCTGGGCTTGGCTAGGGATGATAATTTAAGTCATGATAACAGAGTCAACGCCGGCCTACTCATAAGGAGAAAAAAGATGCGCCTGTTCGCTACCGAAACCAGCCCCTACGCCCGCAAGGTCCGTATAGTGTTATTGGAAAAAAATATCCCCTGCGAAGTGGAGTGGGTTAATCTGCGGACTCAGGATCACGCCGCTCTGGCCCACAATCCGCTCGGCAAAATCCCTGTACTGCTGCGCAATGATGGTTCAGCAGTTTATGATTCTGCGGTGATTGTTCAGTACCTGGAGGTGTTGCGCCCGGACCCGGCGATTATTCCCAAGGACCCGGAAGCGCGTATTGAAGCCCTGCGTGTGGAAGCACTGGCCAGCGGCATCATGGATACAACCATCGCCTGGGTTCTGGAGCAGCGTCACGCGGCTGATTGTCAGGATCTGAACATGTTGCAGCGCGCGCGCGGCAAGGTGACTACGGCGCTGGCCATGCTTCAGGAGGAAACCATGGCATGGAAAGACGTGGGGTCCGCGCCGGTATTGAATCTGTCACAAATTGCGACGGTAGCTGCAGTGGGTTATGTGGATCTGCGGGCTCCGGACTTTCTGGTCCAGTTTCCCGATTTGTTGGCCTGGATGCACAGTATGCGTTTACGGCCCAGTGTCAGTGCGACACTACCGCAGTAATGTCCATGAAAGTGGCCAGTTGGAATGTCAATTCACTGAAGGTGCGGCTTCCGCAAGTGCTGGAGTGGTTGCAGGAAAAATCTCCGGATGTGCTGTGTCTGCAGGAAACCAAGCTCAGCGATGAAAAATTTCCCGTTGCCGAACTGGCTGAAGCGGGTTATCACGCACTATATCATGGGCAGCCTACCTATAACGGCGTGGCGATACTCAGTCGCAGCGTGCCGGAAGATGGGCGCTGTGATTGGCCTGATGGAAGCGACGGTCAGGCGCGGCTTTGCGCCGGCACTTTCGCGGGTACCCGGGTGGTGAATGTGTATGTGCCCAACGGTCAGTCATTGGAAAGTGACAAATATCCCTACAAGCTGCAGTGGCTGGAGCGTTTGCGCGCGTTGATTGCAAAGGAATTGCAGCAGTGGCCCCGGCTGCTGCTCGTTGGAGATTTTAATATTGCCCCCGATGACCGGGATGTTTATGACCCGGTGGCCTGGGGTGAAGAGGTCCTGTGCTCACCCCCCGAACGGGCAGCCCTGACGGCCCTGCTGAATCTCGGGTTGCAGGATAGCTGGCGTCACCAGCATGGTGATCTTCAGGAATGGAGTTGGTGGGATTATCGGGCGGCAGGATTCCGCCGCAATCGCGGGTTGCGGATTGATTTGATTCTGGCCTCCAATGCCCTGATGACGAAGGTTCAGGATGTAGTCATCGATCGGAATGCACGGGCTGCTGAACGACCTTCAGATCACGCACCCGTTTTGATTCAACTTGAGGAGGTGTGATGATTGGTGTTCTGCTGGTCAATCTGGGTACGCCTGAAGCTCCTACAGCTTCTGCCGTGCGCCGTTATCTACGCGAGTTCCTCAGTGATCGGCGGGTGGTGGAATTGCCCCGGATTATCTGGTGGCCCATATTAAATGGTCCGATTCTGACTTTCCGTCCGGCGCGTTCGGCACGCAATTATGCCAGCATCTGGATGCCCGAAGGGTC
Organism: Acidithiobacillus thiooxidans ATCC 19377; assembly: GCF_009662475.1. Taxonomy (NCBI): domain Bacteria; kingdom Pseudomonadati; phylum Pseudomonadota; class Acidithiobacillia; order Acidithiobacillales; family Acidithiobacillaceae; genus Acidithiobacillus; species Acidithiobacillus thiooxidans. The sequence continues at coordinate 233,103 of NZ_CP045571.1, forward strand.
CCCTTTGATGGTTTACAGTCAACGTCTTGCGGATGGCTTGCAGCAGTACTGTGATACCCATTTTTCCGGGCAGGTCCGCATAGCTCTGGCCATGCGCTATGGAAAACCGTCCTTACCGCAGAAAATGGCAGAATTGCGCCAATCGGGATGCGAAAAATTACTGGTGGTGCCGCTCTATCCCCAATATGCCGCAGCTACTACGGCTTCCATATTCGACAAGGTCGCCGATGTATTGCGCGGTATGCGCGATATTCCCGAATTGCGCATGCTCCGGGATTGGCATACCCATCCTGCCTATATTCATGCGCTGGCAGAAAGTGTCCGCCACTGGTGGCAGGAAAACGGTCGCGCTGAAAAGTTGCTGATTTCCTTTCATGGCCTGCCCCAGCGGTCTATTCAGTTGGGTGATCCATATCGTCAACAGTGCGAAGTCACCACGGCACTTCTGGTACAGGCGTTGGGCCTGAAGCAGGAGGAATGGGTTCAGACCTTCCAGAGTCGTTTTGGCGCGGCAAAATGGCTTGAGCCTTATACGGACAAAACCCTGGAGAATCTGGCCCGGCAGGGGGTTCGGGAAATAGATGCTCTCTGCCCCGGATTTTCGGCGGACTGTGTGGAGACTCTCCAGGAAATTGCGCTGGAGGGCAAAGAAACTTTTTTGAATGCTGGCGGGAAGACTTTGCGATATATTCCGGCACTTAATGACAATCCTTTGTGGATCAAAGCATTCAGCGAGATTCTTGCGCCTTCCTGGCAGTTTTGGGAGACCCCGGAAAATTTTGCCGTTTCTGCCCAGTCAAGCTAGAATTCTCACTGAAATCAGTCTTTATCCTCCAGCCCTCATCTATAGGACGCCCAATATGATCATCAGCAACGACAAGGTAGTCACCATCGACTATTCCCTCACCGATGAAGAGGGAGAGCTGATTGACAGCTCTGTAGGTGAAGAACCACTTATTTATCTGCACGGACACCACGGAATCATTCCCGGATTGGAGCAGGCGTTGGCCGGGCATCGCACGGGTGACAAGGTTGAAGTATCCATTCCGCCCGAAGAAGGTTATGGCGACTGGGATGAGGATCTGGTGGAAGTGGTTGCCAAGGAAGATTTTGATGATCCGGAAGATCTCGAAATCGGGACGCAGTTTGAAACCGAGACGGACGAAGGTGCTCGTCTGGCCACGGTGATTGATATTGAAGGCGAAGAGGTGACCGTTGATTTGAATCATCCTCTGGCCGGAATGACGCTGAATTTTGATGTCACGGTACTGGATGTGCGTGATGCGACTGCAGAAGAACTGGCTCACGGCCACGTACATGGTGAGCACGGTCACGAACATTGAGCGAGGCTGTTCGCCGCAGGAACAATTTCTGAATCCTGTTGCGAAGCGGTAACGGCTTGCGCGCTTTGGGTTTGATGTCCGGAACCAGTGCCGATGGCGTTGATGCAGCGGTGCTGGATTGCGATGTTACTCCCGCACGGGGATATGCCGGTTTATTCAGCCAGGCTTTTGCTGCGCCCTTGCTGGAAATGGTGCTTGCTGCCAATGGCCCGCTGGGCGTTGAGCAAATGGCCATTCTGGATCGGCAACTGGGAGCCTGTTATGCGGAGGTGGCAGTGGCTGCCATCCATAAATTGGGTCCGGTCGATTTTATTGCCCTGCATGGCCAGACCATTCGGCATCAGCCGCGTGCTGTTCCCGGTTTTACCCTGCAGATTGGTTCCGCTGCTGATGTGGCTATCGCTACGGGTCTGACGGTGGTTCACGATTTTCGGCGAGCAGATGTTGCTGCTGGAGGTGAGGGTGCACCATTGGTTCCCCCATTTCATCAGCGCCTGTTCCAGGCAGATCAGCCACGTCTGGTCCTGAATCTGGGCGGTATGGCAAATTTAACCTGGATCCCTGGCGGTGATGACTCCCGGGCTTTGCAGGCCTTCGATACCGGGCCCGGGAATGTATTGATTGATGCTGCGGTCCGGATTCTGAGCGGAGGCGAAGCCTGTTGCGATCTGGACGGCAAATTGGCAGCGGCAGGTAAAGTTCAGGCGTTGCCCCTCGACCAATGGCTGAAACACCCCTATTTCCGGCAATCTCCACCCAAAAGTACCGGTCGGGAAAGTTTTGATGATCGGCTGGTCCATCAATGGTGGAATGACTGGAAATATTCGGGGGCGGATTTTGTTGCTACGTTAACGGCATTGACGGCCATAACGGTGGCAGATGCCCTGCGAAAATGGACACCGGATGCAAAAGAATTGCTGGTGTTTGGCGGCGGCGCTGAAAATCCAACGCTGATGCGGGAATTGCAGTCGGCTTTACCTGAGTTGCAGGTACATAATGGTTCAGAACAAAGCGGGATTCCCAGTCAGGCGCTTGAGGCTTTGGCCTTTGCCTGGTTGGGTGAACAATGCTTGCGAGGAAAAGCTCTAGCCTATGGTCAGGTGACGGGAGTTCGTGAGCCGGTAGTATTGGGCAATATTCTGCCAGGCAGGAACTGGCTGGAATTATTATCTCGACTGGCCCACGCTTAATATCTGGTTCTGTCATCTAAAAAACGGCAGAGGGTCAGGAGGCTTTGCAGCGACTTTGTCCCGCGCCGTTGTTGTTCTTGGCGAAATCCAGCGCCCGTCAGGAGAGCTGTTTGAGCCCGTAGGGCGAGTTCTCTCCTGACAGCAGGATGAGCCTTAGAACAACAGGCAAGGGGCGTTGGAGCAAAAAGCCTCCTGACCCTCTGCCGTTTTTTAGATAAGTTTTATAAAAATTGCTGCGGCATTGGGTTTATGAGGAGCAGATTTTGGTAACAGCAGTAGAAACATGGCATCCCGGTGGAGAAACTGCCGTCTACGGAATCATCGGTGACCCGGTAAAACACAGTTTATCCCCCTGGATGCATCGGCTGTTTGCGCAACAACTGGGGATCGACATGGTGTATGTGCCATTTCCAGTGATGGCTGCTGACTTGCCCAAAGCGCTCAAAGGGTTGGCGGCAGCCGGTGTATTGGGACTCAATGTCACGGTGCCGCATAAAGAATCCACAAAGATCCTGATGGACGAGCTCAGTCCAGCCGCAGCGCAGATTGGTGCAGTAAATACGGTACATTATGCAGCGGGTCGTTTTATGGGAGACAATACCGATGCTGTTGGATTTCAGCGGGCTTTGGAGCGTCATGCGGGGGATAATTGGCGCTCTGGCCCCGTTCTGATAATTGGTGCGGGTGGGGCAGCCCGGGCCATTATTTATGCCTTGGGAACGGCTGGCTGCCCCGCTATTTATGTGGCCAACCGCCATGCCGAACGCGCCGAAAAACTGGCGGCTGAATTTCCCCAATTCCCCCTGCATCCTCTGCCACTGGAACGACAAATCCTTGCCCGGATTTTGCCGCAGACGCTATTGCTGGTGAATACCAGCGCCTTAGGTTTGTATGGGGAAAGCCATCCGGAACTGGATCTGGAGTCGTTGCCAAATCATGGCAATGTGTACGATATCGTCTATAACCCGTTGGAAACCCCATTGTTACGCGCGGCTCGTCAGTACGGACGGGTTGCTATTGACGGGTTGGGTATGCTGGTAGAACAGGGGGCTGAAAGTTTCCGGATCTGGACGGGCGTTCTGCCGCAAACCCAAACTGTGGAGGATACATTACGTCGATGGCTGCAAACCCGGAACAAATCACTTTAACGCCCGTATTGCGGGCACTGGTCAGCAATGGGTTGGGTAATGAGGCGCAATTGCTTGCCCTGGCTAGTGATCCCGGGCGGGGAAAAAAACCATTACTGTTTTATGCAGTAGAAAAAGGGGCTGTTTCGGCACCTGCGCTGATGGCGCATTTATCCCAGCGCTACAATATGCCAATGCTTGATCTGGATGCGGTCATGATTGATGACCTGTTGATACGCCGGATTGATAAAAATCTGATGAGCCGTTATTTCGTTCTGCCCTTGTCCAAACGCGGCGAGACACTTTATCTGGCGATGGCAGATCCTACCGACTTCAAAGCCGTTGAGGACATCAAGTTCAATACCGGCCTGCAAGTTGTGCCGATACTTGTGGAAGCCAACAAGCTGATGCGCGCGGTAAACCTGGCCAATAATGCCGGAACAGGAATTGATGATGTCTTCCTTGAAAAGTCATCAGATGTAAATACCGATGATGCCCAGGAAGAATTTGATTTATCCAAGGATAGCGATGGCACTGTGGATGATGCACCGGTGGTGCGTTTTGTGCAGCAGCTGCTTTTGGATGCGATTCAGCGCGGCGTATCGGATATTCATCTGGAACCCTATGAGAAGGATTTCCGGGTGCGTTACCGCCTGGATGGGGTGTTGCAGGATGCTCTGCATCCGCCACTGGCCTTGCGGGATGGGGTCACGTCGCGGCTGAAAATTCTCTGTCGCCTGGATATTTCGGAGCGGCGTTTGCCTCAAGATGGACGCTTGCGGGTGCGTGTGCCTCCGGCTCGGGTCATTGATTTTCGTGTGTCTTTCCTGCCAACAAGTTTCGGGGAAACCATTGTCCTGCGTCTGCTGGATCCTGCCAGTTCCAGGGTACCCATCGAGCAACTGGGTTTTTTACCGGAACAACGCAAAGCCTTTGAAGAGGCCATTCACCGTCCCTATGGCATGATTCTGGTGACCGGACCTACCGGCTCCGGTAAAACCACGACGCTATATACTGCATTGAACATTCTCAATACGGGTGACTGTAATATCAGCACGGCGGAAGATCCGGTAGAAATTCCGGTGTATGGAATCAATCAGGTGAATATCAATGAGCGGATCGGCTTGAATTTTGCCGCTGCCCTGCGGTCATTTTTACGTCAGGATCCCGATATTATCATGGTCGGTGAAGTCCGCGATCTGGAAACCGCAGAAACTGCGATAAAAGCTGCCCAGACCGGACATTTGGTGTTGGCCACGCTCCATACCAATGATGCACCTCAGAGCCTGACCCGTCTGGAGAACATGGGTATTCCTACCTACAATATCGCCGGTGGAGTGCACCTGGTCATGGCCCAACGTCTGGCCCGAAAGCTGTGTACGCATTGCAAAAAGCCGGTTCGTATTCCTGATCAGGCGCTTGTGGAAGCCGGGTTTGCTGCGGATGATCTGCAAGGCTGGCGTCCCATGGGTCCTACGGGTTGTGATGAATGTAACAAAACGGGCTATAAAGGGCGTACGGGTCTCTATCAGGTCATGCCAGTCAGTGAAGCGATGCGCGAAATCATCATGCGGGGTGGCACCGCTATAGATTTGGCACGACAGGCAGCCAGTGAGGGGGTGCTCACCATGCGCCAGAATGGTCTACGCAGAATCAAGGAAGGCATAACCAGTCTGGAAGAAGTTTTGCGGGTTACCAATCTGCAATGAATAACTGATGCAGCACCACAAAATTCAAATTTATGGTATCTGAGTCCATCCAGCAGGACGGATCCTGGCGGCGTCTGTGGGGTGTTTCCGCATATCGCCTCCTGATTGCGGCGGCGATTGCCGTATTGGTGCAATTGCCGTTCAGTAAAAGCATTCTGGATATAGATGCGCATAATCATCCGCTTATTGTGCTTACGCTGGTCGCTGCGGGAATAAGTCTGTTTTATATTTTGTTCCTGCTTATGAAGTTTCCAGGCCAGACGCGTTGGCATATCTGGTTACAAGTGTTGATGGATACCGTCCTGGTATTGCTGCTCCTGCGCTATGGCGGTGGAATAAACGGTCCCTTCAGTATTCTGCCTTTTTTGTTGTTGGTGTCTGTGGCCAGTTTGCTGCGTGGCAGGGGTGCTTTTTTATTTGTCTGGGTATTGCTGCTACTTCTGGTGCTGGAGTCTCTGCAGGGGGGCATGACTAGTGTGCATCCTCTTTTGGGTCAGTTATTCATTTATATCCTGGCCTTGGTAGCAGTAGCCGTGCTGGCGGACAGTCTGGTGCGGAGTCTGGATCGCGACCATCGTTTGGCCCTGCAACGTGACCAGGAGCTTTTCAACCTCAATGTGCTCAACCGGGAAATCGTCGAGCACATGGATGTGGGCGTCCTGGTGCTGGATAAGCATAACCGGGTTATCCTGAGCAATCCGATTGCCCGCAAACTCTCCGGTTACCGGTTTTGGGGCAATGTACCCGTTGCCCTGGATCTGGTGCAGGCGCGTTTGGCCGCCATGTTGATTAAAAATCATGGGAACGACACTGAAGTTCTGGTTCCTTTGGGTCCGGAAGATCCGGCTTTACGAGACCAGACTCCCTCATTGATGGTACGAAAAATTACGCTTCCTGGGAGTCCCTACCGGCTGTTGTTGTTAAGGGATGCTTCTGTGTTGCGGGCGATGGAGCGTGAGGCGCAACTCGCCGCATTGGGGCGCTTGGCTGCGAATATTGCCCACGAAATCCGCAATCCGCTCAGTGTCATCCGTCACGCAGCCAATCTGCTTGATGAGAGCATGGAAAATGCCAGTTCTCGGCATTTATTTGAAATTCTGGAAAGGGAAACGGTGCGTATCAACGCCATTGTCGAGTCGGTGCTGGAAATGGCGCGACCGGGACCCGCCCATCTGGAGCCCATCGCCTTATCCAGCTGGTTGCCGAAATTGATTGTTCAGCTTCAGGCCGATCCGCAGTTGGCGGACATGCATGTGCTGGTTCAGGATATTCCCATGAGCTTGCTGATTTACGCAGATCCCGCACAATTGCGTCAGGTTGTCTGGAATTTGCTGCATAATACAGCCCAGTATGCCGTTGACGAAGATGGATTGGTGCGGGTGGAAATCAGTGCAGAACGTTATGGAAAAGAACAAATCATGCTGACTTTAAGAGATTTCGGTCCCGGCATCCGACCGGAAGTCATGGAACGCATTTTTGAGCCTTTTTTTACGACCAACTCTCGGGGTACCGGACTGGGTTTACCAATGGTGCGCGAGTTGATCCAGATGAATAATGGACAAGTGCTTTGCGAAAATCACCCTGAATGTGGTGCTATCTTCAAAATATTTCTGCCCTGTTGGGACCCGCACGAGGAGGCGGCATGATGACGAATTGTCCTGTTCCCTCGGCATTGGTCGTAGATGACGAGCCCAATATTGTTGAATTATTAAAGATTACTTTGCAGGGTATGGGGCTGCAGGTGTCCGGAGCAGGTTCTCTGGCGGAGGCTCATGCCCGTCTATCTCATGATCTCCCCTCGCTGGTGCTGAGCGATTTACGTTTGCCAGATGGTTCAGGTATTGATTTGGTGCGATATTTGCACAATGCCCATCCACATATTCCGGTGGCCGTCATTACGGCTTATTCATCAGCGGATGGTGCTGTAGAGGCCATGCAGGCTGGGGCTTTTGACTATATGTCCAAGCCCATTGAGTTGGCACGCCTGCGTCAGTTGGTGGCCCAGGCGCTCAAGCTGAATCATCCCCAGGGTATGGAGCAGGATGCGACGAACCGGCTGATCGGTCAGTCTCTCGTAATGCAGCAATTAAGAGCAGATATTCGCAAACTGGCCCGTAGTAATGCCCCTGTTCATATTACGGGCGAGTCAGGAACCGGCAAGGAGCTGGCTGCACGGGCTATTCATGATTCCAGCCTGCGGCAGGACAAGCCTTTTGTGGCCGTGAATTGTGGCGCGATTCCCGAAGGTTTGATTGAGAGCGAATTATTTGGTGCCGAAAAAGGCGCTTATTCTGGCGCAACCCAGTCCCGCCAGGGGCTTTTCCAGGCGGCTAACGGAGGCACGCTTTTTCTGGACGAAATTGCTGAGTTGCCCATGTTGATGCAGGTCAAGTTGCTGCGTGCCATTCAGGAGCGGGTGATCAGGCCGCTGGGTGGAGCGCGCGAAATTTCTTTGGATCTGCGGTTTATTTCGGCGACGCATCGCGACCTTGGCGCGATGGTGGAGGCTGGGAGCTTTCGTCAAGACCTTCTATATCGGCTGAATGTGGTGCAGTTACACATGCCGCCATTACGGCAACGACTGGAAGATGTTCCCCAGCTAGTCGAGGCGATTCTTCAGCGCATCAATGGGCAAGCAGACCAGAGCCCGACCATTTTGGCGGAAGACGTCCTGGAAAAGCTGCAGCAATATGATTTTCCGGGTAATGTGCGCGAACTGGAGAATTTGCTGGAGCGTAGTCTGGTATTTCCGGACAAGAATATTCTTGAAAATGGAAATCACGTTGCTCCGAACCGGAATGTGGACCGAAGTTTCTCTTCAGTCGCTCCGAAAACCGAATCCGGGGTTGCCTGCACCCTGGATAGTGCCGAAGCCGATTTGCTCCGATCCGTGCTTGCAGAGGTCTCTGGAGACCCTGTGGCAGCGGCGACACGACTGGGTATTTGTCCACAATCTTTTGCACTCAGATTGACCCGTGCCGTGACTGGGAGGGGGAGGTGACGCCACTTTTTCCCGTTGCCGAATACGTTTTTTTGGGACTGTTCGGGTTGCTGATTGGCAGTTTTCTCAATGTGGTCGTGCACCGTGTTCCTCGCCGGGAATCAATCATTCGGCCTTCTTCCCATTGCCCACAGTGTGGGCATGTGCTCCATTCCTGGGAAAACATTCCGGTGCTGAGCTGGTTATTGCTGCGTGGTCGCTGTCATTCTTGTGGTAGTTCGATCTCCTGGCGCTATCCGGCTTTGGAGTTATTAACGGCGATATTCAGCGTAGTGGTTGCCTGGCAGTGGGGATTCCGTTGGTCATTAATTCCTGCACTGCTTTTCACCTGGGCTTTGTTGGCGCTTACCCTGATTGATCTGGAAACTCAATTGCTCCCGGACCGCATTACCAAACCGGGTATGCTCCTCGGTCTGCTCATTAATGCTTCCGCTTTTTTGGGGTCGGGACTAGCCCTGACCACGCCATTGAATGCCCTCCTCGGTATTTTTCTGGGATATGGCAGCTTATGGTTGCTGGCGACCGTGTATTTGAAAATGACCGGACGGCATGGCATGGGTGGTGGCGACCTCAAGCTGCTGGGTTTAATCGGAGCCTGGCTGGGTTGGCAGGCAGTATTTCTGACACTATTCATAGCGGCAATAAGCGGAGGGTTGGTAGCCATTGTTTTCCTGCTGGGCGGGAAAGGGCGGGACTATGCCATTCCCTTCGGTCCCTATCTGGCTCTGGGAGGATGGCTCATGCTGCTCTGGCCTGGTGATATTGTCCATGCGTATCTGCATTTTCTGGGAGCTTGAGCCATTATGCACATAGGGCTGACAGGCGGAGTTGCCAGCGGCAAAAGTACCGTGGCGGAGATGTTGGGGGCCTTGGGTGCGCATATTCTGGATGCGGATCTCATGGCCCGTGAGCTGGTTGAGCCGGGCCAGCCGGCCTACGCGGAGATTGTCCGGCAATGGGGGCCACAATATTTGCTGGCGGATGGTTGTTTGGATCGGTCTTTGTTGCGGGACCGGATTTTCAGCGATCCGGTCGCCAAAAAATGGCTGGAGTCCCTGTTGCATCCCCGGATTCGCCAACTTTTTCTGGACCGCAGTCAAAGCCTGCAAAAGGATCAGCCCGAAGCGGTCATCGTCTGGGTAGTCCCGTTGCTTGTCGAAAATCATTATCAGGCCCTGCTGGATCAGGTTCTGGTCATTGATTGTCCGAGTGCTTTGCAAATTGAACGATTACAGTTGCGTCCCGGCTGGTCCAACGCGCAAATTGAGGCTGTTCTGGCGGCACAACTTCCGCGTGCCGAGCGGAATGCCGCTGCAGATTATGTTATTAGCAATGAAAAAGACGTGCAGGCGTTGCGCGAAGCCATTTTGCTTTACTGGGACACAGTTTATAAAGCCCGTGGATTTGCCTAGAAAAATTGCCTGTGGCAACCTGTCGGTTGATGCCCGAAAATGGTGCATCAATTGCTGTCGCTATGAACGGTTTTTACGGATAAAAAAGGACAGGCATGGCAGTTTATGAGCATCCCCTCCACGAACGCGCCCGATTGTTGTTGCGCATGGAGAGCGTTTTTGCGCAGGTGCAGCGTATTCATGAGGGAGATTTGCGGCAGGCACTGCGTCCATATAATGAACTGCTGGATTTTTGCAGTCGACCTGAGCTGCGTCTGGACTTGATTCTGGAGCTGGAGCGACTTGGGCAAAGCCTCAGTATCTGGTCCCAAAGTCCTGAGGTGGATGAGCGGCCTCTGCAGGCCTGGCAGTTTCGCATTAATCAGCAACTCAAATTACTGCGTGAACATCGGGAAGCTTTTGGAGAGTTATTACGACATCAGGAAATCATTCAGCTGGCGCGGGGTCGTATGGGGGTGGCTGGCGGTTTGGCAGACTGCGATTTACCTTTGTTGGCTTTTTGGAGTCAGCAGGCACCGGAACGCGCGAAAATCCTGCTTGGTGGCTGGGAGAAAGGGCTGGAATTATTGCAGCAAAGTGTCGATTTGATTCTGGCTTTGCTGCGGGATTCCTGTGCATGGTCACTCGTGGATGCTCAGGAAGGGCGCTATGGTTCTGCCCTTGATCCGCGTCGACCGCCCTCATTGATCCGTCTGGAAATTGCCGATGATATGGATTGTTACCCCAAAATCAGTGGAGGTATTCATCGTTTTCACATTCAGTGGTTGCAATGGTTGGACCAGGGCGCGGGCCGCGCGATAGAATCCACCATCACCTTCAGGCTGGGTCTGAGTGCCCTGTAGACAAATTTTCATTGCTTAATTAAAGGATCGGCGCATGCATATTGGGACTACCCTGACACAATTCATTACGGAAGAAACACGACGGCATCCTCAGGCCTCCGGAGACTTTGCTGCACTTTTGAATGATCTGGCCGTTTCCTGCAAGTTTATCGGTGCACAGGTTTATCGGGGTGCCCTGGTAGGGGCCCTGGGAAGTGCCGGGACTGATAATGTCCAGGGCGAAGTACAGAAAAAGCTCGATATTATTTCCAACGACGCCATTTTGCACGCCATGGACTGGACGGGTCATCTTGCGGGGATGGCTTCCGAGGAAATGGATGATCCTTATTCCATCCCCAATAGTGTTCCCAGAGGTAAATACCTGCTTCTTTTTGATCCTCTGGATGGTTCCAGCAACACGGATGTTGGGATCAGTGTCGGAACGATTTTCAGCATTCTCAGAGCGCCAGTTGCGGGACGGGATGCCAGTATGAAAGATTTCCTGCAGCCGGGTGTGGAGCAGGTGTGTGCCGGTTATGCCCTGTATGGGTCCAGTAACATGCTGGTTTACAGTACGGGGCACGGGGTCAATGGCTTCACCCTGGACCCGTCCATCGGCGAATACATTCTCACCCACAAGCAAATGACCATTCCGGAAGACACCAGTGAATATGCCATCAACATGAGTAATCATCGGCACTGGCAGAAACCGGTACAACGTTATATTGATGAGCTGAACCAGGGTACAGAAGGTCCGCGTGGGCGGAATTTCAACATGCGCTGGGTGGGTTCCATGGTTGCGGATGTTCACCGCATTCTTTGCCGGGGCGGAATTTTTCTGTATCCCTTTGATCAGAAAGACCCCAAAAAACCCGGTAAACTCAGGTTGTTGTATGAAGCCAACCCCATGTCCTATCTGGTGGAGCAGGCGGGTGGTGCAGCAAGTACCGGGACTGCACGGATTCTGGAAATACAGCCGGAGGGACTGCATCAGCGAGTTCCCGTCATTTTGGGCGCTAAAAATGAAGTCGAACGGGTGCTCAGTTACCATCAGCACTGATTTTTTCAGCAGAACTGAAAAAGCTCCCGAGTTTGGTCGGGAGCTTTTTGTTTCACACAAACCGCGCATTATGGGGGTGTGATCAAATTTTCAAGAAATGTCAGCATTTACTCAAATCAAGTGCTAAATGACTTGGTGTGACTCTATATAAGTGGATAGATTGCGCAGGCAACTAAAAATTTCCATTTTATTTTCACTATCGTTGGCTATGGTCACCCCGTATTTTTTTGATACAACCATAGATATCTCTAAAATATCAATAGAATCAAGCCCTAATTCTCCACCATATAGTGGTGATTCAGGGTCGATGTTGTGCGGTTCGGTAGAAAGATTCAATGTTTTTATTATCAGTGAGCTTAATTCCATTTCCTGGGGCGTAAGGTTGTTCATACTTGACGATCTCCATTTTTTTGAACTGAGATAAATCAGGATCATTATGTTATATTAATTCTAATTTTTTATTTTCTATAAATATAATTCCTCTAAAAATAATTTTTAAAATTAATCGATTAAAACAAAATTGATGCTGAGATCAACTTTTTTGACGGCCAGCAATTGCCTCTTTTCCCTGTTTTAATCTTCTGCCCCCATCGTTGGAGGTAGGTGCCAGTCTCCAAAAGCTGTAGTACGGCCAAATACCTCGCAAGTACTAAAATTCCAGCCTTTCTGCACAATGAAAAGCGCCATTTACCTTCTAACAACAGGGTATAGATTACCACAGGGCATGCAACAATGAATACATTGCTAAGAATATGTTATCCATTCCATGCGCCAGCTGAATGGTTATGTAGATCTGTGATGACCATTTTTCAATTTTGTAAAAACTAATGAGGCATACGCGAAGATGTCAGTGGCAGTGTGTTTGTGGTCAGCCACTTGCTAGACTGGACAGGCTTTCGTCTGTAGCATAAACCGCAGTATAAGTCAGTGGAATACACATCAATCATCTTAATTGATATTCAACATGGGGAAATTAGAACAATGAACTCAGCCATGAGAATTTTTGGAATATTATCGGTAAGTTGTTTGACTTTTGGGCTGATTGGTTGCGCAAACGACGCGAGTAAGCCTGCATTAATCTCTTCGTCTGCCCAAGCTAATGCTGCGGCCCCGGCTCCTACAGCCAGTACAAACTCGGCACCAGCACTTGAGACAAAAGCTCCCGTGGTTCTTCCTGCCCCCGGCTCGCCATTCTCCAAATTGAAAGTAGGTATGTCCAGACAACAAGTCGAGCAGTTGATTGGTTTCCCAAGTCATACTTCGAGCCATATCACCGGCAAGCAATTTATCCCATTCTACTTTGGCGGTGATACGCGTCGTACGGAAGCATTTTACAAGGATCAAGGTGTTCTTACCTATGACAACAACTCTCGATTTGGATCCACAGATAGTTTGATTAAAATAACAGTGGATACAAATACACCATAAAAATATATGGTTATGGTTTTTTTCTCTGGGGGTTGATCTGCTTAAGGTGGCTTGGAATTGGAGGTTTTTGGACATATGCAGTTAACCTCAGTGCTTTGGGTTCTTGCAGGGGTGGTGGTTTTGGTAAATGTTGGACTGGGCTTTCTGGTAATGTGTCCCCGTTGCAAAGTGATCAGCAGTAATCTGGTACGCTTGCCAGAAAACGCTGTTAAGCGTGGTGAGATAGTTTTGACGTTCGACGATGGACCAGATGCCTATGTGACTCCCCTGATACTGGACCAACTCGACAAATATTGCGCTAAGGCCAGTTTTTTTTGTATTGGCAAGAAAGCAGTCGCACATCCGGACTTGCTCGCGGAAATCGTTCGTCGAGGGCACAGCATTGAAAATCATAGTTACAACCACCGAAATTTGTTTGCATTTTGCGGGATGAGAAAATTGACGATAGAAGTCCTAGCTACACAACAGGTCTTGAATTTAGCCAATAATAGTGTCAATCCCAGGTTCTTTCGTGCACCTTTTGGTTTTCGAAGTCCTTGGTTAGGCTTTGTTTTGCGCCAGTTGCACATGCAACATGTGGCCTGGACCCGGCGCGGTTATGATACGGTTTGTCATAATTCTGATTTGGTTTTCCGTCGCCTCGTCCATAATTTATCTGCAGGTGATATTTTGTTGATGCACGATGGAGGGTCGGCGAGCACGGTTACCGGTCAACCCGTCGTCCTTGAGGTGTTGCCTAGGCTATTGGAGTGTTTTGAACAACATGATCTACACAGTGTGTCTTTGCCAATGGCACTTGATAACAGTGGTTTCTAATTTTGTTTATGGTTCAGGCGTCTGCTGAGGGCGTAATCGTTGAGAATGTTTTGTGAAAAATACAGTGGAGAAGACAACAAATGGAAAACGAAGAAATAACCGGTCCGAGCCTGACAACAAAAATTTGCGATGTTCTGGTGATCGGCGGTGGACCGGCGGGCTCTACAGTCAGTGCGCTGCTGGTGGAACGGGGCTATCAAGTGACGGTTCTGGAAAAGGTGCATCATCCTCGTTTTCATATTGGAGAATCACTGCTTCCGGCCAATTTGCCCTTGTTGCAAGAATTGGGCGTTGCAGAAGAAGTGAAGCAAATTGGCATGGAAAAATGGGGGGCGGAATTTAATTCACCCTACCATACTGAAAAGCCGCAGAACTTTGCTTTTGCCGACGCATGGGACAAGACTATGCCAATGGCATATCAAGTGCGGCGCTCGGATTTCGACGAGATACTTATTCGCAATGCCGAGCGAAAGGGTGCCAAGGTTATTGAAGGTTGCCGAGCCAAAGCAGTGGACTTTTTGCCTGATAATGCGGGAGTCCGGATCCTTGCGGAGTATGAAGATGGTCGACAGGAAAATTTGCAGGCACGCTTTCTTGTGGATGCATCTGGTCGCGATACCTTTTTGGGAAATCTTTTCAAGCAGAAGCGTCGTAACCCAAAGCATAATAGTTCGGCTCTTTATGCGCATTTTCAGGGGGCTCGACGTCTTGAGGGTAAAGAGGAGGGTCATATTTCTTTTTTCTGGTTTGAGCATGGATGGTTCTGGTTTATTCCCCTCGCTGATGGAACGACCAGCGTGGGATCTGTGGTTTGGCCGTACTATCTGAAATCCAGAACAAAATCAGTAGAGGAATTTTTTATGGACACCATCGCGTTATGTCCCGATCTGGCAGCGCGGCTGGTGAATGCAAAACGTACCAGTTCAGTGAATGCGACTGGCAACTACTCATATGTCTGTGAACAAACCCATGGTTCCAACTATCTATTACTCGGTGATGCATTCGCTTTCTATGATCCGGTTTTTTCTTCGGGGGTCATGTTGGCAATGCAAAGTGCTTTCATTGGTGCAAAGACCATTGACACTTGTTTGCGTGAGCCGCAAAAAGCCACAAAGGCGCTCAGACGTTTTGATCAACAGGTGCGCCATGGAGGCAAGGTGTTTTCCTGGTACATCTATCGAATCACCCAACCGACTATGATTGATCTTTTTATGCGTTCAGGGAATATTTTCCGAGCTCGGGAGGCGGTTATCTCGGTCCTTGCGGGAGATATTTTCAAGAAGACACCGATCAAACCTTCGCTCGCCGCCTTCAAGAGTATTTATTACTTAGCTTCTTTGCGGCATGCGACGCGTTCGTGGTCAGCCTGGAAGCAACGAAAAGAAAATATACGGGTAGAGTGACCTCCAGTGTTTTATCATCAGGCCGATATAGCTTGGGAGATCTTTTGGTAAAAATTGGAGAAATCGAAAGTCTATTTTTTAGCGGTGGGGTATGAGCCAGATTCCGGACGCGGGTTCTCCAAGCAGATTCCGGACTCTGCGAGAATACCTCATTTTTTATTGTGGACTAGGTTTGTTGGCAGGCATCAGTTTGTTATGGACCTTGTTGGCTTTGCCATTAAACCTGATTTTGCCGAGAAAATGGAAAACGCTCACCGGGCGGATAATTATTACTATGGGTTTCAGAATGTATTTGTGGGCACTTTCTAGTATGGGCGCTTGCCATTTTAATCTGCAAGCACTGGATATTCTCCAAAATGATTCGCCCATGATCATTGCGCCTAATCATCCGTCCATGCTGGACGCGCTGATGGTGATTTCGCGATTGCCCAATCTGGCGTGCATCTTGAAGTCTGATTTGGTAAATAACCTGTTTTTTGGTGCGGGGGCTCGTTTGGCTGGATATATCCGCAACGATTCTTTACGCAAGATGATTCGCCTTGCCACGGAAGACCTGCGCGGTGGTAGCCATTTGCTGCTTTTTCCGGAAGGTACCAGAACTACACGCCTCCCCATTGGGACCGTGCATGGCAGCATTGCCCTGATTGCCAAGGAAGCCAAGGTACCTATTCAAACTGTGTTTATTGAAACCGACTCGGCTTTCCTGACCAAAGGCTGGTCTTTTTTTCGTAAACCATCTATGCCTATTCATTATCGGATCCGTTTAGGCAAACGCTTTGCCCCACCGAGCGATGTGCGTGGTTTTACGGTTGAGCTGGAAAGATATTTCGAGTCAGCAATGACGGAAGTTCCATTCCCGCCGCTTTATCCAACAGAAGCAGAGAGACAATGAACGAAGCTTCAGTCACCCATCTGGTATTGATTCCCAGCTATAATCCGGGCCCAAAAGTATATGAAACCGTTGTTTCGGCGCGGTTGCAGTGGAACCCCGTATGGGTTGTAGTGGATGGCAGTACTGATGGAACAGCTGCTGGACTGGAAGCTATGGCTGCCAAAGATAGTGGAATACGCGTTTTTCAACGCTCCGATAATCAGGGTAAAGGTGCAGCTGTGCTTTTTGGTTTGGATCAGGCGGCTGCTCAAGGTTACACCCATGTGCTTACAATGGATTCCGATGGGCAACATCCCATGGAGCGTATTTCCGACTTCATGGCGGCATCACATGAAAATTCAGACGCCATGATTCTTGGGGTTCCGGTATTCGATATCAGTGCGCCGGCCTTGCGTGTAAAAGGCCGGCGGATATCCAACTGGTGGGCCAACCTGGAGACACTGGGTGGTGGCATTGGTGATTCGCTGTTTGGTTTTCGCGTCTATCCTGTTTCCCCACTACGGCAGCTGATGCATGCACATCGATGGATGCGGCGCTTCGATTTTGACCCTGAGGCGGCAGTGAGAATGTCCTGGCTTGGTGTCCGGATTATCAATATGCCCGCATCAGTGCGTTATTTTGATATGGATGAAGGGGGGGTATCCCATTTCCATTATTTGCGGGACAACCTGCTGCTTACCTGGATGCACACCCGTCTGTTCTTCGGATTTTTGTTACGCCTCCCAGCATTGTTTTTGCGTCGTTATTCAGCGCGGACACAATGAGTCCACTGGATCCGCTGACACCGGCTGGCGCAGGAAGGTCGCCCCCGGGGGGGTGCATTTGCCAGGCGCCATCTGTGGTTTATGCCATTGCTCCGTTGATGGAAATAATCTGTCCACTGATATAGCCAGCTTGTTCCGAGGCTAGAAATCCAACCAGATCGGCCACCTCATCCGCG
Organism: Acidithiobacillus thiooxidans ATCC 19377; assembly: GCF_009662475.1. Classification (NCBI taxonomy): domain Bacteria; kingdom Pseudomonadati; phylum Pseudomonadota; class Acidithiobacillia; order Acidithiobacillales; family Acidithiobacillaceae; genus Acidithiobacillus; species Acidithiobacillus thiooxidans. Next base: position 250,245 of record NZ_CP045571.1, read on the forward strand.
CGTCCGGCACGTTTCATTGGCACTATTTGCGCAATGGTTTCGGTAGTGAAGGTTTGAGCACTCATGTCCGTGGCGATTATGCCAGGCGCTACTGCATTCACAGTAATGCCCCGGCTGGCGACCTCCAGCGCCAGAGATTTGGTGGCCGCATGTAATGCTCCTTTAGCTGCCGAATAATTGACCTGACCACGGTTACCTGTTTGGGCCGACACCGAGGTGATATTGATGATACGCCCCCAGCGGGTACGGATCATAGGCATGAGCACTGCCTGTGTTACATGAAAAAAACCATTGAGTGAAACATCTATCACGTCATGCCACTGCCTTGCATTTAGGGCCGGAAAGGCTGCATCGTCATGAATGCCCGCATTGTTGACCAGAATCTGGATGGGGCCACATTCAAGTTCTTTCTGCAAGGTTGTATTGGTAGCCTCAACGTCAGTGATGTCAAAAGCCAGCGTACTTGCTTTTCCACCAGCGAGTACTATCTGGTCAGCTAATGCTTGGGCTTTTGGCAGGTTTTGGTGGGCGTGAATAATGACTTGGTGGCCATCTTCAGCAAGTTTTCTGGCTATGGCTGCACCAATACCGCCACTACCACCAGTCACCAGTGCACGCTTCGGTATGCAGCTTATACTCATTCGAGTGTGGTCAAGGGGGATTGCAAAAAGGGTTCCGCTGCCGGCTTATTGACACCCAATAAAAGCGCCGCACGTCCTTCCAGCAGCACACAGTTCGCAGCCATAACTGTAAAGTGATATAACACATTGCCTTTGTCAGCCAGTTTTTCGGCCTTAATTTTTATATCGCATGCAATGTCATCAAGGCGCGACACATGCAAGGCAACTTCCCGTACGCTGATGAGATATCCTAAATGAGTTGTATCACTCTCCCCTGTTTTTGGGCACGACAAAGCGTTATGTACTGCCATGCTCTGTGCTGCGTATTCAATGCCGCAGGCAGCGCCGAGTCGTCCATGGGCACGGAGAGGCAAAGTCTCACTGCGGTGACTGGTTGCCCTGCAGGTGATGGTGTTTTCATCCCACTGTTCCACGGCTTCAAGCAAATGCATTTGACCCTGATGGGGTATATGTCCGCCAATCCATTGGCGGTCTAATGGCACGGTGCTATATCCACACTTAGACAGGATGGATTCTCATAATTCAGAACAACACGGCCGGCTTTTTCAATTGCTATGCGCTGAAGCAGCGGCAGGCAGCGTGCTGCAGGATTGGATTGGCGCAAAATTTCAAGATCAGGATGGTTCATGGTCTGCACAATAGCATCCGCGAATAGGTTCTCGCTGCAGATACTGACCTGAGCTAGTGTTTTTCCAGGGCTAAGTGTAGATTTTAGCAACAGTGCCACGGCAAAAGTGTCAACAATTGGTCGGGCATCGTACAGAGGCTGAGGATAGTCACTTTCGCAGGCTATTAACAGCACAGGTATTTCCGTAGTGGCCAAGAGCACAATGGCTTCCAGAAGTCCAGCGGCAAAGCTTCCATCATGTGCACTGACCACAGAGGATGGTGTCATTGCACCCGCAGAAATGCCCCAATAACCAGAAATCGCATTGTGTACGGAATTATGAAACTGAGTGGGAGAAATCATGGTATCTCCAGATGCCAGCGCTGTACAAATCGAATGACAGATGCGGCCATCACTTCCAGACGAAGCAAAAACTGATGCAGGTTCTGCGGGCGGCACATTAGCCATAGCGCAGGCTGCATGACCTACCTCCAAGGCAGCCATGACTCCTGGGCTGGCGCGACGTCGTTCTGCTGTTGGTAACGAAGCTGGGGGTGATAATACGGTTCTCTGATTTTGGTAAGGAGATTGCCCTGTCAGTATAGCCAAGCCTTGCGACCAGCTTCCAAGTCCAGGGCCGAGCAGGCCAATACCATCAAGATAAGCACTGAGCACTGTCATGATGTCATTTCACTTGAAGGAGCGACCAAAGACCAAACTGCAGTTGCTGCCACCAAAGCCGAAGGAATTACTTAACACATGGGAAACCCTTTGCCTTTGGTTTGAAGCAAGATATTGAATGCCAGTTGACGTATCTCTCTGATTAGCTTTTGGGCCTGCTGGCAGCAAATTATTTTGAATGGCAATGGCACAAATAACGGCTTCCAGAGCCCCTGCAGCACCCAAGGTGTGTCCAGTTGCTCCTTTTGTAGAACTACATGGCGTATTGATGCCGAAGACACTCGCCACGGCTTTGGCCTCGGAAATGTCGTTATTGAGCGTGGCGGTACCGTGCAGGTTGATATAATTGATGTCTGCGGGCTTTAAACCGGATGTGGACAGAGCTTGTTCCATAGCAAAACGTGCTCCGAGACCCTCAGGGTGGGGGGATGACATGTGATAAGCATCGCTGGATTCACCTACACCTAACAGGAGTACCTCATCTCCGCAGTGATCTTTTGGCATGCGCTCTACGAGCAGATAAGCTGCTGCTTCGCCAATGGATATCCCTTTGCGATCATCGCTGAACGGTTGACAAGGGCCGTCGGCCAATAGCCCCAAGGAATGAAAACCGTAAACAGTGGTAGCGCATAACGAATCTACGCCGCCAACAACTGCAGCGTCAATTAGTCCCAAGTCCAGCATGCGTTTTGCTGAAGCGAGAGCCTTGGCGCTGGATGAGCAGGCAGAAGAGACCGAAAGGGCCGGGCCTTCAAGGCGTAATTTGCGCCGTACAAAGTCACTTAAAGAGTAGGGACTGTGGGTGGCAGCATAAACAAAATCTGCTGGCAGGCTTCCCCTTACCGGGTCACGATGCTGAAATGCCAATTCGGTCTGGAGAATTCCGGCGGTACTGGTCCCCATGTAGACGCCGATTCGCTTGCGACCCCATTTTTCGATGGCAGCTTCTACCGCCTCCTCAAATCCATCCTGGCGCAGGGCCATTTGCGCTAACCGATTATTACGACAGTTGAAATCCCTTAAGTCCGGACTTATCTCTTCGTCGTCAACGGCGTCTACTTCGCCGACCCAGGTGTTGATGTTTATATTCTGAAAGACACGATGACGCAGTCCGCACTGGCGTTCGCTCAGTGCAGTTTTTGTCTGTTCCAAACCGCGTCCAATGCTACTCGTCGCAGTGAATCGTGATATAAGCGCCGATGTCATGTATCTTATAAGTTACAACAATAAGTCATGACAGCATTGTGGTCGGGGCCCCCATGAATGTCAAACCGGTTTAGTCGGATGCCAGGAACTGAAATTTGAGGTGGACATATCTTGATAGGGCAATCATCTACGGTATTTGTACGTTTTCTTTCTGTACGAGCTGGTGCTCTGCCTGTCTGACTGGAAGAGCGGAGCCTGGGGCAACGGAGTCAACGGGTAAGTGACTTGTGATTTTTATGTGGTAGGCTATAGTTTTTCGCAGGTGTTACGGGAAGCGAAATTGCTGGTTGATGCTGAAGGAGATGTGGGCGACTTGCCGTCCGCTTGGCTTTGTGGATTCAAGGAAGCTGGGAATTACTTGAACTTCCTCTATGGAGAGCGGGTTCTTCGATTATGACGCGCTGTTTGCTGTGCAATATTGCGGGGTTTGGTCGTATAACTCGTTCTCTATTCCTCTTGGAATGAAGTTAGTGTGAGCGTGATTGTGGGCCATGATTACATCAGTTTGCAGCGGTGGGTGGCTGATATTGGAGGAGAGGTATGGACCCATTCAATATAATAAATTGGCAGCAAGGCCATGGTGCCCAATGCAATCTGATTCATTTTGAACCAAAAGCTTCAAGCAGAATGGTGCTATGTTATTATTTCGAACAATATTACAGTTGTATTGTTTTGTGACGGCAGATTCTTGTAAGGCAGAACGGATGAAATCGCTGCACAATCAATTTTTTCAATTTGTTCAGTTAAATCTGTTCTCAGGGAAGTTGAAAGCTTACTTGGGGATGGCATTTATTGTATTGATTTTTTTTGTATATCAAATACTCGCCTATCGAGGGGTATCTTCTACGCATCCAGGGGCTTTTCTTGTCGTTGTTTCTTATCTTCCTATTATTGTTTTGATTTTAATTATGTTATGGAAGACCAAATACCGGAACATCGGATTTGTCGCTATTGCTGCCGGATTTTTTGCTTTGTGGTATTATCAAGCTACTCTGGTGAACTATCTGAGCTGGACGTACATGGTTCAAAGAAGCTGCATTTTCGCACTATCAGCTTTTGCTTTTGGCATCACGTTGCTCCCTGGGCGTATTCCTATGATCTCCAGAATTGCTGAGTTGGTGCATGGCCCGCTGAATGTAAAAGTGGCGCAGTACACGCGACAGGTAACAATAGCTTGGACCTCTTTGTTCGGCTTCATGACGTTTCTGCCGTTAATTGTTTTTGAATTTTCACCACATCCTTTATTTTTTTTGATGACCAATGCTATTACTATGGGGCTGCTAGTTTCTATGATGTTTGCTGAATATACAGTGCGTTGCCGCATTATACCGGTAGGCGAACGTGCCGGAATGGTGGAAGCGCTTCACGCTTTTTTCTTGTATTCTGATGCTGATGCTGCGCTGAGCAAAGAAAAGCCACGCAATGGCAATGGATAAGGTACTATTCATTATCTATGGATACTCCGGCAACGAATCTTCTTCCACTGATGACCCACACTTCTGCGAACGATATCGTAGCATTTAGGCATAGTGAAGCGATTACAGTGCGTCAATTTTTGGCGGACGTGGAGCAGATTCGTGCCATGCTTCTTCCTGGTAAACACGTTCTCAATGTTTGCCATGACCGTTACCGTTTCATGGTGGGGCTCGCCGCAGTCATGACTGCTAATAAAATAAGTCTCCTACCGTCGACATATACGAACGAAACCATCAATCAGATGCTACGCTTCGCCCCGGATGTGTTTTGCCTCAACGACGCGGATAACGACATCAACTTGCCCCAACTTCGCCTGTCTGACTTGTCTCCCAAATCGGAGGTCCATAAAAATATACCGATACCTCTTCTTCCAGGGAATTTGCCGGTAGGTTATGTGTTCACATCAGGATCTTCTGGAAGTCCTGTACCTCACCTGAAAAGGTGGGCTGCTCTGGTGGGGAGTGCTCGTTCTGAAGCCCAACGGCTGGGCTTGTTTGATGGACGTAAATATACTGTCCTTGGTACAGTGCCACCTCAACATATGTATGGCTTGGAATCAACGATACTGATTGTTTTGCAAAGTGGAGGAGCCCTCAGCTCGCCACAATATTTTTATCCAGCTGATATTGGATCTGAATTTTCATCGTTGCCACGTCCTCGCTTGCTGGTGAGCACGCCTATTCACCTCCGTGCGTTACTCAGTGCCAATATTTGTTTACCTACCGCCGACTTGCTGGTTTCAGCGACGGCTCCATTACCCCAGGATCTTGCTCAAAAAGCGGAGGCCCGCTTTGAAGCACCGTTGCAGGAAATTTACGGATCTACTGAAACAGGTTTGATTGCCACCCGGCGGACTGCACAAACTGATGCATGGACATTATTACCGGGCCTGCATTTGACAAAAGAGGCTGAGCACTTATGGGTTGGGGGAGGGCATTTGGCGCAGAAAACCGAAATCAGTGACAACCTAGAGGTTCTGAATAAGGAACAATTTCTTCTGCAGGGCCGAGCCGCCGATCTTGTCAATATTGCTGGGAAACGCAGTTCATTGGAATATCTAAACCATCAACTCAACTCTATCCCGGAAGTTCAAGACGGCGTTTTTTTTATGCCAGAAGATGGTATGCCTGGTAGTGTTAGTCGCCTGATTGCTTTTGTCGTAGCACGTGGGGTAGATGCCCAGTTGATTAACACCAAACTGCGCGAACGTATTGATCCGGCTTTTCTTCCGCGCCCCCTGCATATGGTTGATGCCTTGCCGCGTAATAATACGGGTAAACTGCCGCGCGAGGCGCTTCTGGCATTGGTCACTGCATACCATAAAAGGGGGAATAATCCTGACACAGCATGAGATATTCTTCAGCTTCCCTGCTGCGCATCCGGTATTTTCCGGGCATTTCCCGGGGCATCCCATCGTTCCCGGGGTGATGCTAGTGGACGAGGCAATTCATGCTATCGAGTCTGCAATTGGCCAGACAATAATGACTGGAGGGCAGATTGCCGCGTCAAAATTTTACAGTCCTGTCTCTCCAGGAGATCTGCTGAGTTTACGTTTTGATATAAGGCAGGATAAGACTATCGTTTTTGAGATTTATGAGAATAAAAGAAAAATCGCTGCAGGGAATCTCAAACCAGCTGCAACACTCGATCTCTGCTGATGTTTGCACGAGACCAGGCGTCAATATCTTCAGATCAGCAAGGTTGGGCACGCTCTCCAGAACGTGGCAGCATGACTATGTTACGGCTCATCACCTGGATTTCCCTGAAGTTGGGTCGTCGCATGGCTCGCCTTATCTTGTATTTGATCGCCGGTTACTTTGTGTTGTTTGCACCAAAAGCCAGGCGGTCATCGCGAGCCTATCTCACTCGGGTATTCGGCCGACCGGCACATATTTGGCAAGTTTATCGACATTTTTTTTCTTTTGCAGCGACAATCCATGATCGGATTTATTTGCTCAATGATCGTTTTGACTTTTTTGATATATCTTTACACCAACCAGAGGCCGTTGATACAGCTGTTGCGACAGGACGAGGAGTATTGCTGCTCGGCGCACATCTCGGTAGTTTCGAGGTATTAAGAGGCATTGGCCGACAACATATTGATCCCCGTGTAATTATGGTGATGTATGAAAAAAATGCGGAGCGTATTAATGCCATTCTTGCAGCGGTAAACCCGAATATTGAACAAAATGTTATATCTCCAGGCCGTGTAGATTCGATGATTTGCGTGCAAAAAGAACTGGAAAATGGTGCCTTGGTTGGGTTGCTTGGAGATCGCTCTTTTGGTAAGGAGAAAATGCAACCAATTCCTTTTCTGGGTAAATCTGCTTTATGGTCCAATGGTCCCTTACGAATAGCGGCAATATTGCGCAGGCCGGTATTCTTCATGACCGGATTATATACTGGACCGGGGAAATATGAAGTTTTTATAGAGCCATTGGCTGATTTCACTGAGGTCGAAAAAGAAGGAAAAGAAGCGGCACTACAACAAGCATTAACAAACTATGTAGGATTGCTGGACAAATACTGTCATATGGCCCCGTATAACTGGTTTAATTTTTTTGATTTTTGGCAATGAATATAGGAGGTTAATCTGAAGAAGATGGCTGAAGTATTTCGAGGCCTGCTGGATATACCGATCAAAATGATCACAATATATCCTGAAAGCACCGGCCGCAGGTGTCAGGTTTGGTTGGGAGGTTTTTCATTCCCCTCGGCTACTCGGTATATTCGTTACAGTGCTTTTATTATTATGGCATTCATGGGGTTAAGTGTAATGCTGACGAGTGACGCGGATGCTGCAGAATGGAATGTTAATCAACTCATGCATTCTCTGGCACACGCTCAACCGGATCATGCTACATTCGTCGAAAAAAAATTTCTTAATATTCTGGAAAAACCCATAGAATCATATGGGAAAATGCAATTTATTGCTCCAGATGGATTGGAGATGCACACCATTGAGCCAAAAAATGAGGTCATGCTTATTCACGGCGACATCCTAAGTATTGACCACCATGATATCCACTTACAAGATCATCCAGAACTGCTTGCATTTGTTGATAGTATTCGTGGTGTATTAACTGGTAACCAGCAGATGCTCGAGCAATATTTTTATCTTTTTTTGAAGGGTGATGAAAAAAACTGGACCTTGACGTTGCGACCCAAACAAAAAAAACTGGCCGGTCTGATTAGATATATTCAAGTTGATGGTAACAATAGTAGTATTACCAGCATTAATACTCTGAAAATGAATAATGATCGTTCGCTGATAACCATCATTTCGTCCGGTACCCCGTGAGAAAAATTCACGGTTTGGTCGTCGTGATCTGGCTGACTGTTTTGTTTGTCGGTGGTGCATTGATTTTGACGGCCAACTTTTCAGCCAGTCTTTCGGAATTTATGCCGCAGTCTCCAACCGCACAGCAAGCGGTTCTGAATGAACAATTACTGCATGGTATTTTGTCACGCCAAATCATGATTGAGATTAATGGCGGTGATGCTTCCACCCGTGCCAAGATTTCCATTGAGATTGTTAAGAAGTTGCAGCGAAATGCGGCATTTTTCTCGGTTAGCAATAACAGCAGCAATGATGATGCCAGTTTTTTTCATTATTTTTTCTCCCATCGCTATCTGCTGAGTCCTAGCGTCAACTCGCAACTTTTTACTGTGGCTGGTTTACATAAAGCTATAGAAAATTCCATTAATATGTTGGCTACACCGGGTGGGGAAATGGTCCAATCCCTGTTTCCGAGTGATCCAACTGGGGCCACAGTGCAACTGATTCAATCCCTGGGGCGTGTTGCAAGACCAATGACGCAAGATGGAGTCTGGTCGTCTCGTTCGGGTCAGAGTGCTTTGATATTGGCTCAGACCCGGGCCTCTGGTTCTGACATGGCTGCTCAGCAGATTGCGGTTAATAGCATCAGATTGGCCTTTGCCAAAACCAAAAATGAGGCGGGTTTGTTAGCCACAGGCACTTACTTAATGATGACAGGGGTTGGAGTTATTTCGGTGGACTCCCGTGATACTATCGTTCATGCCGCTGAGATGATGTCCATCATCAGCATGACGCTTATCACGATATTGCTCTTATTTGTTTACCGTTCTGTGTTTGTGTTGGTTTTAGGCCTCGTACCGGTATTTTCTGGTGTCATTGTCGGGATTACTGCGGTGGCTCTTGGCTTTTCCGTTGTTTATGATATCACTATGGGGTTCGGTACCGCGTTAATTGGTGAAGCAGTAGATTATTCTATTTATTTTTTCGTGCAGTCTGGTCAGTCAGAAAAAAATACAGAAGAATGGATCCGTAACTACTGGCCGACAATAAAATTGGGAGTATTCACTTCAGTCATAGGTTTTTCCAGCCTGCTGTTTTCTAATTTACCTGGGTTAGCGCAAATTGGTCTATATGCAATTACAGGTCTCCTTACTGCGGCGACTGTTACCAGGCTGATCTTGCCAATCCTGAAGCCTCGTCATCTTAAGGTGCGGGATTTAAGCGCTATTGGCGAATATCTGCTGCGTTGGAAAAAGATTCTTTTTATCCTGAGGCCCGGTATTGTCTTAATGTTGATAGTTGCTTGTGTCACCCTTGTTAGCCATCATGATAATATCTGGGATTATAAACCATCTGCTCTGAGTCCGGTTCCGGCGGCTGAGCAAAAACTTTATGCACGACTGCGCGCTGATTTGGGGGTATCTGGAAGCGGTTATCTGGTTGTTGTTTCAGGGCCCACGATTAACGCCACGTTGTTGACAGCTGAAAAGGCTGGAATTACCTTACAGGGCCTGGTTGAAAATGATGTGATTGCAAGTTATGAAAGCCCTGTTAGATATCTCCCAAGCATTACCATGCAACAAGAGCGGCAAGCAGCAATTCCACCGCAAACGCAATTGGCAAAGCGATTGCATGAGGCTTTAACAGGCCTGCCGGTAAAAGCCTCCCTTTTTACACCCTTTATCCACGAGGCTGAAATACAACGTACATGTGCCCCCTTAAAACTTGCCGATCTGCATGGCACCAGCATTGGTATGGTGGTTAACAGCATGCTTGTTCACCATGGGAAAGGATGGCAGGCCATTTTGCCGATCAAGGCACCTGCATCAGGGATTGTGAATACCCAGCGCATACGTAGCAGCCTTGCCCGGCAACATATCAAAGACGCCATGCTCATTGATTTATCCGACTCATCAGATCAATTGTATAAAGGTTATCTCTCCAATGTGATTAAACTGTCATTAGCCGGTGTGGTTCTTATCGTGGTGCTTTTATTGTTTTTATTACGTTCCCCAGTTCGGGTTTTTAGAATAATGTTACCGCTAACAGCCGCTGTACTGAGCGTATCTGCAGGATTTGTCTTGTGCGGATATGAACTTAATATCATGAATCTAATTGGGCTGATGCTGATTGTTGCCATCGGGTCAAACTATGCAATATTTTTTGATCAGGCCGATAGGCATGGTCAGGGGGGAATTGCTTCGTGTACACTCGCCTCTCTGGTTATTGCCAATACTGCTACCATTATGGGATTCGCGCCACTCGCTTTTTCCGGGGTGCCTGTTCTTCAGGCCATAGGTGCCACTGTTGCTCCAGGAGTTTTTCTAGCCCTGTTGTTCTCTGCAAGCTTTTCCCAACGTCAAGCATCCTGATTCCAAGATCATTGTGGATGATCCTGTTCTGGGCCGTGCTGATTTTTGAGGAGGAGTCATCACGCGCGCGCTTGTGTCATTTTTAACTGGTACTACTTGCCTTGAAGGATTTGTTATGTATGAATGAGCCGCTGCAACTTGAATGGATCAGTACTGAAATTTTGCTGCGTCAACCCAAAGAATATCTGTCTCATGTGCTGGGTATTGTGCATTATGGTCCAAATCAAGTTCACACGGGACTCAGAGAGCTCGAAATCCCCGTTTCTTTAGTCAACGTCCCGGTTTTGGGTCATGGCGATGGTATTTGTGAACTCTGGAGGTCACAGCAAAAAGTGCGGGCGGGGAGTCACGGGCCAATTTCCTGGAGAGCCAATGAATCCTTACTGTTTCTGACGGTGGAAATCGGTAATGCTGAACAATGTTTGCATGACGCTACACGAGATGCCTACTGCGCATTGCTTGCCGAAATAACTGCTCTTGGCTATCCGCATCTGCTGAGAGTCTGGAACCACATTGGTGATATAAACGATGATTCGACTGGCCTTGAACGTTACCGACAGTTCAATATAGGTAGACTAGAAGCTTTTATGGCCGGCAACTGGTCAGTAATTGATGTTGCACCACCAGCGGCCAGCGCGCTGGGCGCGCAGCGCAATACCCCATTGGCACTGTTTGCACTGGCTTCGCATCATGCGCCACTGGCCATTGAAAATCCTCGTCAAATTCGAGCTTATGATTATCCTCAAAATTATGGACCCTGCCCGCCTACCTTTTCTCGTGCCAGCCTGATTGATCTGGATGGACCGACCCTGTTTATATCGGGCACAGCAAGTATTGTGGGTCACCAAAGTATGCACCCCGATAATTGTCGTGAACAAATCCGCGAGACCATGCGAAACATAGAGGCACTGCTCCATGAGGTCAGCTGTTCCCATGGCGTTGACTGGGAACTTGCCAACTTGCAATTCAAGGCTTATTTGCGGAATGGTGCTGATCTTTGGATGTTTCGCGAGGAAATGGATCAGATAGTCGGTAAAGAGGTAAATTGCCTGATTATCCAGGCGGACATATGCCGACGCGACCTCTTGGTTGAAATAGAAGCAGTTGCTTTGCCTTGCACAAGTACGATTGAACATCACCACTGATGATGACAGCTTGAGGATTCTGAAAATTCGGCTATATATCCCTAGTGACTCATCTGGAAGATAGTCATCCAGACCCGGAATTAATGGAGAATGCAACTTGTTGCCTGAAAGTGCCAAGCCTTATTTGCTGAATAGTGTTTATCAATGGTGTGTTGACCAGGGTCATACGCCATATATTCTGGTGGTGGTTGCCTATCCGGGGGTGGCGGTTCCCAGCGGTTATGAAAAAGACGGGCGCATGATACTGGATATTTCCCCGAATGCTTGCCACAACCTCAACATGGCTGATGGTTGGATCAGCTTTAATGCGCGCTTTGGTGGTGTGGCGCGAACGGTGGATGTACCTATGGCGGCCGTGGTGGCTATTTATGCAGCAGAAACCCAGGAGGGTATGGGTTTTGCGGAGCCAGAGCTGCCTGAGGCCCCGCCTCCAGGATCCGAACCTGAAGATCGTGTAGCGCGTGCTGCTGAGGTTCAGGAAAAACCAGAGAGACCTTCATTGCGGGTCATCAAATGAAAATTCAGGCGGGTTTCTGTGGACTGCTGTTGCTCCTGATTGCGGGGGCGGCCGAGGCAAATATCTACGCCTATACAGATAGCCATGGGGTCGTGCATCTGACCAATGTTCCGGCTGGAAACAGCGCGTATCACATGGTCATGCGCACCCCGAAAATGCCGGTAGCTACGGCTCGCGCCGACTTCAACCGGGTAGCCAAACAGCAATATCAGTCGCTGATTCACGCGGCGGCCAGCCGCTACGGGGTGAGTCCGGCTTTGGTCAATGCCGTCATTTCTGCCGAGTCTGGTTATAACGCCGGTGCGGTTTCACCCAAGGGAGCCATTGGTCTGATGCAGTTAATTCCGGCCACAGCGGCCCGTTTCGGGGTTTCCAACTCTTTCAGTCCGGCCGAAAACATCAATGGTGGCACTGCTTATCTGGCCCATCTGCTGCGTAAGTTCAGCGGTGATCTGAAACTGGCCGTGGCCGCCTATAATGCCGGTTCCGGTGCGGTTATTCAGGCGGGTTATCACATCCCTCCCTTTGCTGAAACCCAGGCCTATGTACCTCGGGTGTTGGCTTATTACCAGCGTTATCTCAATGGCAGCAGCTCTGGCCCAAGCCTGGGTGTCATTGATCATATGCCCACTCCGGTTTCGGTCTCTCCACAGCTTATTCAGGTGTCCAGCCCGTAGTTTTGCAGTTTTTTTCGCAAGGTATTGCGATTGATACCCAGCCATTGGGCAGCCGTACCCCGTTGTCCGTCACATTTCTTCAGGGTGTGTTCGAGCAGGGCACATTCCACCTGTTCAATAACCTGAGTATGCAGGTTTTTTGGCGCTTCGCCCTGCAGATCGTCCAGATAACGATCCACGATCATGACCACGCAGTCACTCAGAGTCATTGATTCTGTTGCCATGATCCTGCTCCTCAGGGTTGACTGAGCAGAGTGACCTGATAGCCTGCAGCGGCAATCAGTTTCGGACTCTTGATGGAGAACTGAACGGGTGTATGGGATAAAAATCCGGAGATGCTCTCTTCCGGCTTTGCCAGATATTCTTTAGGCGTGAATTGCAGATGGGCAATGGGTGCACCGTAAACATTACTCAGAGTGACCTGGATGACCGGGTATGCCTGCACGTGCCCCGCCAGATTCTCCATTTTTCCGGTAATTTCAGCCAAGTGATTATCCAGCGCTGTGACATGGCTATCGACAATGCGCATTTCCCTATTGGGTCCCGGCCAGGAAATCTGTGTACCTAATGTGTTGGCACTCTGGATCATGGCACGGCGGATGGGCGCACTGTTGGCTGCATAACTATAGACGCCCGTTGACCAGAGGATTTGTCCAATCAGCGCCAAAATCAACAGGAAAATAATCAACAGGAGTAAATAACGGCCCAGACGTTGCCCCAGATGGGCGCCGGCTGCACTGGTTTCGTCGTCCGGGTTTACCTGGAAGACGTGCTGGCAGACGCCACATTTCACTTGATAGTGATGTTGTTGCAGGGCCTTTGCTTCCACGCTGAAAGTGGACTCGCAACGCGGGCAGGTTATTTCCATGGTTCAGTCTCCGGATTTTCGCTGGCCATACAGCAGGGACCAGTCTTCTTCATGTTGCGGGGCGGCTAAATTAAAATAGGGTGCGTAGGCATTTTGAATGCCGGTTTCCTGGCTGTGGAGAATGCCGGAGAGGGCAATCCACCCTCCTGGCCTGGTCAATGCAGCCAGCGTCGGGGCAAGACTGAGCAGGGGCCCAGCCAGAATGTTGGCAACCAGAATATCCGCCAAGGGCAGTGGTGTTGCTTCCGGCAGGGACAGTCGCAGTCGCTCCGCGACACCATTGCGTTGGGCGTTGCTCATGGCCACTCGCAGCGCAATAGAGTCGGTATCGACTCCATAAGCTTCTTTCGCACCCAAAAGCAAAGCAGCAATAGCGAGAATACCTGAGCCGCAGCCATAATCCACAATACACTCGCCACCTTGAATGTGGCTTTCCAGAAAATGCAGGCAACGCGAAGTAGTGGGATGCGCCCCGGTACCAAAGGCCTGGCCGGGGTCGAGGTGCAGTTCGTAGCGGGTATCTTGTGGTGCTTGATCCCAGCTGGGAACCACCCAGAGTTTTCCAAACTGACGGGCCGGAAATTGTGTCTGGGTACTGGATACCCAATCCTGATCTTCCAAAGCATGGACAGAGGCTCCGTAGTTTTGCCAACCGGCCATGTTTACTAAGGCATGAATACTGGCTTCGCTATGGTTTTCGGCAGCAAAAAGCGCCTGACACTGACTTTTCTGCCAGAGCTCTCCTTCAATAAAAAGTGCTTCGCTGGTATCCAGCTCCAAAAAAGTGATGGCTTCAGCACCTGCCTCCTGCAATTGTGTTTCCACCTTTGCGGCAGAGTCGGCCGGAACCTGAAGGCTCAGTTGCCACCACGCAATGTTCATAGCGCGAGCAGTGCCTCCAGATAATGGATGTTCACTTCACCGGCTGCATATTGGGCTTCTTCAAGAATGCGGCGATGCAGAAGAATGTTGGTCTGGATGCCTTCAATGCTGGTTTCCCGCAGAGCGCTGCGCATGCGCATCTGGGCTTCTTCCCGATCATTTCCATAGGCGATGATTTTGCCGATCATGGAATCATAGAAAGGCGGTACCCGATAACCGGCATATATATGGCTGTCTACCCTAATTCCTGGACCGCCGGGTGGGTGCCATGCCGTGATTTGCCCGGGTGAGGGCATGAATTTTTCAGGATCTTCAGCGTTGATGCGGCATTCAATGGCATGTCCCTGCAAGCGGACATCTTCCTGCCGGAAAGGGAGAGGCTTGCCTGCCGCAATCAGAATCTGCGCTTTGACAATGTCCACACCAGTAATCATTTCAGTCACTGGATGCTCTACCTGAACGCGGGTGTTCATCTCGATAAAGTAAAAGGTTTTACTGCCGGGATCGTAAAGAAACTCAATGGTTCCGGCACCGCGATAGCCCATGTCTGAACAGGCTTTGACCACTGCTGCACCAATTTCGGCGCGTTGTTTATCGGTAATGCCTGGAGCCGGTGCTTCCTCGACGACCTTTTGGTGACGCCGTTGTACGGAGCAGTCCCGTTCGCCGAGGTGTACGCAATGGCCGTGCGCATCGCAGAGCACCTGGAATTCAATATGGCGGGGGGTTTCCAGAAATTTTTCCATGTACAGGGTCGGATTGCCAAAAGCCTTGCCCGCTTCTGCCCGGGTCAGGTTGGCGGCGTTGATCAAATGTGCCTCGGTGTGGACAACGCGCATGCCGCGTCCGCCACCGCCACCGGCAGCCTTGAGAATGACCGGATAACCGATTTCCTTCGCCAGTTTTTTGAGGGCTTCATTGTCATCGGGTAGGGGACCATCAGACCCGGGAACGCAGGGTACGCCGGCCTTGATCATGGCGGCCTTGGCCGCGATTTTGTCTCCCATCAGGCGAATGGTTTCTGCACGGGGACCAATAAATGCAAAACCGCTGTTTTCCACCCTTTCTGCGAAATCGGCATTTTCCGATAAAAATCCGTAGCCGGGATGAATGGCTTCGGCGTCGGTAACTTCTGCGGCAGCAATGACCGCCGGGACATTCAAATAGCTTTGATCACTGGGAGCGGGGCCGATACAGACTGATTCATCGGCCAGCTTGACGTGCATCAGGTCACGGTCGGGTTCGGAATGCACGGCCACCGTGCGGATACCCAGCTCACGACAGGCACGCTGAATGCGCAGGGCAATTTCGCCCCGGTTGGCGATGAGGATTTTCTCAAACATATCAATCCTCTGGTGCAATAATAAAGAGTGGTTCACCGTATTCTACGGGCTGGCCGTTACTGGCCAGCACCTTGATGATTTTGCCGGAGACATCCGCCTCAATTTCATTCAGCAATTTCATGGCTTCGATAATGCAAAGTGTCTGACCAGCCTTGACGGTGCTGCCTTCTTCAACAAAAGGCGCAGCTTCCGGTGAAGCAGCCCGATAAAAGGTGCCGACCATGGGGGACTTGATCATGTAGCCCTGGGGGGCGGTTTCAGGTGCTGCAGTGGCTTCAGGAGGCCGAGTTACTTCTGCAGTCGGTGTTGGCAGCGGGGCTGGCTGAGTGTGATAGGTCACATTTTGCGGGGCGACGGGGGCTGCATGTCGGGTAATACGCACCTTACTTTCACCTTCCACAACTTCAATTTCGTCAATAGCGCTTTTTTCAAGTAATTCGGCAAGGCGACGAATGAATTGGATATCCATACTTTTCCTTATTATGCGTTTAGTCAGGGCGTGAAAAACGCCGGTAAATGGCTTCCAGCGCGAGGAAGTAGCCATCAGCACCCAATCCGGCGATGACCCCTTGGGCCATGTCGGAAAAGTAGGAATACTGACGGAAGGGTTCCCGCGCATGAATGTTGGACAAATGTACCTCAATGAACGGAATCGCCACGGCACTCAGGGCATCCCGCAGGGCCACGCTGGTGTGGGTAAACGCAGCAGGATTGATGATGATGTTGGTGACACCCTGCTTGGGTGCAAGCTGCACGGCATCTATCAATTGATGCTCGGCATTGCTTTGCAAGCTGCTCAAGGCCCAACCCCAGGCATTGGCCATGGCTACCAGTTTGGCGTCTATGTCGGCCAGGGTACTGTGGCCGTAGTGTGCCGGTTCACGCTGACCCAGAAGGTTCAGGTTCGGTCCGTGCAGTACCAATATGTGAGGATTAGATACAGCCATGGCTTCCGCGTAACATCAAGAATAAACTGAAGTCTGCCGCAAATGCGCGCATAAATCTAGGTCGAAGCACTACATCAGCGCCTCATGATTTTTCGCAGGCATCGCCCCACGCGTTGATTTGACGTAGAATACACCCAATATATAGTTCATAGGGGTTGCTGGCAGTATGGTGCAGCCCAGACAGGTCGCTGCGACCTATTGTGATTGACGACGCCGGAGAGAGGTGGCTTTGCCATGTTATACCCTGAATTATTTAAATCCCTGGAGGCCGCGCGTTGGAATATGGCGACAGATATTCCCTGGGATCAGTTTGATCGGAGTCTGGTGAGTGAAGAGCAGCTGCGCACCATTAAGATGAATGCTGTGACCGAGTGGTCGGCGCTGCCGGCGACGGAAATGTTTTTGCGTGATAATCGCGATGATTCGGATTTTTCGGCATTCATGTCCATCTGGTTTTATGAAGAACAGAAGCACGCGCTGGTCTTGATGGAATACCTGCGCCGCTTTGCCCCCGAATATCTCCCGACTGAGGAAGAGCTGCACAAGGTGCGATTTGAATTTGATCCTGCCCCTGCCATGGAAACCCTGATGCTCCATTTTTGTGGGGAAATTCGTTTGACGCATTGGTACAAATGCGCGGCGCAGTGGCACAGCGAGCCGGTCATTCGTTCTATTTACGAAGTGCTGTCTAAAGATGAAGCGCGGCACGCGGGCATTTATCTGAAATATATGCGCCGGGCCATTGAGCGCCTGGGAGACTCGGCGCGTCTGGCTTTCGCTAAAATTGGCGTATTGATGGCCAATACCAAGACGGCAAAGGCTTTGCATCCAACCAACTTGCATGTGAATAAAGAGATGTACCCTGAGGATAGTGTCCAGAGTCACCTGCCGGATCCGGGCTGGCTGGAGCAATGGCTGGATACCCAGATTCATTTTGATGCCATCTGGGAAGGCAAGGTTATCAATGGCATTTTGCGCAATCTTTCCACGCTGCTTGAAATTCCCATCCAGAGTGCCAAGGATCTGAGCCGTTATCGTAAGGCCATGTCCAGTGCAGACCGCGAAGCATCCGGGCATATGGCCGCTGGCTGACATCAGGTACGTTTAAATATGTCTGATGCATCCTGGCGGAGTATGAGCCTGGAGGAAAGGTTGAAATGGGCACTGAGTCCTGAACTGCCCGGTCACTATCGTCCCTTCCTGCTGAGGGAACAGTGGGTTCAAACGCGCTGTTATTTTGCCAGACGCGTGGATTTGCTGCCCGGAGAAGTAGCGGCGTTGGCTCGGGATGACGACTACGTGATCCGCTTGTGCATTGCGAAAAGACCGGATTTATCAGCGGAACAGGTGGCGGAGTTTTGTACGGATCGGGATCCCAATGTGCGCTATGCCATTGCCCGAAATCCCCTGCTGACAGACATTCAGCGCGCCGGGTTGCTTGCCGATGAGGATGAACTGGTAAGAACAGCCGCAGCCAAGGGGCCACGGCCTAGTCAGGAGCGCTGTCGTCCAGGTCAGGCGCCGTTATTGCGCTGACCCGGCGGTACCGACCTTAGTCAGCCTGGCGGCGCAGAAAGGCAGGTATATCCAAATCGGCAAAATCCTGAACCCCGGAGCTACGGTTAGAGGTTGAAGCTGGTGCCGGACGTTCGTTATGACGCATACCCACGGGTATGTCGAGATTGCGCCAGTCGGAAGGGGTGCTCGGATTGCCGGCACTGGCAGCCCCACGACCCCGGATGTTCTCCACGGCCAAACGTACAGGTTCGCGTTGCAAACCCGTAGCCACTACAGTGACGCGTAACTCCCCATCCAGGTCAGGATCCAGCACTGTACCGACCTTCACATTGGCGTCATCTGCTGCATAACCGCGAATCAGCTCGCCGACTTCCTGGAATTCGCCCAGGGTCAGGTCCATACCTGCCGTGATGTTGACGAGAATACCGCGTGCCCCGGAGAGGTTGATGTCGTCCAGTAACGGGCTAGATGCGGCGCGGGTCGCTGCATCTCTGGCGCGGTTTTCACCCTTGCCACTGGCGGCACCCATCATCGCCAGACCCATGCCTGACATGACCGTACGCACATCGGCAAAATCCAGGTTCATCAGGCCGGGACGGGTGACCAGCTCGGAGATACCCTGCACCGCGCCCAACAAAATGTTGTCCGCTGCCTGATAGGCATCCTTGAGACTGATGGATGTGCCCAGAACGGCCAGCAGCTTCTCATTGGGAATAATGACCAGAGAATCGACATGCTGGGAAAGTTCGTCGATACCGGAAAGTGCATGCTGCTGGCGTTTTTTGCCTTCAAAATTGAAGGGTTTGGTTACCACACCAACCGTCAGAATGCCCATATCCCGGGCAATGGCAGCAACAACAGGAGCAGCACCCGTACCGGTTCCGCCACCCATGCCGGTAGTGATGAATACCATATCCGCTTTTTCGAGGGCTGCACGAATATCATCGCGACCTTCTTCCGCTGCCTTGCGGCCGACTTCCGGATCAGCCCCGGCGCCCAGACCACGGGTAATCTGCGCACCCAGCTGAATGGTGCGGCTGGCCTGTGAGTGACGTAAAGCCTGGGCATCCGTATTGGCGGTGATGAATTCCACCCCTTCCAGACCCGCTCCGCACATGTTGTTGATGGCGTTACCACCACCACCGCCGACGCCGATGACCTTGATGACGGCGCCGTCCTGTTCGCATTCGTTCAATTCATACATAATATTTCTCCTGATTCGTTAAGTATGAGTGTTGGTGGGGATCAGCCGAAGCTGGTCTGGACCCAGTTGCGCATTTTCCGGAAAACACCGCCAAAGCTGGTGTCCATGCCGGCATGTCCCTGGCCCTGATCTTCATAGGCCGCCCTGGGCTGGACGACAACGGCGGCTTCGCCTTGTCCGGCGGGTTGATTATGTAATCCGTACATGACCAAGCCTACGCCCGTGGCATGTCCAGGTACCCGAACCACGTTTTCCATCCCCGGCAAATGCATGGGTTCACCGACGCGAACCGGCAGGTGAAGGATTTCTTCTGCCAGTTCGGCAATGCCTTCCAGACGGCTGGAACCGCCGGTAATGACGACGCCAGCGGCAATCAAATCTTCATAGCCGGTGCGTCTTAGTTCTGCCTGGATGAGTTCAAACAATTCCTTGATGCGGGGCTCAATGATGTCACCGAGAATGCGCCGGGAAATGGTGCGGGGCGGGCGGGTGCCGACGCTGGGGACCGAGATTTCATCATCCTGCTGAATGAGATCACCCAGAGCGCAACCGTATAATTTCTTGATTTGCTCAGCTTCGACGGGTGGGGTGCGAAGACCCAGGGCAATGTCATTGGTCACCTGATCTCCGGCGATGGGAATGACGGCCGTATGGCGGACGGCCCCATCGCGGAAAATGGCGATATCGGTAGTCCCGCCACCAATATCCACCAGACAAACACCCAGCTCTTTCTCGTCCTGGGTAAGCACGGCGTCTGCCGAGGCCAGCTGTTCGAGGACCAGATCCTGGACTTGCAGTCCGCAACGTTCCACACATTTGGCGATATTCTGGGCGGCACTGACAGCACCCGTAACAATATGTACCCGGGCTTCCAGGCGTACTCCCGACATGCCGACCGGTTCGCGAACCCCTTCCTGGCTGTCAATCATGAATTCCTGGGGCAGAATATGAATGACGTTCTGATCCTGCGGGATCACGATGGCGCGCGCCGCGTCCATGACCCGACCTACATCATCATTGCTGACTTCCTTGTTTTTGATGGCGACAATACCGTGGCTGTTGTAGCCGCGAATATGTCCGCCGGCGATGCCGACTACCGCGCCATGAATCTGCACACCGGCCATGAGCTCGGCTTCCTGCACGGCACGGGTGATAGCCTGAACCGTGGATTCAATATCCACGACAACGCCTTTTTTCAAGCCCCGGGAGGGGTGCTGACCAACACCGATGATTTCTGCTTCACGACCACCTTTGGACTGCGCAACAATACAGGCCACTTTGGAAGTACCAATATCCAGGCCGACGATGAGTTCCTGATGTCCACGTTTCATTTGCTTTCTCTCCTTCGGATCCGGGATCCGTTACTGACTGTTGACGGTGGTCGCTGAGGGCATGGCGACCGCAAAACCATTGGTATAGCGAAGATCCATTGTGGCTCCGGCTACCAGGTATTCCTTGACCTGGGGGGCAATGGCCACCCAGCGTTTTAAAGCGGGTATCACGTCCTCGCTGCCCAGCAGCAGGCGAACCTGATTATTGAGAATGCAGCGCCATCCACCCCTTTGGTCTTCCTGAAGGGAAACGACCTTCAGGCCCAGTGGGGCAACAATGGAATTAAATTTCGCCAGTTGCGCGAGGAGTTGGCTGCCACTATCGGCGGGTCCGGCTAGATTGGGGAGTCCATTGGGTACTTGTGCTGGGGGAACGCTGAACACTTTTCCCTGGGCATCGACCATTTGCCCGGCACCACCCAGCCAGCGGGCGACCGGCGTGTAGGGTTTGATATTGACCGTCAGGCGGTCGGGCCAGACCCGCCGCACCTCGGCATCGGCGACCCAGGGCAGGGCATCCAGAGAATGGCGGATTTGTTCGGGGTTCGCCCACAGAAAGCCACGCGCCGCATAGGGCTTGAGAACCGTGTTGATTTCGGCCAGAGGAATTTTGGGAGAACTGCCGGTAATGGTCAGGGTGTTGATGGGCATCAGGGAGGGTTGCTGGAGCCATTGCCATCCGGACCATCCTCCCCAGGCGAGAATGCTGATACTCAGTCCACCCGCAAGGAACTTTCCATAAAGCTTCCAGGGCAGGGGCTTATGGGCTTTGGCAGCGGCCTTGACGGGTGCCGTCCGGGGAGCGGCTTTGGGTTTTTCCTTCAGGGTGGCTGCTGGCCGTTGTGGCTGTTGTCCGTGGCGATAATCACGCATGACACTAACCATGATTCACTCTCCTCTGCGCCGTACGCAGTATGGTCTTGCATAATTCGGGGAAATCCATGCCCACAGCTTTGGCGGCCATGGGTACGAGGCTGTGGCTGGTCATGCCGGGAACGCTGTTGATTTCCAGAAGATGTATTTTCCCGGATGCACTGATCATGAAATCGACCCTGCCCCAATCTCTGCCACCCAGTTCGGCAAATGCCCGGAGAGCCAGGGCCTGCAGTTCGGCATCTTTGCCGGCACCCAGTCCAGAAGGCAGCAGATAACGGGTATCCTCGGCAAGATATTTGGCATCGTAGTCATAAAAGGCGTGCGGGGTTTCAATGACAATGGGTGGAAGGGCTTTACCATCGACAATGCCGACCGTGGCTTCATGACCAATGACAGCCGCTTCACAGAGAATTTCATCCTCGAGAGCAAAAGCATCCGTTATGGCTTTCTCCAGTTCTTCCGGCCCATTCACCCGGCTGACGCCGAGGCTGGAACCACCATGATTGGGTTTGATATAAAGCGGCCAGGTAAAGTTTGCCGCGAGATCAGGTCGCGGATCGTGCTGCCGCATCAGCATTCCTTCCGTTACGGGGAGGCCGGCGGCTTTCCAGATCTGCTTGGAACGCCACTTGTCCATGGCCAGTGCCGAACTCAAGACGCCGCTCCCGGTGTAGGGAATGGCAAGGGTTTCAAGGACGGCCTGGAGGAGGCCATCCTCGCCAATGGCGCCATGGCAGACATTGAAGGCGATACGGACGCGTTCATCCTGCAACTGCTGTTGCAGCCGCGCTGGTTCAATATCAATGCCCAGTGCTTCCATGCCACTGCTGCGCAGGGCATCAAGGACTGCCGCAGCACTCAGCAATGACACCTCGCGTTCGCCCGAGGGGCCACCGTATAGGACGGCTATGCGGATGGATTCAGCCATGCTTCACCTCCCCCAGAATGCACATTTCGACTTGCAGCCGGATGCCGAACTGTTGCTGGACCGCTGATTGTACTTCCTCCACCAAGGCCTCAATGTCAGCCGCCCGGGCATCGCCCCGGTTGATGATGAAATTGGCATGCTGGCTGCTGACTTCGGCCTGCCCACGGGCTTTTCCCTTTAACCCGGCCGCTTCAATCAAGCGGGCCGCGTGGTCCCCCGCCGGGTTACGGAACACCGAACCACAACTGGGCCATTCGAGAGGCTGAGTGGCGGCGCGTTTCTCCTGCCAGGCGCGCAAGCGTTGCATGACTGCCGTACTTTCTTCGGGGATCAGGCGGAGTCCGGCCGCAACAAAGCAGGCGTCACCATGGCCGCGAACCTCCCGATAGCCAATCTGGAAATCCTGAGGAGCAAGACGCTGGATTTCACCATGGGGATGAATGACTTCCACCCATTCCACCAGACTCCAGGTATCGCCTCCGTGGGCGCCGGCATTCATGCTCAGGCAGCCTCCCAATGTGCCGGGAATACCCGCCAGAAACTCTGCGCCGGCAAGCCCTGCCTTGGCCGCAAAATGGGCAATTTTTACCGCACCTGCACCGGCGCCGACCCGCAGCAGATCATTTTCTGCCAAAACGATCTGATCCAGGGTGTTGGCGAGGCAGATGGTGGTCCCGCGCAGTCCGGCATCGCGCACCAACACATTACTGCCCAGCCCTATCCAGGTGAGCGGCGGAACCGCAAAATGTCTTAAAAATCCTTGCAGATCTTCCAGGGTGCCGGGTAGATAGAAGCGATCAGCCGGTCCTCCAACCCGCCAGCTGGTATGGCGTTGCATGGATTCTCCCAGGCGCAGGCGGCCACCAATGACCGGCATCATGGGGTGGCCTCCGCAAATACTTCGGCCCATTGACCCGCCAGACGGGCAATGCTGCCAGCGCCCATGGTGAGTAGCACCGCGTTCGCAGGCAGTAGTGCGCGAATCTGCGCGGGGGCATTGAGCAGCTCCGGTAAATAGTGAACGCTTATTCCCTGGGCACGCATGGCCGCGCTGAGTGCCTGACTGCTGACTCCGGGTAAGGCTTTTTCGCCCGCACTGTAAATATCGGTGAGTATGACCAGATCGGCCTGGGCCAGACTGTGGACAAAATCGCCAAACAAGGTCTGGGTTCGGCTATAGCGATGGGGTTGAAAGGCGACTACCAGAGGGCGATCAGGCCATACGGCCCGGGCGGCGCTGATGGTGGCGCTCAGTTCGCGGGGGTGGTGACCATAATCGTCAACAATGGTTATGCCGGTAAACTCGCCGACCTGTTCGAAGCGTCTACCTACCCCGCGAAAATCAGCCAGGGCACTGCGAATGGTCTGTTCGCTCACCCCGACCTTGCTGGCAATGCCGATGGCGGCAAGGGCATTGAGTACGTTGTGTTGTCCGGGAATCCCCAGCTCTACATCCAGCCAGTGCACATAGTCATTATCCACCCGCCGCCAGACCTCAAAGTGACTGCCCACTCCCTGGACGGTCACATTACGGGCCTGCAGGTCCGTATCTGCACCGAATCCATAACGCAGCACCGGCGTGCGTAATTCCGGAATCAGGCCGGCGACCATGGGCTCGTCCGTACAGAGCACGGCAAGACCATAGAAAGGCAGGCGCTGCAGAAACTGCAAAAAGGCATTGCGCAAATTATCGAGACTGTCGCCATAGGTTTCCATGTGGTCGGCATCAATATTGGTGACGACGGCCATGACCGGAGCAAGATACAAAAAGGAGGCGTCCGATTCATCGGCTTCCGCCACCAGGTATTCACCGCTGCCCAGGGCGGCATGGGTGCCAGCACTTTTCAACCGACCACCAATCACAAAAGTGGGATCCAGACCGGCTGCGCCGAGAATGCTTGCGACCAGGCTGGTTGTGGTCGTTTTGCCGTGGGTTCCGGCAATGGCGATGCCCTGTTTGAAGCGCATCAACTCGGCCAGCATTTCGGCGCGCCGAATCACGGGAATACGTGATTCCCGGGCTGCCTGTACTTCTGGATTGCTGTCGGGAATGGCCGAAGAAATCACGACGACATCAGTGCCGCGCACATTGGCGGCTTCGTGACCCGAGAAAATCCGCGCACCCAGATCAGTAAGGCGCAGGGTCGAACTGCCTGGCTGCAAATCAGAACCGGAAACAGCATAGCCAAGATTAAGCAGAACCTCGGCAATACCACGCATGCCGCTGCCACCTATTCCGACCATATGAATCTGTCTGACCCAGTTACGCATGGCTTACTCCTTCGGGGTGCATACAAATTCGGGCGACGGCTGCAGCGGCATCCCCCCGGCTTTGTTGTCTGGCCGCTTCTGCCCAGCGCAGGCGTAAAGCCGGATCGTTGAGCAGGGGGCTGAGAATATCCCGCAATTCCCGGGCATGGAGGTTTTCCTGGCGAAGCATTCGCGCGGCTCCAGCGCTTTCCAGAAACTGCGCGTTGGCTGCCTGATGATCATCCACGGCAAAGGGAAAAGGTACGAGAATGGCTCCCAGCCCTGCCGCTGCCAGTTCGGCGACGGTGGCAGCGCCAGCGCGGCATAGTGCCAGATCCGCCCAGCCCAACGCGACACTGATATCCGGGATGAAAGGCTCGACGCGGGCGTCGATACCTGCCGCCGCATATTCGGCTCGGGTGCTTTCGCAATGATCCTTGCCGGTCTGGTGCCAGATTTGTGGGCGTTGTTCCGTGGGCATGGCTGCTATGGCGGCGACACTGACGCTATTCAGCGCCTTGGCTCCCTGGCTGCCGCCCATAATCAATAAACGTGCAGGCCCCTGATGACTGGCGAAGCGCTCCTGCGGCATGGGGAGTTCGCGGATACTGCGGCGTACCGGGTTACCGACCCATTCACCCCCGGGCAAGCGCGCCCCGGGAAATCCCAGAAAAACATGTTTGGCCAGGGGGGCCAGCAGACGGTTGCTCAGCCCGGCGATGGCATTCTGCTCGTGCAGGCACAGTGGACAACCCATGCTCCAGGCCGCCAGGCCTACGGGGGCCGTCACGTAGCCGCCCATACCCAGCACGGCCTGGCTGTGGGTTTGTTGAATGATTTTCCGGGCCTGAACAACGGCCTTGCTGACCCGCCAGGGCATGCGCAACCAGCGTCCCACGCCTTTTCCGCGAACACCTTGCATGTCGATGGTATGCAGGGGATAGCCGCGTTCGGGGACCAGGCGCGCCTCCATCCCGGCAACGGTTCCGGCAAAGGCCACTTCCACACCCTGATCGCGTAACATGTCGGCGACCGCGAGAGCCGGAAATACGTGCCCGCCAGTACCGCCTGCAGCAATGAGGACGCGTTCAGCCATGCTGTACCTCCTTCTGCATCTGCTCTGTTTGTTGGGCGGAAAGCGCCGGATAACGACGACTGACAGCCAGAACCACACCCAGAGAGGCACAGAGAAATACCAGCGCACTACCGCCGTAACTGATTAGTGGCAGGGCAAAACCCTTGGTAGGAAGAGCGCCAAGGTTGACGCCCATGGACATGACCGCCTCACCGCCGAACCATGTCAGCGTGCCATAGCAGAACAGGGCAAAAAAAGCATCTCCGGCGGCAGCAGCGCGGCGTCCGATCCGATAAATACGCCAGCAGGCCACACTGTAGAAAATGGCCAGTGCCCATACCCCGATCATGCCCAACTCTTCGCCGATCACTGCCAGAATGAAATCCGTATAGGATTCTGGCAGATAAAAGTATTTCATGATGCCATCGCCGAGGCCGACCCCGAAAATACCACCCCGGCCAAAGGCAATCAGGGACTGTACCAACTGAAAACCCGCTCCGTAGGGATCTGCCCAGGGATTCTGGAAAGCGGTGATGCGGGCAAGCCGGTAGGGGGCTGATACGGCAAGAATTCCCAACGCGCCACCGGCAACAATGCCTGCCAGTAGAACGTAAGTAATGGGTAATCCGCCCAGGAACAACATGACGCCAGTGAGCAGTACCACCATCGCAAATGAGCCAAAATCGGGTTGTAGTAACAGCAGCAACCCCAGCAACCCCAGCACCACAAAAATCGGCCAGAGTCCTTCCTTGAATTTGCCGAGGAGCTCGCCTTTGCGCACCACATAACGTGCGAGGAATAAGAGCAGGGCAAATTTCAGCAGTTCTGAAGGCTGCAGGCGGACAATGATGAAATTGATCCAGCGATGTGAGCCGTTGACGGCAACGCCGATGACCGGCAAAAACACCATCACCAGGGCGATCAGGGAAATGATCATGAGGGGAAAGGTCATGCGTTCCCAGAAGTCGAGATCAATACGGCTAAAATAGTACAATACGGCGGCGGCCAGAATGACATAAAGGCCCTGACGTTCGGCAAAAAAGAACGGATTACCGGTTTCATGCTGGGCAATGGGCGCGCTGGCGGAATACACCATGATCAGACCAAAACCCAGTAGTACCAGAATGATCCACCACAGAATGGTATCTGCCGGGCCGTTTTCGGCCAGCCACCAGCTTGGACGTTTCATGATTTCCCTCCAGCCAGTTTCTGGACAGCTGCAGTGAACTGCTGCCCCCGATCCTGATAATCCCGGAACATATCGGTACTGGCGCAGGCTGGTGAAAGCAGAACCTGATCTCCGGGCATGGCTCTGGATGCGGCTTTAAGAACCGCATCCTGCATGCTGTCGGCGTAATCTACCGGAATGACATTTTCAAGCATTTGCGCGATTTTTTTGGCATCCTTGCCGAGTACAACAGCGGCGCGCTGATCACGGCAGGCTTGCTGCAACGGACTGAGATCCGCGCCCTTGGCATCGCCACCGAGAATCATCACCAACGGTCCGGATAAGCCGCTCATGGCTTTGAGCGTGGCACCCAGATTGGTTCCCTTGGAATCATCGTAATAATTGACCCCCTGATATTCGGCGACCCAGGCCAGTCGGTGTGGGAGACCGGAAAACTGGCAAAACACTTCCTGAATGGCAGCAAGTGGAAATTGGGCCGCTTCGGCCAGGAGCGCTGCGGCCAGTGCGTTTTCGATATTGTGTCCGCCCTGCATACGCAGATCGGCTGCGGGAAGCAGGGCTCCGCTGTTGCGCAGCGTGAGCCGGTCATTCAGTACATAGGCATCACTGCGCTCATCATGAACAGCAAAGCAACGGATGGCCACGGAGTCTGGGACTTGTCCGGGCAAGCTCGACGTAAAGGCATCTTCGCCGTTCAAAACCAGGACATCACCGGCATTCATGTTCTGAAAAATTCGGGCTTTGGCTGCCCCGTACTGCGCGTAGTCACCATGCCAGTCCAGATGGTCGGGACTGAGGTTCAAAATGGCAGCCACCCGGGGTCGAAAAGTCGTACAGGCATCCAGCTGAAAGCTGGAGAGTTCGAGGATATACCAGGCCGGTTCAGGGCCAGATTCTGGTAATAACTCCAGTGCCGGAGTCCCCAGGTTGCCACCGGTCGCAACCATTATTCCGGCTTTTCGGGCAATTTCGCTGACCAGCGTGGTAACGGTGCTTTTACCATTACTACCGGTGATGGCAATGATGGGTGCCGAGGCTAGCAGTGCAAATAATTCAATATCACCCATGACGGTGATTCCCGCCTTTCTGGCCTTTTGCAAGGCCGGCAGGGTAGGAGCAAGACCGGGGCTGAGCAGAATCAGATCGCTGTCCAGAAGCAGATTTTCAGGAAGCGCCCCGAAATGAAAAGTGACTTGGGGATATTGCGTACGGAGGGTGTCAGCATTTTCCAGGTGGCGGGTATCCGCCACCTGACAATGTCCACCCAGGCGCAGAGCGGTGTTCAGGAGTGATTGTCCGGTTTTGCCGAAGCCGAGGATGAATACCTTTTTGCCGTTGAGTTTCATGTCAGCGGATCTTCAAACTGGAAAGGCCAATGAGCACGAGAATCACGGTGATAATCCAGAAACGCACGGCTACCCGTGGCTCTGGCCAGCCTTTTTTCTCGAAATGATGATGAATGGGCGCCATGCGAAACACCCGTTTGCCCGTCAGCTTGAAGGAGGCCACCTGAATCATCACCGACAGGGTTTCCATGACAAAAACCCCACCCATGATGACCAATACCAATTCCTGTCTGGCGATGATGGCGACAATGGCCAGGGCGGCACCGAGGGCCAGTGCGCCGGTATCGCCCATGAATACTTCGGCCGGATAGGTGTTGAACCAGAGAAAGCCGAGCCCGGCACCAACCAGTGATCCGCAGAAAATCAGCATTTGTCCGGAACCCGGCACCCAGGGCAGATCCAGGTAATGGGCGAATACAGAATTTCCTGAAACATAAGCAAATATTCCCAGGGCTGCAGCCACCATGACGGTTGGGACGATGGCCAGCCCGTCCAGGCCATCAGTCAAATTGACGGCGTTGGAGGTGCCGACAATAACGAAGTAGCTGAAAATGATAAAGCCGAACCCCAAGGGAATCAGGACATGAGGTACAAAAGGAATAATCAGGCTGGTTTCTACGGGCTTATTGGCCAGTCCATACAATACTCCAGCTGCAGCTAGGGCAAACAAGGACTGCAAACCATATTTGGCGCGGGCGGATAAACCTTTGGTGTTTTTACGCCGCAGCTTGCGCCAGTCGTCAATAAAACCTATGGCGCCAAAGGCAAAAGTAGTGACGACCGCCACCCAGACCAAAGGATTGCGCAAATCTGACCAGAGCAGGGTGGTAATGATGACAATCAGCAGAATCAGGGCCCCGCCCATGGTCGGCGTCCCCTGTTTGCTGAAGTGGGTTTCCGGCCCATCATTGCGTACCATCTGCCCGATTTTGTAATAGCGCAGACGGGCAATGAAAAAGGGGCCAATAACCAGGGAGAGGACCAGCGCGGTCAGTATCGCCAGTACGCCCCGTAGGGTCAGATACTGAAACACGTAAAAACCGTGGTATATATGGCCGAGTTGCATGAATAGTGCGTAGAGCATCAGGCGTCTCCAGCCACGAGTGCCTGAACGACACGTTCCATGTGTGCAGCTCTGGAACCTTTTACCAGCACTACCGTTTCCGGATTGAGATGGGGCTGCAGAGCATCAATCAGGGGGGGCAGTTCCATAAAATGCTCTGTACCGGCTGCAAACGCTTCGGCGGCTTTGGCAGCCAGTTGTCCCAGTCCGTAAACCGCATCAATGCCCAGCTGATGGGCCAGAATTCCTGCCTGCCGGTGATAAACTACCGTATCGGGACCCAGTTCACCCATATCTCCGAGTATGAGAATACGCTGGCCGGATTGGGCGGCAAGAACACGTAATGCGGCCTCTAATGAAGCTGGATTGGCGTTGTAGGTGTCATCCAGAACCCGGCAGCCGCCCCTTCCGTTGCGCCATTGCAAGCGCCCGGGGATGGCTTCCAACGCGGCCACAGCACGCTGAATCTGAGGGATGCTGATATCCAGGGCCAGTGCGGCGGTGACGGCAGCCAGGACATTGGCACCATTATGTTTTCCCGGGAGCGGGACTTCGAGGGTGAATTCGCCCTGGGGGGCGCGTACATCCAGTTGGCCGCTGCTTCCTGAACGATCCTGCCAATGTCCACGGACGCGTACCGGGAGGTTGTTCAGACTGAAGCGCCACACTTCGCCCGGAGCTTTTTCTGCCCAGAAGTCGGCAAATTGATCGTCACCATTCAAAATGCTGATGCCACGATTGTCCAGTCCCGAGAGAATTTCGCCCTTGGCCGCCGCGACGGCAGCCACAGTTCCGAGTCCCGCCAGATGGGCGGGGCCGGCATTGTTGATGAGGGCCAACGTTGGTTTGGCCAGTGCGCTGAGCAGGGTGAGTTCGCCGGGATGGTTCATGCCCATTTCCAGTACCGCATAGCGATGTTCCACCCCCAGTCTTGCCAGGGTCAGGGGCACGCCAATATGGTTGTTCTGATTGCCTTGAGTGGCCAGTACGGGGCCGCTTTCGGCAAGGATGGCTGTCAGGACTTCCTTGACCGTGGTTTTGCCACAGGAGCCGGTAACCGCCAGCACCGGTATGTTGAAACGCTGGCGCCAATGCTGTGCCAGGCTTTGCAAGCTTTGCAAAGTGTCCTTGACCACTACTCCGGGCGCATCCACCTGACGGTTGCTGAGTACGGCGGCCGCGCCCTGGGCTAAAGCTGCCGGAACAAAGTCGTTCCCATCAAAGTGTTCTCCGGTCAGTGCAACAAACAGTTTGCCAATCATGGGTTGGCGACTGTCCGTGGCAATGCCGTGTATTTCGTCCTTTCCCTGGCTGCCAGGCAGAAGCTGGCCACCGGTGATGCGGGCTATTTCGTTGAGGGAGTAGCGCATCATGGGCGCAGTGCCTCCATCGCTACCTGTTGGTCATGAAACGGAGTTTTCTGACCCATGATTTCCTGGGTGCGTTCATGTCCTTTACCGGCAATCAACACCCAATCCCCACTTTGGGCCTGGTGGATGGCCTGGTGGATGGCCGCTGCCCGATCATGAATGACCTCAATGGCCTCAGGGTGCTGCATGCCCGCGAGAATGTCGCGAATAATGTCGTCGGCATTTTCACTGCGGGGATTATCATCTGTAAGCGTGACCCGGTCGGCCAGAAGTTCGGCAACTTTTCCCATTTCCGGACGTTTTCCCCGATCCCGATCGCCGCCGCAGCCGAAAAGCACATGGACCTGTCCTTTGGCGACGGCACGTATGTCCTTCAAAACCCGTTCCAACGCATCCGGAGTATGCGCGTAGTCGATCATGACCTGTGCCTTGCCGGATATTGCCGGCAGGCGCTGATAACGTCCCTCGGGCAAATCTAGATGGTGAACGTCTGCGTCACTGACTTTCCAGCCCATCCCATGGGCGACGGCCAGGGCGGCCAGGAGGTTTTCGACATTGCTCTGCCCGAGGAGCGGACTACGTAATTGCCGCAGACCTTCCGGTGTACCCAGGGTCAGGAGCGTACCACTGGCCCCGGCATGTATTTCTCGGACCTGAAAATCCCAGGCCCCCGCTCCAAAACCCAGAACATTGACGGAGGGATCGATTTGCTGCGCAATTTGTGCAGAAAAGGGATCATCCCGATTCAGTACGGCCAGTTTCAGATCGGGAAATTTGAACAGACGGGCTTTGGCAGAGCCGTATTGATCCATGTCGCCGTGAAAATCGAGATGATCACGACTGAGATTGGTAAACACGGCCGCAGCAAATGGGACGGCAGCTACCCGGCCCAGGGCCAGGGCATGGGAGGAAACTTCCAGCGCGATGACCTTGGCCCCCCGATCCCGGAGCGAGGCCAGCGTCTCCCAGAGTCGAACGGCTTCCGGGGTGGTGTTGGCATGGGGGACGAGGGCATCAACCGGCCCGTAGCCCAAGGTTCCGATAATCATGGCTGGTTGGGGGGCGAGTTCGGCAATCAGCCGGGTGACGCTGCTTTTGCCATTGGTGCCGGTGACGCCGATCAATAGCGGTGCTGCTCCTTCATCCCAGCGATGCCAACGGCGCAAGGCCTGGCCGAGCTTGTCGCGGAGCTCGGGAGTCTGCCAGCAGGCAGGGCCATTGACTTGCGGAATGACGGCTTCGTGCCCGGCTTCCAGCACGGCGGCCACGGCCCCCGCCTTCCAGGCTTCTGCCAGAAACTGATCGGCATCGCCACGATGATTGTGTAATCCCACGTAGAGCATGCCCGGCTGCAAGCGGCGGGTATCTGTTTCGATGCCGGTTACAGCCAGTTCCCTGAAGGCGTTAGGTACGGCATCAAATAGCCGGGATAGGGGTTCAGTGCGCTGCATCACCCGCTCCTTCTGCCCACTGCTGGGCCTCGGTGACAGTGCGGTATGGATATTCGGCAGTGGTTTTCAGAAGGCCCGGGTCTGGTTGAATGCCCATGCTTTGCAGGGCAGCTGCCATGGTCACCCGAAATACCGGTGCCGCCACGACTCCACCATAGCGCCATCCCTGGGTCGGGGCGCGGACCACGACAGCCATCACCAGGCGCGGGTCCTGAGCAGGGGCAAAGCCCACGAAACTGGTGTTTACCTGGTTTTTATGGAAGCCGCCTTTACCGTTGGCCATGATGGAAGTTCCGGTTTTGCCCGCCACTCTGTAACCCGGGATGCTGGCCAGAAAGCCGGTACCGCCCGGACTGGTAACGCCGCTCAGCCATCGGCTCAGTCGTGCGGCAGTGCTTGCAGGCATGATCCGAACTCCGTTTACTGAGCGGGTATCCTGGCGGATCAGGGTGGGTGCTATATACACCCCTTGATTGGCAATGGCCGCATAAGCGGCCGCCAGTTGCAGGGGAGTTACCGATAAACCATATCCGTAAGCCATCGCCGCTCTGCGGGCAATATCCCAACCCTGCCAGGCCGGCAGCGTCCCCGGACTTTCTCCGGGGAGCCCGAGGCCGCTGTCTTGTCCAAAGCCAGCCTGATGGAGCATTTGAAAAAGATCCGCCGGAGGGGTGCGCAATGATATTTTTGCGGCCCCGATGTTGCTTGAATATTTAAGGACTTGCGCCAGATCCAGATTGTTGTGACGGACATCATCCTGGATACAGAAACGCGCAACTCGAAAACAGTTGGTGTTGACGTTGAAAGTACTGTCGGGCTGGATACTGTTATCGTCCAGTGCCGCTGCAATGGTGAAGGGTTTCATCACGGAACCGGGTTCAAAGGTGTCGGCCACAGCCCGATTATTATAAAGACCAGCCTGATAATCGTGGCGATTATTGGGGTTGAAAGCAGGATAACTGACCATGGCCAGCACTTCACCGGTCCGGGCATTCATGAGCACCGCTGCCCCGGAACGGGCCTGGAAGCGTTGTACGGCCGAGGCCAGAGCGGTGTAAGCCACATACTGGAGATTGCGGTCAATGCTCAAAGTCAGGACTTTGCCGGGCTGGGCAGAATGGGCAGGGCCGTGCAGGCTCAGCGGGTGGCCGTAATTGTCACGCAACCCGGTTTCTTCCCCCGCCTTGCCGGTTAACCACTGGTTATAGGTCAACTCCAATCCTTCAATGCCTTTACCATCTACATTGGTAAAGCCAATCAGTGGGGCCGCAATGCTTCCGGCAGGATAATAACGGCGATTCTCGTTGAGGCTATGCAGGCCGGAAATATGCAGTGCCGATATTTTTTCGGCTCGTTCGGGACTGATCTGGCGGGCGATAAAGGCAAAGTGGCTACCACCCGCATGGACACGGGCATCGAGTTCGTTGACGCTGATTCCCAGGGCGGAAGCCACAAGCGGCCATTGATTTTCCTGGTGGGTGAATACTTGCGGATCTACCCAGAGGGTTTTGACTGGTACGGACAAAGCCAGTGGCTTGCCATCGCGATCAACAATGGGTCCGCGTTGCACCGGCAACGGAAAATGACGCAAATAGCGTTGGGCTCCCTGGTCGCGTAAAAATGGACCATGTTCCACCTGGGCACGCCAGGCCTGAGCCATGACTGCAGCAAAGGCGAGTGTTACGGTTGCCCAAACGGCCGTCGCCCGCCACGCCGGTAATGGGCGTGCGGGGATTTTGGCCGGATAGGCAGAAGTCCGGGTCACTGCGCTTTCACCATGACAATCTGACTGTTTTTGGGGGCGCTCAAGCCCAGCTTCTGCCGGGCGATATCCCCGACCCGCGCATTGGAGGCGAGTGTGGCCTGCTCCAGTTGCAGCTGTCCCCAGCGATTATCCAGGGCAAAATGTTTCGCCTGTGCTTCCTGCAAGGCAATAAACTGGCTTCGGGTGCTTTCCCGTGCAGCTACTATACCGAGCAGCGTTACCATGATGAGAATGGCGAGAATTACCGTATTACGCCGCATGACGTTCACTCCTTTCGGCCACTCTGAGTACCGCTGAACGGGAACGGGGGTTCATCTGAATTTCTTCCGTACTGGCATGAATGGCCTTGCCGACGGCGGACCATGGTAAGGGTGGGATTTCCGCTGCGCGCAAGGGCAGGTCGCTGCTGACCCGAAACGCATCTGCCCGGAAAAAGCGTTTGACCATGCGATCTTCCAATGAATGAAAGCTGATGATGGCCAGGCGTCCGCCAGCACGCAGTACCGCCATGGCCTCTGGAAGAAACTGTTCCAGCTCTTCCAGTTCATGGTTGATAAAAATACGAATGCCTTGAAAACTGCGCGTTGCTGGATTCAATCCGGAGTCGTGACGGGGAATGACCTCGGCGATGAGTTCGGCAAGCTGACTGGTTCGCTGCAAAGGGGTCCGCTCGCGATATTTGACGATTTTGCGGGCAATGGCGCGGGCAAATCGTTCTTCACCGTAGTTTTTCAGTACCTGGCGGATTTCTGTTTCAGGAGCACCGTTCAGCCATTCGGCGGCACTGATGCCGCTGCCGGGATCCATGCGCATGTCCAGAGGACCGTCACGGAGGAAGCTGAAGCCACGTTCGGCTTCGTCGAGTTGCGGAGAAGAGACACCCAGATCGGCGAGAATCGCATCCACGGATTCCCAGCCAAGACTTTCCACAACGCTGCGGATTTCACTGAAGCGTGCCTGGCGGATCAGTACCCGCTCATCGTCGGCAAAGCGGTCTTGCAGTGCCGCGATGGCGCTGGGGTCGCGGTCCAGAATCAATAGCATATCCTGATGCTGAAGCTTTTCCAGCAATGCCGCACTATGCCCGCCACGTCCTCCGGTCACATCCACACAACGTCTGGCTGAGCCCTCGCTGAGGGCGGGTTGGAGCATGGCGACGCTTTCCTGCAGAAGTACCGTAATGTGAGATCCGGACGCGGGCATGTTCACAGGATGAGATCTCCCAGGCTGGCAAATCCATCGTTATTGTTCAGGCTGTTTTCCTGGTAACGATCCCAGCATTGGGCATCCCAGATTTCGAATTTGTTGATTTGACCGACGACGACCAGTTCCTTGTCGATTTCTGCGAAGCGGCGCAGATTGGGTGAAAGTAGGATGCGTGCCTGACTGTCGAGACGCATTTCTTCTGATTGGCCGACAAACATCCGCTGAAACTGGCGGGCGGCGGGATTGTTGCTGGGGAGTTCGGCTACTCGGGCTTCCACTTTTTCCCAGGTGGGAAGGGGGTAGGCCACCAGGCAATGTTCCCCCGGGCGGCTTTGCACATCAATGGTGACGACAATCTGACCGTCGCAATGGGCATTCAGCCAGTCGCGGAAGCGGGCCGGGACGTTCATGCGTCCCTTGCTGTCGAGATTGTGCCGGTGCGTTCCCCTAAACATTTTGCGTTTTACTCTCCAAAACCTTCCACTTTGACCCACTTTTCCCCACAAGCTGAAGAATAGAGGGCGCACATCTGGCTGTCAAGAAGAAATATTGAATAATTACGGCATGTTAGAGCATGTTGATAAAGCTCTATAAAACACTTTAAAGGGTTCTTGTAATCATTGGATTATGCAGTACAAAGTGATTTTGAACGTGTTTGACAGAAAATCAGCAGAGCAGCTGTATGTGCCATGATGTAAATAAATTATCTATTTATTTCATGCAGTTGGGTCGTTGTGTCGGTATTTCTGCCGGAAGCAGATGACGCAAGGAATAAAAATTGGAGTGGGCCGATAAGCCGGGTTCTGTCGTGGACGACCATTCCTCTAGGCCTGCACTTACGCACAGGCTCCAGCAATCTACCCGCATGCACCGCGGACCACGGTATCGCATGCCTATTTGATCTTGCTCCAGGCGGGGTTTTCCCTGCCATTTCCGTTACCGGAAATGCGGTGCGCTCTTACCGCACCTTTTCACCCTTACCGGCGCTTGCGCGCTTGGCGGTATATTTTCTGTGGCACTTTCCGTAGGCTCACGCCCCCCGGCCGTTAACCGGCGCCTTGCCCTATGGAGCCCGGACTTTCCTCCCCAGATAAATCTGCGGCGGTCGTCTGGCCCACTCCGAGGCGGATCATACGCGTTTTCAACAGGACTGTCAGAAGAAAAACCATCCATTTTGCGAACTATACTTTGTTCACATGAATGGGTGGTGTATCGGGTATCCAGGTAACCGGTACTGTTTGCTGAAGGAGTGAATAT
The DNA here is from genome assembly GCF_009662475.1 of Acidithiobacillus thiooxidans ATCC 19377. Lineage (NCBI taxonomy): Bacteria > Pseudomonadati > Pseudomonadota > Acidithiobacillia > Acidithiobacillales > Acidithiobacillaceae > Acidithiobacillus > Acidithiobacillus thiooxidans. The sequence continues at coordinate 286,716 of NZ_CP045571.1, forward strand.
TATGATTACTGACAATTTTCTGGATGAAGCACGCGATGTTCCCTCAACTACGCCGATGGAAAGAGTGGTGGCCTGGTCCATTTTCCGCAGTCGGGAGGACGCCAGAAAACTGCTCGACCATGTGCATTTGGCGCCCGGGCAGGCGCTGGTAGGCGGGCACGGTCAGGACAGTGTGGCCCCTTATTGGTGGGTTGGTGTGCAGGTACAGGACATGAGCCAATGGGGCAATGCTACGGCGGTTAACAAGCGGGGTCGTTTGGGAGATTGATGGCGGGGATCAGGCCATGTAATGCCCTGAGCAGGGTTTCCTTGTTTTGATGGTTGCCCAAAACCTGTCTCTGGTAGGCGCTGCGCAGGGCCTTGCCGAGTTCTGGTCCCGGAAGAACGCCAAGGTCCATGAGATCGTCGCTACGGATCAGCGCTTCAGGAAGTGTCTCCCAGAGCCCCAGTTTCTGCCAGATTTCGCGGGCTCGCACGATGGATGCCGTATCGCTATGACCTGCACCCCGTGCATCGGCCTGGGCAATATCTAGGAGCAGGCTGCGGTCAGGAACGCGTAGAGCCAGACGCGCATAGGCCGGTTGCTTGGCCCGATCCCGAAACAGGGCGTGGGGAGCCCCGTGCCAACGGAGTAATGGTAAAATCTGCCGTTGTAGATGTTGTCCGGGAAAATAACGATTCAGGAAGTCGCGTGCCCGGGCAAGGGAATGCTCATGCCCTATGGCCCGCCAGCGATTTTGTGGATCGCGCCGGGTGCTGTCGGCTTTACCCAGATCATGCAAGAGCGCTGCCAGCATCAGGATGAGGTCGCGTGCGGGCTGGCCTTGGCGCAGGTTGGCGGCTTCGGCAAGCACTTTTCCCGTATGTATCCAGGCATCACCTTCAGGATGCGCATCTGGACGCTGGGGTACGGCCTGCAGTGCTTGGAGGGCAGGGAATGCGCGAATGCTACCGGTGAGTGCCAGTGCATCCCAGGCTGCCCGCAGGTTGCAGCCACGCAGCAGGAGCGCCTCCCATTCCTTGCGCAGCCGTTCAGTAGGGATTTCCGACAGTTGCTCCGCCAGTTTTTGGCAAAGTGCGATGCTGCTTGCTACGAGATGAAAATCCAGTTGCCCGACCAAACGCGCAGCCCGGAATGCTCTGAGAGGGTCATCAGCAAAGGTGCCGGGATTCACGATGCGCAGTCGTTTTTTCTGCAGATCGCGCAGCCCACCCACAGCATCCAGTATTTGTCCGGAGCAGCAGTCCCAGGCCAGGGCATTGACCGTAAAATCACGACGCTGGACAGCAATGGACCAGGGCAGGTGCGGGTCTGTCTCGCCGCGTGTTTGGGGCAGGGTAAATTCCGCACCGCCAGCGACCCAGACTGCACAGCGACCACCCACCCGATGTGCAGCAAAAGGCGCCAGGCATTCTTCCAGTCGCGTTTCATTCAGCGCATGGATTTCCATGTCCCAGTCATGGATGGGCAGGCCTAACAGACTGTCGCGAACCGCACCGCCGACCAGCAGCGTCCTTGCCCCCGCACGTTCCAACGCGTTGATTATTGGCGTCAGTTTTGGCGGGATGAATATTTCCATAAACCTAGTTTTTGCGCATCTCGGTTAATAATTCGGCATAGCGTTCGGCCACAACCCGACGTTTGATTTTCAGGGTGGGTGTTACTTCACCATGAGCTTCACTCAGCGCTTCCGGCAAAACGGCAAAACGCCGTACCTGTTCATAGGAAGGCAGATCCTGCAGGGCGGTATGAATGCTTTCCTGAAGAGCCTTGCGCAGGACACTGGTGTCCGGCTTCGCGCCAAAACGCGCCTGCACCTGTTCCGGGTTGGGGAAAATCAGGGCGCTCAGGTAGGGAAGGCGGTCTCCAAAAACGACGGCCTGACTGATAAGCGCCTGGGCCATCAGGCGCATTTCAATTTTTTGTGGAGGAATGTTTTCGCCCGCCGAATTGACGATCAGATCTTTTTTGCGATCATAAATAGTCAGGTATCCATTTTCATCAAGGCTGCCGACATCACCGGTGTGTAGCCAGCCATCCACGATGGTTTCCCGGGTGGCACCGTCATTATTCCAGTAGCCGGTCATGATAGATGGCCCGCGCACCAGGATTTCGCCATCGGCGGCAATACGACCTTGCAAATTAGGCAGGAAGCGGCCGACGGTTCCTGGTCGGATATCATCCAGAGGATTGGCGGCGATGACCGGGCTGGTTTCGGTCATGCCATATCCCTCTACCACAGGCAGGCCGATGTCCAGAAAAAAACGGGTGATATCTGTATCCAGCGGAGCGCCTCCGGAAACGAAAAAGCGCAGACGTCCTCCCAGTTTTTTGCGTAGACCGGAGACTAAAAGGCGACGCGCGACATACCGTTGCCATGGAGGGGCAGAGCGATTACTGTCACTTAACCCGGCGCCGCGCTGCATGAAACGACCGAGCAGGCCATGGCGTTCTTCAATACCACGCCGGACCCTGCTGTAAAGCAACTGAAAGACTCTGGGAACAGCAATGACGATATCAGGATGAGCCGCTTCCATATCGCGCAGGACGGTGTCGGGGCGTTCAGCATAAGCCACTTCCAGTCCGAGCAGGTAAGCGCCAAAATGCCCGGTCCCCCGCTCGAACACGTGTGACAGCGGCAGGATGGACAGCAGTCGCTGGCCGCGCCGCAAGGGGACTAAAGGCAAAAAACCGGCAATATTGCTGAGAATATTGCCATGACTGAGCATGACGCCCTTGGGCCATCCGGTGGTTCCGGAGGTATAAACAATGCTGGCAATCTGCTCACGTTGCAATTCGCCAAGGCGTTCTGCCAGCTCCTGTCTGTGCAGCGTGGTATTGTCCTGTTCGAGTTGTGCCCAGTATTTCAGGCTGGCGCTTCGGGCTGCGTCAGGGTTTCTGAGTAATATGCGTTCATGCGGGACCCCCCAACCCTCGCCACCCATTTTTTCCCACTCATTCTTGCCCTCCAGTAACACCAGTCCGGCACCACTATCCCCCAGAACGTAGTGAATTTCCCGGGGACTAAAACTGGGATAAAGAGGAACCGTGATGGCGCCAATGCTGAGAATGGCGAAATCCATAATGGCCCAGTCCATGGAGTTGGGGGCCATCAATATGACTCTTTCTCCTCTTTTGACGCCTAAGCGCAGCAAACCTTCGGCACGCGCCTGTACCCGGGCCTGAAAATGGGCGGCACTGACTTTCTGGAAGCCCTGGGGCTGGCGCTCCAGGGCAATACAGCCATCTGGATCCAGTGTGCAACGGGCGAACAGCCCTTCGGGCAGACTCCGAAAACGTCCAAGGTCTGCCACCATTTCAGCGCATGGCCTTCTCGGCAGGGGTCAGGCTGCGTTTGAAACTTTCCATTTGAAACAGGCGGTCCATATATTCCTGGGTAGCCTTGGCCGCTGCTGGCAGGCTGATGTCGAGTATGGGAAGGCGCCAGAGCAGGGGGGCAATGGCACAATCAAGAATGGACAGATCATCGCCAAAAAGAAAACGCTGTTGCGTAAAAATGGTGCTGAGTCCCGCCATGGTACTGCGGATTTGTTCTTTGGCTGTCTTGATTTGTTCCGGACTGAAGCCGGGCTGGAAAAGCGGCGCGAACCAGTCCTGGTCAAAGCGCAGCAGCCCCAGACGAACTTTTGCCCGGGAAATGGGATCAACAGGAATAAGGGGAGGGTGAGGAAAACGCTCGTCCAGATACTCCATAATCAACACCGATTCATGGATGGCGAGGTCCCGGTCCAGGAGGGTGGGAACCTGATTATAAGAATTGAGTTCAGCGAGTTCTTCAGGCTTGTGGGCGAGGTCAACTTCAATGATCTGGTATTCCATTGCCTTTTCTTCCAGAACAAAACGCACGCGGTGGGCAAACACGCAATCGTCGCTGGAATACAATGTCATCAGAGTTTTTTTGCTGCTGGGCGTGGCCATATTTGAACTTCCTTGATCGCAAGTAGAGTATATCTTCAGCATGAAACCCGTAGGGGATTTCATCGGCTCGTTGATTATACATGAGTACCGCATTGTTGGGGTATTTCCATGAGGATAGAGTGTCTGATGGGAAAATATTATTTGTTAATGAATGTCAATAGGCCTTGTCGAGGACTGTGGGTCGCTGTAAACTGCCTGACCAGTCGGTTAGTTGTATAGAGACAACAAAAGTTGTAACCTAAACCACAACTGTATGGGAGGGCGGTCCTGAGGATCGCATAGGAATTAAAATCATGATCCGTCAGCGCACACTTAAAAATATGATTTGGGGCACCGGAATCGGCCTGCACAGCGGCCGCAAGGTTTATCTGGGCCTTCGTCCTGCCCCGATTAACACCGGCATTGTTTTTCACCGGAGTGACATCGAAGGGGGCGCCTGGATCAAGGCTGATCCTCTCCATGTGGTGGATACCCGTCTTTCCACCAATATTGGCGACGGCCAGATTCGTGTGGGCACCATTGAACATCTGATGTCTGCTCTGGCGGGCTTGGGTATTGATAATGCCTATATAGACCTGGATGGTCCGGAAGTGCCGATTATGGATGGTAGCGCGGCGCCTTTTGTTTTTTTGATTCAATGCGCGGGCATTGAAGAGCAGAATGCACCCAAGCGTTTCATCCGTATCACCAAGCCACTGCTTGCCGAAGACGGAGATCGTTGGGTGCGTCTGGAACCTTTTGATGGATTCAAGGTGAGTTTCACCATTGATTTTGACCATCCTGTCGTCAAAAACGGTGGCCAGGACGTGACTGTGGATTTTTCACGCACCTCTTACCTGAAAGAAGTGGCGCGCGCCCGGACTTTTGGTTTTATGCGGGAAGTGGAAACCCTCCGAAAAATGGGCCTGGCTCTGGGTGGTAATCTGGATAACGCCATTGTGGTCGATGATTATCGCATCCTCAATGAAGAGGGCTTGCGTTACACCAATGAATTTGTCCGTCATAAGGTTCTTGATTCCATTGGTGATTTGTATCTGCTGGGGCATCCTCTGGTGGGACATTTTTCCGGGCATAAGGCAGGGCACGCCCTCAATAACAGTCTGTTGCGAGCCTTGTTGCAGCGTCAGGATGCCTGGGAGTTTGCGGATTATTCCGAAAGCTCTGCCCCCTTTTCCTTTGCAGAAAGCTTGGTGGCTTCTCCCGCCTGAGCCTTTTCCAGGGTCTCTGCTAGGCGCAGCATGGCTCGGGCGATGTCTGGCGCCATCTGCTTGCTGCTTTGTTTGAGGGTTTGGGCAGCCTGATCCGCGTAGATTTCAGGTTTTTTCTGTACTCTGGGCTGGGCGGGTAGTTGGGCATGCCAGTGCCTGATGCTGGACTGGATCTGTTGCACCGGATCTTCGGGGAATTCCTTGTTCCAGCGTTTAATCACTTTTTTTTCATTACGCCGTAACCACGCGTGCCAAACCGGACTTTGGCAAAGCACTTGTAAAGTGTTACCCGACCAGGCCACCAGCCAGGTGTGGTCCTGGACTTCCAGGTCGAGCATGGCATTCCAGGCAGGCTGACGTTCCCGCAGCAGGCGGGCATACTGTACGATGCTGCCGACATTACCTGAGTGGCGCAGGGTAAATGGGCGTTGTGGTCGCTGTCGTTTATCATTCATGGGCTTTCATGCTAACCTGCAAAATATTTTTTACCTAGGTTTGTCTATTCATGTTTGGAACCATCATCCGTCATGTGGTTGGTAGTCGCAACGAGCGCCTGATCAAGAAAGCCCGTGCTGTAGTGGCCAGAATCAATGCGTTGGAAGAGCAATACCAGGCCATGGACGATACCAGTCTGGCCGGGCAGACAGCGCTTTTCAAAGAGCGCATCGCCCGGGGTGAAAGCCTCGATGCCTTACTGTCCGAAGCCTTTGCTGTAGTTCGCGAAGCTACCCGGCGAGTGATAGGTATGCGCCACTATGACGTGCAGCTGATTGGCGGATATATGCTGCATGAAGGCAAAATCGCAGAAATGCGGACCGGTGAAGGCAAGACACTGGTCGCTACGCTGCCCGCCTATCTGAACGCCTTGTCGGGCAAGGGCGTGCACGTAATTACCGTCAATGATTATCTGGCCAGCCGCGATGCCCAATGGGTTGCCAAAATACATAATTTTCTGGGCCTTAGTGTGGGCACCATCATTTCCGATCTGGCTACGGAAGACCGGCGTGCAGCTTATGCAGCCGATATTACCTATGGTACAAATAACGAATTCGGCTTCGATTATTTGCGCGACAATATGGCATTCTCGCCTGCTGACCGGGTCCAGCGTGGCTTGCATTATGCGATTATTGACGAAGTGGACTCCATCCTCATTGATGAAGCGCGGACTCCCCTGATTATCAGTGGCCCTACCGAAGAAAATACGGATTTATATTTCCGGGTAGACAAGCTGGTAGGGCAATTTGTCGTCGAGGAAGATTACACGGTTGACGAAAAAGCCAAGCAGGTGATGCTCACCGAGGAAGGTATTGAAAAGGCCGAAAGGCTCATGGCTGAACATGGCCTGCTGACTGAAGATAATCTTTACGATCTGGCTAATGTCACCCTGGTGCATCATCTGAATCAGGCGCTGCGGGCGCATGTCATTTATCATCGCGAAACCGACTACATTGTCCGTGATGGTGAAGTTTGCATTGTGGATGAATTTACCGGTCGTATGATGACCGGGCGGCGTTGGTCCGACGGATTGCATCAGGCGGTGGAGGCCAAGGAAGGGGTCGAGGTCCAGAATGAAAATCAGACGCTGGCTTCCATTACCTTCCAGAATTATTTCCGGATGTACGACAAGCTTTCCGGAATGACTGGTACGGCAGATACCGAAGCGTTTGAACTGAATCAGATTTACAATCTGGAAGTGGTGGTTATCCCGACCCACAAGCCGGTTCGGCGTCTGGATATGGCGGATCTTATTTATCGCACTGCTCAGGAAAAATGGACGGCGATTGTTGAGGATATTCGTGATTGTCATCAGCGTGGACAACCGGTATTGGTGGGTACAACCTCCATTGAGCACAACGAGTTTCTCTCGCATTTGCTCAAGCAGGCAAAAATCCCCCATGAAGTGTTGAATGCCAAGCAACACCAGCGGGAGGCAGAAATTATCGCCCAGGCGGGTACGCCCGGAGCGGTAACCATTGCCACTAATATGGCCGGTCGTGGTACGGATATTGTGTTGGGAGGGAACGTTGGTCATCAGGTAGATATGGTGCTGGCTGATCCGGATATGGATGAAGAACGTAAAAGCGAGCGCGCCGAATCTCTGAAAAATGGTTGGCAAGGTCTGCATGACCGGGCAATTGAAGCGGGCGGTTTGCACATTATTGGTACTGAACGTCATGAATCACGGCGTGTGGATAATCAGTTGCGGGGTCGTTCCGGTCGTCAGGGCGATCCGGGCACCACCCGCTTTTATCTGTGTCTGGAAGATCCGCTGATGCGGATTTTCGGCAGTGACCGTTTGGGTGGACTGATGCAGAAACTGGGGATGAAAGAGGGCGAAGCCATCGAACATCCCTGGGTCACCAAATCCATTGAAAATGCGCAGCGCAAGGTCGAAAGCCGTAACTTCGATATTCGCAAACAACTGCTGGAATATGATGATGTGGCGAACGAGCAACGCAAAATCATTTATCAGCAGCGCAATGCCTTTATGGATGCGGATAATGTCAGCGAAGAAATCCAGTTGTTGCGGGAAGATGTGCTTGATGCTGTGCTGGCAGACCATACCCCCGCCGGGGTCATGGAAGAAGAATGGGATGTTCCGGGTCTGGAGTCGGCCCTGCAGCGGGTGTTCGGGCTGGAAGCCCCCGTTGAGCAGTGGCTGGAACTCGACAAGCGTTTGAACTACGAAGGTCTGCGCAGCAAAGTCATGGGGCTGGTGCAAACGTCTTATGCCGAGAAAGAAGCCTTGATGGGTAGCGAAATGGCGCGCCATTTTGAAAAATCCATTATGCTGCAGGTGCTGGACAGCCAGTGGAAAGATCATCTGGCAAGCATGGATCATCTTCGCGAAGGTATTCATTTGCGCGGTTATGCGCAGAAAAATCCCAAGCAGGAATATAAAAAAGAGTCCCTGGCGATGTTCAACAGTATGTTGGCGCGCATGCGCGAAGAGGTCATCAGTACCCTGTCGCGTCTGCATGTCAGTCCGGCAGCGGAAACCATGGATTGGGACGCCCTGGCGCGTGCCGCCGCACCCCAGCACTTACAGTTTTCTCATCCTGATTTTGCGGCGGAGCCGGGGGCTGAAAATTCAGGCCTGACCGCATTGGCTGGGGGCGTCCTCGGAGAACAGCTGACTGATTCGTCGACTCATTCTTCTGCGCAGTCGCCCCTGATTGCCGATGATAAAATTGGCCGGAATCAGCCCTGCCCCTGTGGATCAGGCAAAAAATACAAGCATTGTCACGGACGCTTACAATAAGGAGCTGCTATGGCTGTTGGCCTTCTTCCTCCCCACGATTTGCTGCCTGTAGCCGGTGTGCGGCTGGCGGTCACCGAAGCGGGCATCCGTTATGCCGGACGCCGTGATCTTACCCTGATTGCTGCGGATGAAGGCACCCAGGTAGCTGGAGTGTTTACGAGGAACCGCTTCTCGGCTGCTCCGGTAGTGGTGGCCCAGCGGCATTTGTCCTCGGGAACCCCCATCCGGGCGCTGGTCATCAATACGGGTAATGCCAATGCGGGTACGGGGGCTGCAGGCTTGCAGGCGGCAGAGGATGCCTGCCGGGTTGTTGCTGTTGCCTTGGATTGTCCTCCAGAGTCGGTGCTGCCATTTTCCACCGGGGTGATTGGTGAGCCGGTGGATCTGGCCGGAAAAATCTCTGCTGCGCTTCCCGCCTTAAAAATACACCTGGATGAAAATCATTGGGAAATAGCTGCTGCGGCCATCATGACCACCGATACTATCCCCAAGGCCTGCTCGCGGCAGATTGATCTGGATGGTCAAAAGGTGACGGTAACGGGCATGGCCAAGGGTTCTGGCATGATTCGTCCGGATATGGCGACCATGCTGGCTTATATGGCTACCGATGCCCCCCTGCAGGGAGAAGCCTTGCAGCAGTGTCTGCAGGACGCCATGGCGCAGTCCTTCAATCGGATTACGGTAGATGGAGACACTTCAACCAATGACGCCTGTATTTTGATTGCGACGGGCAAAATTGCCGCTGAGCCCATTAGCAGGGTGGAAGATTCGCGCTATGCACCGCTCTGTTCTGTAATTACCGAGGTGGCCCAATTTTTGGCCCAGGCCATTGTTCGGGATGGCGAGGGAGCGAGCAAATTTATTCCTATCCAGATTGCAGGGGGGCGCAATGAGGAGGAATGTCTGCAGGTGGCCTATCGCATGGCGCACAGTCCTCTGATCAAGACGGCCTTTTTTGCTTCAGACCCCAACTGGGGACGTTTGCTGGCCGCCATTGGTTCAGCGGGGGTGGATGATCTGGAAGTGGATAAGGTTCAGGTCAGTCTGGGAGAAACGCGCATTGTCCGGGATGGGGCCCGAGACCCTGATTACACCGAGGCTGCCGGGCAGGCGGTGATGGCTGAGGCAGAAATCCCGGTGCGGGTGGATTTGGGTCGCGGGTTGGCGAGCGCGACAATCTGGACCTGTGATTTATCCTATGACTATGTGCGTATTAACGCCGATTATCGCAGCTGATGACCGTCGTTCCTGTAGCCACAGGTATTCTTGAGGACGAAAATGGTCGTCTGCTTATTTCCTTGCGCCCTGAAGGCAAACCCTGGCCGGGGTTTTGGGAGTTTCCCGGTGGAAAAGTGGACCCGGGTGAAACGCCTGAGGAAGCCCTACATCGGGAGTTATGGGAAGAGATTGGCATCCGGGTGCAGGATGCAGAGCCATTCCGGACCCTGGATTACACCTATCCCGAGCGGACGGTGCGTCTGCATTTTTACCGGGTGCGACGCTGGGATGGTGCGGCTCATGGTAAGGAAGGGCAGCAAATTCGCTGGTTGTACCCCTGGGAAATTCCGGCGTTGGAGTGTCTGCCCGCCAACCTGCGGATGACGGCAGCCGTACTTGAAGAATCTTTGCCGCACCCGCCACTATGCCTGATTGTAGATCCGGCCCGTGTGGAGCCCCAGGCATTCGCTCATGCCTGGCGGGAAGCGCTGAGAGCAGGCCTGCAATGGGTGATTCTGCGTTGCAAAAGCGCTGTGGATGAAGAGAGCGCGAAGTTGTTGAAATCCCTTTGTGCAGAATCCCTGGCCGCAGGTGCGCAGGTCTGGCTGAATCATGCTGAACCTCTGCCGGACTGGCCGCATAGCGGTCGGCATTTGACGCAATCCCAATTGGAAGCTGGCTTGCGCCCTTCGGAGCCCTTTGGTGCTTCCTGTCACAATGCCGGGGAAATCCACCAGGCGGCCCAGGCGGGGGCCCGTTATGCCTTGCTTTCACCATTGTTTTCCACTCGCTCCCATCCGGATACGCTGCCATTGGGCGAAAAAGCATTTGCCGAACTGGTGGAAACATCGGCTATTCCGTTGATCGCCCTGGGCGGACTGAGTGTGGAAAGGGTTCCTGCAGCAATGGCTACCGGGGCCAGTGGGGTTGCCATCCTCTCGGGAATTCTCGACGCTCCTGATCCTTTTGTTACCACCAGTGATTTTCTGCGCTATTGGAGACCCTGAGTGCCCCGAATTTCCGTCGTGATCCCGCTGTACAACGAAATCGACAACGTCACACCGCTGTGTGATGCCCTGAGTGCGGCGCTGGCGGGAGCAGATGCTGAAATCATCATTGTCGATGATGGTAGTCGTGATGGCAGTGCGGCGGCCCTGGACCGGGAAGCCGCAACACGCGGAAACCATTTCAAGATGATTCATCTGCAAAGAAATTTTGGCCAGACAGCGGCGATGCAGGCGGGAATTGATGCCGCCCAGGGGGAAGTCATCGTGACCCTGGATGCGGACCTGCAAAATGATCCTCAGGATATTCTCCCTTTGGCTGAGCGCTTGCTGGCTGAAAATCTGGATGTGGTAGCGGGTTGGCGCAAAAATCGCCAAGATGGCCTGTTTTTGCGCAAAATACCTTCGCGTATTGCCAATCGACTCATTCGCCGCTTTACGGGGGTACGTTTGCATGATTACGGCTGCACGCTCAAAGCCTATCGGGCTTCGGTGATCAAAGGGGTGCGCCTTTATGGAGAAATGCACCGCTTTATCCCGGCCTGGTTATCGACCCTGACTTACACCGATCGTATTGTGGAAGTGCCCGTGCGTCACCATGCGCGCGTGGCAGGTAAGAGCAAGTACGGAATTTCCCGAACTTTTCGGGTGCTGGTAGACTTGTTGTTTGTTAAGTTTTTTCTGGGTTACAGCCAGCGACCCATGCATTTTTTCGGTACCGTCGGACTGTTTTCGCTGTTTATAGGTTCCGGCATGCTGATTTATTTGTTTATTGATAAATTCGCCGAAGGTGCAGAGATTTCCGGTCGACCCATGCTCATTGCGGGCGTCCTGTTTTTTCTGGGAGGACTGCAGTTTTTGAATACGGGTATTGTCGGGGAGATGTTGTCGCGGATATATCATGAATCCCAGGATAAAAAGACTTATGTGATTCGCCATACGGTGCATCTTGACCCGGGTGCCGAACCCTGATGCCTGTTCCTATTTTGATGTATCACAATATTGACCGCGCACCCAAAGGGGTGAAATTGCGCGGTCTTTACGTTTCTCCAGAACGATTCCGGCGCCAGATGGCCTTGCTGCATCGCCTTGGTTATCAGGGTTTGTCCATGTCTGCGGCCTTGCCTTATATTCGTGGCGAAGCCAAAGGAAAAGTCGTCGCCATTACCTTTGATGATGGTTATCGGGATAATCTGGAAAATGCCTTGCCGGTTTTGCAGCATTATGGATTTACGGCGACCTGTTACATGGTCAGCGCGGCCCTGGGCGCGGACAATGCCTGGGATGCGGAAGCTCTGGGCGTACACAAGCCGTTGATGTCCGAAACAGAGTTGCGGCAATGGCAAGCAGCTGGGATGGAAGTCGGCGCCCATAGTCGTCATCATCCCCGTCTGCCGGATCTGACGGAAGCGGATCTGCTGAACGAAATGACCGGTTCCCGACAGGATCTGGAAAAATTGTTGGCTGTTCCCGTCACGCAATTTTGTTATCCCTACGGTGCGGCAGGACAGCGCGAGCGGGAAGCGGCAAAACAGGCCGGATTTTTGGCGGCCGTGACCGTACGTCGGGGGCGCGCCCGAGCGGGGGAGGAGGACCCTTTTGACCTTCCCCGGGTCATGGTTGGCGGACATCATGGCCCGCATGTGTTCCCCATGCAGATCTGGACAGCGCATGAGGATCGGCATTGAGCTCAGGGCGGCGTTTGCTCTGGGTAGGCACAAATCCGGGGGGGGGAGGGACAGAAACCCACATGATCACCATGTGTCGGGCTTTGGCGGATGTCGGCGTGGACATGCATGTATTTGTGCATCCCCGGGGACATATTGGCGAGGCTTTGTCTGGCAGTTTGGTCAAGCTGCACTATGGTGCATTTCGTAACAGTGCCGATGTGCTCGCCATGCGCAAGCTATGGAAAATTATCCGTCATGTGCAACCCGATTGGCTGATCGGGAGTTTCAGCAAGGAATACTGGCCTCTGGCCATACTCAGTCGGATGAGTGGCCGTCCTCTGGTGTTGTTCCGGCACATGGATTTACGCCTCAGACCTAGCACCCGCTGGCTGTTATCCCACTGGCCCTTGCGACTTTTCGCCATATCCGAATACTTGCGTCGTCGTCTGATTGAACAGGGCATTCCTCCGGCGCGGGTAGAAGTACTCCTGAATCCCATTCATCTAACAGAATTCCATCGAGATGCTGAAGCCCGTCAAAATCGGCGACGCGATTTAGGGCTGACTGATGCGGATTTTCTGTTGGGTTTTGTGGGTGCCTGGCATCGTGGTAAAGGCGTTTTTATGCTGGCCGATGCCATTGATGCAGCCCACGCACAAAATGTGCATCTTCATGGCTTATGGTTAGGCGGAGGGGCGCACGAGGAAACATTGCGCTCCCGACTGGCCAATAAACCCTGGCACCATGTGCTGGGTTGGCAAAATCCGGTAATGCCTTGGTATAGTGTCATGGATGCTTTGGCCCTGCCGTCCATAGAACCCGATACTTTCGGCCGGGTTTGCCTGGAGGCGCAGGCCTGTGGAACACCGGTGCTGGGCGCGGACATAGGGGGTATTCCCGAAAGTTTTGTGGATGGCCAGGGTGGATGGTTGTTGCCGGCTGGAGATGTTGTGCGCTGGGAAAATGCTCTGCTGAGTTTGTTGGCGGATCCGGCGTTGCGAGAAAATTTTGCTGATGCAGGACCTGTTTACGCAACAGGATTTGCCTCAGAAAACATTGCCTGTAAATTTTTGCAGGAGTTGCAGCAATGATTGCTGGTTTTGTGGGCTAAACATGGCGCGTGCTATTCCTGCCAATCCTCGGCGTATTTTACTGATCAAATCCCACAGCGCGGGCATAGGTGATATTCTCCGCAGCTCTGCGGCTTGGGCCGTCCTCAAAAACCGTTGGCCCGATGTCGAGTTGCATTTGCTGTTTTTAACGCGCTGGCCTGGATATCCTAGTGAGGCCTTGATTCGTGAGCATTTCCTGCTTTCCAGTGCACATTTTCTGCCCATGCAGGAAGGGCATTTTTGGGGGATGCGTGGGGTGGGACCTCGAACCTGGAGGCGTTTGTTGCCGGAATTGAGAAAAATTGCAAAGCAGATTCAGCCTGATTTGATTATTGATCATGAGCCTCATGGTTTGGAAACTACCATAGCGGCAAGATGGCTACGTCGCTTTTGCAAGTCAGCCATAGTCGGTGTTAATCAGGTCATGGGGCGTGGGTTGTTGTATGACAGGTCGGGCCCGAGCCTGCAGCAATATGCTAAAAATGAGCAACTTGACTGGCCAATGGACTATACCGAAAGGGACTTCGCAGCGCTGGTAGCACTCGGTTTGCATCGAGAAAATCAATCCATAGTCCTGACGGAAACCTCTGATGGTCGATTATTTCGTGATGAAATGCAGCAGATCTTGCCAAAAGACTTGCCGATAATCGGTCTAAATATTGGTTGCGGTACACCGGATGCCGAACAGAAGCGTCCTGACCTGGACTTATTAGTAATGGCTTTCGGGAGAGCTTATAAAGAAAGCCCGTATATCCTGTTGTTGACAGGTGCTCCCAACGAAAGCTTTATAAACAAATCATTTATAGATAAATATAAAGTAAAATGGGGTAATAATGCGCATATAATAGATATTGCCGGTAGAACATCATCGACAAGCCTTACTGGAGCTATCAAGCTATGTGATGCTTTCGTATCCAGTGATTCTGGCCCTTATCATATGGCAGTGGCCCTGGGCGTTCCGACCTTAGCGTTGTTCAACTTCTCGAGTCCTGAACATTATCATAGTAAAGCAGAGATTTTTTTGTTGCATCAGTCATGCTGCTCTATTGCGGATGAAATTTCTACAGAGCTAACCAAAATTTTATTGAGGAAAGCATCGTGAATTGGATAAAAATTCCAGACGGATTGATGTTTTCATTGTATGCTTTACCTTTGTTATTTTTTCCCTTAAGTACTGCTGGCGCTGGTATATCTTCCGCACTCCTTTTGTTAGTGTATGTACTAAGCGGATATTGGCGAGATTGGCGGAAGATTTTCAAAAGATCGTGGTCGTTTCCTTTGTTATTATTGATTGGATGGACCATATTAGGCCTTTCCTGGTCAACGAATATGTTTTTTGGGATGAAAGTGGTTGAGGCTACGGGTTACGGGGTTTTTGCATTTTTGGGGGCTACCTTACCTTGGCAGGAAAAATGGATAAAAATTCTGATTAGAATGTTTATAGCTGGATTGGTGATTAATGCGGTTTTAGCCTTTTTGATGACTTGGCATGTTTTGCCATGGCACAATGTGAACAATCTACCCTACACCGGTTTTGGTGGGCATATATTCATTTCTCTGGCTATTGTCCATGTTTTTTTGTGGATGCTCTGGGATTTCAAGTTTTCGTGGAATTTTAAGCCCTGGTTGAACATTTTGATTGCTATTATACTTTTCGCACAGTTGATTCTGGCGCAAGGCCGTTCGGGTCAAGTGCTATTCATTTTACTGATTCCAGCAGCGATATGGATTCTTTATGAGGGAAGGTGGCGATATTGGCTTTCTCTGGGGGTTTTGGCCTGCGCAATGGGAATGTTGTTCATACCTTCAGTATATGCCATGTTCTCACTTGGTGTTCATCAATTGATTCATTTTAATATTCATGCTGCCGATACGAACTCTAGTTGGGGATTGCGAATAATTGCTATGGTAGGCGGCGTCTGGATGTTTTTTGCCCACCCGCTGTTTGGCGTTGGTACGGGTGATTTTTTGCCAGGTATCACCGCGATGCAGAATGCGCATTTGCTTCCGAAGACGCCTTTGTTCATTATGAACACAGCGGCAAACAGTTATATCAGCGAAGCTGCCGTTTTGGGAATCATCGGTATAGGGGCCTTTTTATGGTTTCTTTGGAGCTTGGCTAAAGAAGCTTGGCAAGACAGGTTGATGCCTCAGAATTGGTTTGCACTGATGTATATAGCTATTTACATTGTTGGTGGCATGTACAATAGTTTAAACTGGGGTTACGCAGATTCTATTACTATTGCCCTAATGGCGGGTTTGCCCCTGCATCAAAGACTTTCTAGCCCAAAGAAAGCCTGCTGATAATGTCCAGTCTGCCTCTTTCCGTCGTTTATATTACCCTGAATGCCGAGAGACATCTGAACAGTTCTTTGGAGAAGGTAAAGACAATCGCTGCAGAAATTGTGATGGTGGACTGCGGCTCCAGAGATCAAACCTTAAGTATCGCCAAAGCCCATGATGTCAGAATTATTTCTCATGCTTGGCAGGGGTTCTCGGCACAACGACAGTTAGCTGTTGATTCTGCCCGCCATGAATGGATATTAATGCTTGATGCAGATGAAATTCTTACCGATGCGGGAATTCAAGCCATTAGTAATGTGCTCTCATGCACTTCAGCGGTGGGATCCTATTTTCTGCGACGTCGCAGTGTATTCCATGGCAGGCAAATTTGCCACGGTGACTGGGCTCATGATCGGGTATTGCGCTTATTTGATCGCCGCTTGGGACATTATGATAACAGCTTGGTGCATGAAGCCTGGCATAGCAGTGCTCCCAGTGATATTTTGCCCGACATTTGTTTGCTGCATTATTCCTACGCAAATTATGCTGAACTACTGGATAAAATGCGCCGGTACGCCATTCTTAATGCCGAACAAGTTCTGCAAAAACGGCGGATCTCACGTGCGTACATGCCTATGACTCATGCATTTTGGGCTTTTTTCAGGGCTTATTTCTTGCGCCTAGGCATTCTCGACGGCGTCGATGGGGCCGCCATTGCCTGGACCACAGCCTTGGGTGCCTTCATGAAATATGCTATTGCCCGTGAAATGCAGTTGCAGGACAAGGAAAATTCGTGAAGTTGCTGCTGCTGCGCCTCAGCTCTTTGGGGGATGTGCTCCATACTTTGCCGGCCATGTCCGATTTGGCGGTGCATTGTCCTGATGTGGAAGTGGACTGGCTGGTGGAGCCTGCTTTCGCTCCGGTTGTTGCCTGGCATCCGAACGTCAAAAATGCCATGCCTTTTTCTCTGCGAGCTCTGAAACAAACACCACTCACTTTTCCTGCCGAACTGCGCCAGCTCCGCAACACCCTGCTTGCGAAGCACTATGATGCGGTGCTGGATAGTCAGGGACTCTATAAAAGTGCATTGCTGGCCCGGTTGGCGGGTGCTCCGGTTTCGGGACTGGCAGCGGACAGTGCCAGAGAGCCTGGGGCTTCCCGCTTGTATCAACAGCGCTTTACGGTTCCCTGGTCCAGTCCTGCCATTGCCCGCAATCGTCAGTTGTTCGCGGCGGCGTTGCAATATCCGCTTCCGGATACGCCACCGGACTTTGCTTTAGCCCCTCTTCGTAGGCAATGGCAGGATCAGTCGTTGGCTGATCCGTTGCTGCAATGGGTAAGAAAGCCTTTTGTCATGGGCTTTCATGCAACTTCTGCCGCATGGAAAACCAAGGAATGGCCGGAACGGCACTGGAGGACACTGGCTTCTCATCTGTGCGTAAAGGGCTTGAATTTATTGCTACCCGCAGCGGACGAACGCGAGCGCCTGCGGGTGGCTAGCATACAGGCGGGTGCTGATAATGTTATAGCGCTGCCCCGTCTGAATCTGGAAACTCTAGCAATCATCATGAGCAAAGCGCAGGCTTTTGTCGGCATGGATACTGGACTGTCTTATCTGGGTACTGCTATGGGGCTGGCTGGAGTAACTCTGTATGGACCTACATCTGTAGAACGTCTAGCCCATGGAGGAGAGCAACAGATCAACCTCCAAAGCCCGCAATCCTGCGCCCCCTGCGGTAAACCCCGCTGTCCATTGCCAGAGGCGCAGAATGGCCGGATACTTTGTCAGGAGGCGCTGGAGCCTGATCGGGTCTGGGCCGCTTTATCTTCCTTGCTGGAGTCGTCCGATTCATGAATTCGTCCCTCAGGCTTTTGCCGGAAGAGCGTCGTCGTTATCGGCGTCATCAATTCTGGACCGATCACGGCATCTTTCGGGAATGGTTTTATGCTAATTTCCATGAGATGGCGCCGGGCGTATTTCGTTCGGCACAACCTTCGCCAAGGCAGTTGCGGCTCTGGCATCAGCGCCATGCTCTCCGGGCGGTGCTGAACCTGCGGGCGCCCGCACCTAAAGAACCTCATTACCGTCTGGAACAGGAAATTTGCGACGCTACCGGAATGCAGCATATTGTTCTGCATGGTTTCGGTTCCCGTGATTTACCTGAAAAAGAGCGTTTGCTGGCGGCCATGGATTTGTTGACCGAGCTCCCTAAACCTTTTTTGTTACACTGCAAATCGGGGGCAGATCGGGCTGGATTCATGAGTGTTCTGTACATGCACCTGGTCTTGCAGCAACCCATTGCGGAGGCGCAGAGACAATTGCGCTTATGGCCCTTTGGTCATATCCGTCATGCCAATACCGGGATTCTTGACTGGTTTTTCACCAGTTACCGACTGGCTCTTGGCAATGAACCGGGACTCACCTTGCGCCACTGGGTAGAGCGTGATTATGACCGGGAAGCGCTACTGAAGAGTTTCCGCCCCTGGTATCGTCTGGATTGGCTGACCGATCGTCTGTTGCATCGCGAATGATGAATCGCCGTATTTACGCGGGATTACTCGGTCTTTTCAGTCCGTTCCTGTTGCTTTTCACCTTATGGCGCGGCTGGCGTCGTCCACCTTACCGGGAAAGATGGCGGGAACGCTTCGGCTGGGGAGAAATGCATCAGGATCGTCCCCTATGGATTCATGCGGTGAGTGTCGGAGAAGCCATTGCCGTCATCCCGCTGGTGCACGCCCTGCAAACACGCTATCCGAATCTTCCGATTATGCTGACCAGCACAACCCCAACGGGTGCTGCCATCGTCGCTCAGCGTCTGGGTTCGGCGGTGCGCCAGCACTATATGCCCTATGATACTTCGGCAGCCGTAAGACGGTTTTTGAAGCGTCAGCAGCCGCGCCTTTGTCTGATTATGGAAACCGAAATCTGGCCGAATTTATGCTATTGGACGGCCCGGTTTTCTGTCCCACTATTATTGATTAATGCGCGCCTGTCGCCGCGTTCGCAGCGGGGCTATGGACGTTTTCCGGGTTTGTTTCGCCCGGCGCTGGCCGCCATGACGGCGGTGGCGGCACAAAGTCCCGAAGATACCGAGGCTTTCAAGAGCCTGGGCGCTTCCCGGGTCCTGGTCATCGAAAATATCAAGTACGATCTTCCTGAACCGGTGGATGCCCTGGAAAAGGGGCGCATCTGGCGGCACCATCTGGCGACCCGGCAGGTTTGGGTGTTTGCCTCCACCCATGCCGGTGAAGAGAAAATAGCGATAGATGTACTCGAACATTTACGCGTGCATTGGCCCCACCTTTTGCTGGTGCTGATTCCCCGCCATCCCAGCCGATGCCATGCGGTAGAAGCGGAGCTGCAAGCGGCTGGGATATTGTATGCGCTGCGCTCTCAACATGATGAAATAGAAAGTAAAAATGTATTTCTGGTGGATACCTTGGGAGAAGTGATGGATTTTTATGCGGCGGCGGATCTGGTGACGATCGGCGGCAGTTTTGTCCCTGTTGGTGGACATAATCCGTTAGAGGCGGCGGTACTGTCCTGCCCCATTATTTTTGGTCCACACATGGAAAATTTTCGGAGTATTGCGCGGGATATGCTGGCTGCTGAAGCCGCCGTTCAGGCTGATAATGCTGACGCCCTGGAGGCCCGGTTGGAGCACTGGCTGCGCCAACCCGAGGACGCTCAGGAACAGGGAAAAAAGGCTTTGGCCTTTGTTCAAAAACAGCGCGGTTCTCTGGAAAAGATCATGCAGCTTCTGGAAGAACTGGATTTGACCTAGGTCAACAGTGCGTTCCGCAAGCGCGATAATCCTTCTTCCAGGACAGTTCGGGGTGCTGCAAAATTCAGGCGCACAAAACCCTCTCCGCCCGGCCCGAAACTGGGTCCAAGGTTGAGCCCGAGCCCGGCCTTGAGCAGGCTTTTCTGAATGTGATCGTCGTCGCCATAAGCCGCCACATCGAGCCAGGCCAGATACCCGAACTCGGGAATACGATAGCCCAAATCCGGTAGTTCCCGGCGCAGGAATGCCTGAATGAATTGCGCATTGACCAATAGGTATTCCCGCAATGCTGTCTGCCATTCTGCGCCATGCTGCCAGGCACTGGTCATGGCCGTCAGGGCGCAGGCATTGGTCTGATGAATCTGGCTGCGATACAGTTCATCCCGAAAAGTCTGGCGTAATTCGCTATCCGGAATAATGGCAATTCCGCCGCCAATGCCGGCAATGTTGAAACTCTTGCCCGCCGAACTCAGTAATACAGACCGGGCTGCAAGCTTTGCAAAGGGAATATGTTGCGCATAACTGAGGTCGGCGTGAATTTCATCACTGACTACCACGCAGTCGGCCGCCTTACAAAGCTGGGCCAGACGCTGAAGTTCTTCTTCCGTCCAGACCCGCCCCACCGGGTTGTGCGGCGAACAGAACAACAGCAGGCGGGATCGGGTTAAAGCCTTTTCCAGGGCCTGCCAGTCGATACGGTAAGTCAGGTCCGGGGCCCTTTGTAAAGGTACGAGGAGTAACTCCCGATCATTTTTTCGCACGGCGTTCATAAAGGGAGGATAGATGGGCGGCATAACCATGACGGTGTCGCCGGGTTGAGTAAATGCACGCACGGCTGCAAATAAGGCCGGTACCACTCCGCTGATGCTTCCTGTCGCGCCGGGTTCCGGGCGCCAGCCATGACGCGCAGCCATCCATTCGTCAGCGGCACGTAACATGACCGGTCCGTCACTGGGATACCCAAAAATCGGGTGTTCCAGACGTTTTCGCAAGCTCTGGATAATAGGTTCAGGAACAGCAAAATCCATATCGGCGACCCACATGGGCAAAACATCGCCGCCGAAGCGATGCGCGGCTTCATCCCATTTTATGGAACCGGTGCCCATGCGCGGAATAACGGCATCAAATGGCGAGACTAAATTTCCATGATTTTTCATAGGCGCTCCCAGAGGGTAGCTTGCGCGATACTGTGTTGATATTTACGCGCGGTTTCGCGGATAACAAAGGGAATATCCAGCGGGCTTTCTTCCCGAAGCCGGAAATAGGGCGACAGGATTTCCTTGAGTGCTTCCAGGGTACTGAGATTTTCACCATCTTTTTTGTAGCCACCGAGCCACTCACTGCGTGCGGTATATTCTTCCAGCCAGGTGTAAGGTGAGGTGATGAGCAAAATGCCGCCCGGTACAATGCGCTCACGCATATCCTCCAGAAATTTGCGGGGATGATGCAGGCGATCAATGAGATTGGCTGCGACCACCAGATCATAGTCCCGATACAATGGCTTGAGATTGCAGGCATCGGCCTGGAAAAAATGGACATGGTCCGCAGTTTCCCGCAGACCCAGGGCCGCCAGATCGATGCTCTGATAACTCCGCAAATCGCCTTCTTCAACCCGTGTGTAGGAAAAATGTCCGCGCTCACGAAGTTGTACACCGACACTGATAAAGCGCGCCGAGAAATCCAGTCCGGTTACATCCGGGCAGTGTTTTGCCAGTTCAAAGCTGCTCCGCCCCACCGCGCAGCCAACATCCAAAGCCCGGCGCAAGGGTTTACCCGCCATGGCACGAAGCGCCAACTCAGCGACCGCAGCCGCAAAGTTAGGGACTTCATAATAACTGCGTCCATAGTGAAATTCCGCATACTGGGAAACCAACGCGTCGCTTTCGTAAATGGGTACTTCAGGAACGGTGTTGGTCGAGGTGACATAACGGAATCCGGCATGCTGAAAAAAATGCCGACGGAAGGCATAGCGTGCTTCCTGCTGCATTTCGTTCCCAAGGCTGATAAATGATCCCCCTTTCATCAGATTATGCTGCTGATCAAAAGTCGGCACCGTAAAATCGTCGTACACCGGATGGACTTCAAAGCCTGGAAAAGGATAAATCGGTGTGCTGGTCCACTCCCAGACGTTGCCCATCAAATCGTAAAAATCGCCCTGAGGAAATGCATCCACCGGACAGGGAGAGCAGCCGGCACTCAAGCCAATATTGGCGGGGACCTTATCTTCCCAGCCATCGCTGTCACTCAAAGCACTGAGATTGCGCAGATGGCGCCACTCGTCCTCACTGGGAAGACGCAGGTTTTCACCAGTTTGGGTCGATTTCCAGCGACAAAAAGCCGCTGCCTCCAGAGCGTTCACTTCAACCGGCCAGTTCCAGGGCATGGGCCGCTCTGCGGCGATCAGACGCAAGCGCCATCCTTCAACATCGGGCACCCAAAATGGCGGATGTTCAGCGCGACTGAAGCGCCGCCAGCCATCGCCTTCTTCATCCCACCAGTCGGGATTGTGGTAACCACCGTCTTCGACAAAGGCAAGAAACTCCTGATTACTGACCAGAAATTTTGCGGCAGTAAAAGGCTGCAGTTCATGTTGATGGTTCCCGTACTCGTTGTCCCAGCCATATTGGCGGTCATCTTTTGCCTTGCCCAGCTTGACCAGACCACCGGGCACGGGCAGCAGAGCGTTTTGTGGGGCCGTGCCAGCCTGATCCCAGGGTGCAAAGGCGACTACCGGGCTGACCCGGGAAAGTGGCAATTGGCGCATCAGGACCGAGCTGGTTTCCAGATGAATGTTTTCGTGTTCAATACCCATCAGGATGATCCACCAGGGTGAATCCCAGGTAATGGGGAGAGTCAGGGGTAACTCCGAAATGAGTCTATCCACCATTTTCCGTACCTCCTGGCGATAAAGGCGGACGGCTTCAGGGGTAGGCCAGTCGTAATGGGTTTCGTCCAGATCATCCCAGGACATTTCATCAACGCCGACGGCAAATACCGATTCCAGATGCGGGTCGAGACGGACTTCAATCAGTCCCGCAAATTGCAATTTGTTCACATAAAAAGTAGCGGTATGCCCGAAGTAAAAAATCAGGGGATGCCGCAGAGGAATAGCTTTTTCCACCCAGGCAGCAGAGTCCTGCAAGTGATCAAACAAGGATTCATACAAGGAGAAGGTTTCATGGAAAACCCTGCGAATTTCTTCCCGTTTTTGTTCAGCATTCTCACCGTCCAGACGAAGTGGAGTAATGCGTGTACGCGCCATGATTGCTCCTTTTAAGTCATTTCTGTTTGTCATCCCTAGTCTAACACAAGATACCGTCCGGTCGGATGCTTGGGAAGGGCCTGCAAGCAGGCTCAGGTGTTGCGCGCAGGGTCGAGCAATTTGCGCGCCAGCGGCGGCATGATCAGCAGCATCATCAACAAGCGAATGAGGTGGGCACCGAGGACAAAAAGGACATTACCGTGAGCTGCCATGCTGACGGCAACCGCTGCATACAGGGCACCGGGTGCGGTCGCCAGATAACCATCCAGATCACTGACGCCGACCAGATGCGCCAGGAGAACACCGAGCAGGGCGCAGCACAGGTTCAGAACGAGAATAATGAGCAAAGCACGGGGAATCAGGCGTAAGTGCAGACGAAGGCGGCTTATGGACAATTGCAGCCCGGCTTGCCAGCCAATCAGCAAATAGGCAGCTTCCAGAAGCGGACCAGGAAGCGCCCGGGTTGGATTGACGTGAAGCAAGGTCAGCAGGAGAGTGAGCAGCAAAGGCCCCAACAAATAGGGCGCAGTGATATGGATTTTTCGGGCCAACCAGATACCGAAAGGGGCTCCCGGCAGCAGCAACAGGAGACTTCCTGCCCAGGATGCGGGTAAATGCGCGCCCGCCAAAGTCGCCGTATTTGCGCTGTGATCATGAAATACAAAAAGAACCACCAGAGGCAGACTGATCATGACCAGAATGACGCGCAGGTATTGCATGATCGCCACCAGTCCCACATCGGCCTCGAATTCCTGGGCAATGGCGGTAATCCCGGCGGCCCCTCCTGCAGTCATGGACAGCAGACCGGTACTGGCTTTGATCTGCGTCCAGCGGCTGAAGAGCAAACCAGAAGCCAGGCTCAAAATCAGGGTGCCAGCTGTTACCAGCAATATGGGTAGCAGATGGGCGGAAATGGCCTCCAGCGCAGCAGTCGTAAACATCAAACCAATAGCCATGCCCAGTATGGCTTGCCCGGCTCGGGAAAAATGACGGGGATAAGCCAGATTCCCGAGACTGTTGACGGCGATTCCAGTAACAACACCGGCAAACAGGGCTGCGGCGGGAATCTGCCAGAACCCGAATAAAACGCTCAGCAGGACACTGCCCGCAACCAGCAATATCCACCGCCCCGTTATGCCGGAAACGGCGCCCGTAAGTTGTGCCAGAAACGTGTGCTCCCCGGGTTTGCTTTTCAAACGCCGCCCTTGAATCCCAATTGCCGCCATGCTTCAAATACCCCAACAGCACAGGCATTGGAAAGATTCAGGCTACGCTGTCCCGGACGCATGGGTAAACGCAATACGTGACTGGTGGGAAGACTCTCCAGAATCGGTGTGGGCAGACCACGCGTTTCCGGTCCGAACAGCAGGGCATCGCCTTCCTGAAAAGCTACTTGCTGATACAGGTTTTTTCCTTTGGTACTGAATGCAAAAATACGTGCTCCATGCAGCGCGTTCAGGCAATGTTGCCAATCCGGATGCCGCAGCACCTCGGCAAATTCGTGATAATCCAGTCCCGCACGGCGCAGGCGACGATCATCCCAGGCAAAACCCAAGGGCTCCACCAGATGCAGGCGCGCGCCGGTGTTGGCGCAGAGCCGGATAACATTGCCGGTATTGGGCGGGATTTCCGGCTCATAAAGGATGACGTGCAAAAAAGTTTCAGGCATGGGCAGGGACCGTTTCGCGTAGGGCGCGGGCCAGAACCCAGACATCAATACGCTGCACACCCACACTTTTCAATAACTCGGCAATTTGCCCCGCTGTTGTTCCCGTCGTCATCACATCATCGATAATGGCCACATGGTCGGGCAATTTGCCCCGCATGGTGAAGGCAGAATCCAGATTCTCACGCCGGGCGGCCGCGCTCAGTCCGGTCTGGTGACGAGTATTCCGACAGCGTCGTAACACGCCAGCTTTTACCGGAATACGCCAGCGCTTTCCCCAATAGCGGGCCAGCAACAGCGCCTGATTGTAGCCGCGCTCGCGCAGTCGTTTGGGGTGCAGAGGCACGGGTAGCAAGCATGCGGGATGCGAAGGTGGCTGCGTGCCCCAACTGTCTGCCCAGGTCGTCGCCAAGGCGCGGGTCCAGTCCAGACGCTGGTGGAATTTCCAGGCGAGAATGGCAGCATTGAGGGGTTCAGCATACACAAAAGGCGTGTAGACATGGTCGTACTGGGGCGCTTCTACAGAACATACCGGGCAGTCACCGTTGGCCAGGAGCGGCAATGCACAATAACTGCAACGGTTTTCCGGCAGGCGTGGCCAATCCCGGGCGCAGGCCTCGCAGAGGGCAGTACCGGGCACGCCACAGGCGCGGCAATGTTCCGGGAAAAGCCACTGAGTGAGTTTTCGCCTGCTTTGAGAAAGCTGTTGCAGGGAGAAGCGGGGCAAGGGAATCCGTACACCTTTTGCGAAAGTGGGAGGCTGCAGTTTATGGATTCTGGCGCTTCGGGCTGACATTGACAAGGTAGATACCCGTCCTTATAAGAAGCTATGCCTGATACAGCAGAAAATACCTGGAGTACGCAGCTTGCGGATATTCGTCGGCAGGGACTATGGCGGGAGTTGCAGTCTCTACAACCGGACCCGGACGCCGATCGTCCACTGTTTGTGGATGCGGAAGGTCGCTTACTCCTTTCTTTTGCCAGTAACGACTATCTGGGTCTGAGCAGGGAGCCCGCGTTACGACAGGCAGCCATTGCCGAAATGGAACGCAGTGGGGTGGGCGCCGGCGCAGCCCCCCTGCTGGGCGGTGAGCGTCCGGCCCATCAGGCTCTGGCGGCAGATTTGGCACGCTGGTTGGGTGTGGAAGCGGTGCTGCTTTTCGGGAGTGGTTATCTGGCCAATCTGGGAATCATTTCCGCTCTGGTCGGCCGTCAGGACCGGGTTTACGCCGATCGTCTCAATCATGCCTCTCTGGTGGATGGTGTGCGTCTGTCCGGGGCGCGTCTGCAGCGTTACCGGCACGGCGATATGGCGCATTTGCAGCAGCTGCTGGAACGCGGTACTGCGGGGCAGGCGTGGATCATCACCGATGGTGTATTCAGTATGGACGGTGATCTCGCCCCTCTGCCTGAAATCGTAACTCTTGCCCGCCGCTATCAGGCCAGAATCATTCTCGATGAAGCCCACGCCTTTGGCGTGTTGGGCGCAGAGGGGCGAGGTACCCTCGCGCACTATCAACTGGATACGCATTCCGTGGATGTCATCATGGGGACGCTCGGCAAGGCTTTTGGCGTCTATGGAGCCTTTGTGGCAGGCAGTCAGGATCTGATTGACCTGCTGCGTAACCGGGCACGAAGTTTTATTTATCATACGGCCATGCCTGCGGCACTGGCGGCGGCAGCGCGAGCTTCTTTGCAGTTGTTGCGCGACGGTGAGGACCGCCGTGCCCGCCTGGTAGAGCATCGGGACTGGCTGCGTGCCGAGCTTCCCGATGCACCCTGGCTGCCCAGCGCCACGCCCATTCAGGGGCTGGTACTGGGAGAGGCAACGGCGGCTGTGCAAACGGCTGCCAGATTGCGCGAGGCCGGACTGTACTGCCCGGCAGTGCGCCCTCCGACCGTGCCTAAGGGCAGCGCCCGTTTGCGGATTACCCTCAGTGCTGCGCATCATCGCGAAGACCTCACGCAGTTGGTGACCGCCCTTCGGGAGATTTTATGAGTTGGTATCGGGAACAGACGGGTCAAGGGCCAGCCTTGCTGTTGCTCCACGGCTGGGGCATGGAAAGCCGGGTTTTTGCGGGTTGGCGCCCTTTTCTGGAAAAGCATTTTACCTGCATTTCCTACGATTTGCCCGGTCATGGCCGCAGCCCCTGTACGGCGGATGGCATGCAATGGGCTGATGTTCTGGAACAGTTGACGGACATGCTGGATCGTGAAGTAGAAGCGCCGATTTTGTTGGGTTGGTCTCTGGGTGGGCTGCTCGCCCTCGGACTGGGTCTGACGCAGCCCGCCTCGTTGAAAGGGTTGGTACTGATGGCGAGTTCGCCGAGTTTCCGCCAGCGTCCAGACTGGACGGCAGGGATTCCTGCCGCAACCCTGGAAGATTTTGGCCAGCGCCTGCACAGTGATCCCCAGGGAACCCGCAAAAGGTTTTTAGCCCTGCAGGTTTTGGGTGATCCACAAGGACGACGGGCGCTGGAGGGCATGAGCAACTGGCCGTCGCCCGATCCCATCTGTCTGGCTGATGGGTTGACTCTTCTCCACGAAGTGGATTTACGCGATCGGCTGGATAGCTTGTCCATGCCGGTTCAGCTGATTCATGGTGCGCAGGACCGCATTGTGCCTCTGGAAGCCAGTTTTTATCTGCAGCAACATCTTCCCGGCAGCCATCTGCATGTGCTTGAAAAGGCAGGGCATGCGCCCTTTTTGTCGCAGCCGCAAGCCTGCCGGGATGCTCTTTTGGAGGTCTGGGCATGAATCCATCGACGCCAGCAGATTATCAGCTGGAAAAGCGCGCGATCCGCCGCGCTTTTGACCAGGCTGCCAGCTCCTATGAGGCCAGTGCTGTTCTTCAGGACCAGGTAGGCCAGCAACTCATCGAACGACTGGACCTGGTCAAGCTGGAACCACAATGGATTCTGGATCTAGGCAGTGGCACCGGCCTGCAAAGTCGGCGCCTGAATCGTCGTTATCCCAAGGCACGGTTGCTGGCGGTGGATTTGGCCGTCGGCATGCTCCAGCAGGCGCGACTGCGCAAGAGCTGGCGGCAACGCCAGTACTTTTGTCAGGGGGATGCCGAACATCTGCCGCTGGCGACAGGATCCATGGACCTGCTTTTCGCCAACATGTCCATCCAATGGTGTAATGATCTGGATCGGGTGCTGCGCGAATTTGCCCGGGTCCTGCGTCCCGGGGGGCTGTTGATGTTCAGTACCCTGGGTCCGGATACCCTCAGCGAGTTGCGCCAGTCTTTTGCCAGACTGGATGATCAACCCCATGTCATACCATTTATGGATATGCACGATATTGGCGATGCCCTGGTCCGCCAGGGTTATGAAATGCCGGTGCTGGATGTCGAACATTTTCAATTGACTTACGCAGTGCTGGAGGATCTTTTGCGCGATTTGCGCAGCATTGGTGCGACCAATGCCTCGGTCAATCGCCCACGCGGCCTGTTGACGCCTCGTCGCCTGCAGATCCTACGCGATGCTTATGAACAGTTTCGTAAAGATGGGTATTTGCCAGCCACCTATGAGGTGGTTTACGGGCATGCCTGGAGCAGTGGCCCGCGCCCCGAGATTCGCGAAGATGGCGCAGTTACCCTGCCCTATCCGCAAATGCGGAGGCACATAAAATGAATCCGTCAGAAACATTGGAAAATCCGCCAGCGCAGCCGCTCCGGAGTCTTTTTGTCACCGGGACGGATACAGGTGTGGGCAAGACGGCGGTGACAGCTGCTCTGGCGCAACGCTGTGCACGTGAAATGGGCCGGGTCGCAGCCTTAAAGCCGGTGGTTTCCGGTGTGGAAGCCAATGGGCAGTGGAGTGACGTGGAAATTCTGCGCACCGCGTCAACGCCCTCACGCTCTTTTGAACAAACCTGCCTTTATGCTTTGGATCCGCCCATCGCTCCGCATTGGGCGGCAGCACAAGCCGGCCTGACCCTGGACCGGCACAAGATTCAGCGCTTTATTGAACAGCAGTCAGCAGATATGGATGCCGTACTGGTAGAGGGAGCGGGCGGTTTTCTGGTCCCGCTGGGTGATAATTGGAGTTTTGCTGACCTGGCCCTTGGTTTGCAATTTCCGGTGCTCTTGGTCGTAGGTCTGCGCCTGGGAGCCATCAACCATGCCCTGCTTAGTGCCGAGGCTATTCTTGCCCGTGCTTTGCCGATGGCGGGCTGGGTGGCTAATCATCTTCAACCCGATCTCGCTCCGGGAACCCTGGAAACTTTGCAGCGACTAATGCCCAGCCCCTGCCTGGGAGAAATCCCCTTTCAGGCAGAAGCATCCAGTGTCTGCAGGAGTCAGTATCTGTCTCTTCCGGCGTGTTGGGATTGATGTTAGGATTCAAACGTCTGCCATAAAAAAATAGAGGGCAGTTGGTCACGGCGCGGCGGGTATTACAGCGGAAGCCGTGACAGTGAAACCTAGATATTCTGATGGAGCGTGAATGTCATGAAATCATTCAAGAGCATAGCCTTGTTGGTGGGTACCAATTTACTTATTTTTATCACCCTTTCCATTACTTTTTCGGTCCTGGTGAATCTGGTTTTACCCGCTTTTGGCGTAGATCTGCGCGGGGTAGTCAGTGTGACAGATTTACTCTGGGCGCTGGTCATTGGTTTTGGGGGCGCTTTTATTTCCCTGCTGATGTCCAAGCAGCTGGCGCGGGCAGGTATGCAGATGCAACGCATCGAGCAACCTCAGTCCGCCAAGGAGCGGCTGATTTACGATGCCGTGGCACAGTTGTCTACGCGTTTGGGCATCCGGATGCCGGAAGTCTGGGTTTACTGGAGTGATGATCCTAATGCCTTTGCTACGGGGCCGGGGCGTAACCACAGCATGGTGGCGGTCAGCAGCGGGCTCGTGAATCTGCTCAATGATAATGAAGTTCGAGCGGTGCTGGCCCATGAAATGGGTCATGTTTACAATGGCGATATGGTCAGCACGACGTTGCTTCAGGGGTTAATGAATACTTTTGTATTCTGGTTGTCGATGTTGGCGGCCCGGCAATTTGATGATCGCCCGATGATTGCTTTTGCGGTTTCCATGTTCCTGCAGGTTGCCTTGTCGTTTTTGGCACTGATTCCCATCACCTGGTTTTCGCGCCGCCGGGAGTTTGCAGCAGATCGTTTTGCCGCAGAGCAGGTCGGCGCTGGGGCGATGATTTCTGCCTTGCAGAAGCTGCATCAGCGGGCTACAGCCATGCACGTCGAGCATGATGCGGTCCGTGATCCCATGGCGACCGCCTATATTTCGGGAAGCTGGCATGGGCTGTTTGCCACCCACCCCAGTCTTGAGGCACGGGTTGCGGCTTTGCAGGCTCTGCAAAAAGGGTATAGTTACCCTTAGTATTCTGGCTGGGGAGTAATCGTAGATGTACCTGAATATGGGAGTGGACAGAATTGCGCCCTGAACGGGTAAAACCGGTTCTCCTCAGCAGTCAAAATGCCTCCGTCATTTTTCCGGATCCGGAACAAGCCGACAGTAACCTGATTGCCGTTGGCGGGGACTTATCCCGGAAACGTATTCTCCAAGCCTATGCTCAGGGAATATTTCCCTGGTTCGGAGAAGAAGACCCTATCTTGTGGTGGTCCCCTGATCCACGCGGGGTGCTTGAACCCCGTGCCATTCATATCAGTCGCAGTTTGCTGAAAAATGCCAAGGTCGCGTCCTGGCAGGTGGTTCTCGATCAGGATTTCGCTGCTGTTATGGATGAGTGTGCGGCCCCGCGTTCAGGTCAGGGCGGGACCTGGATAACTGCCGAGATGCGTAATGCCTATCTGGATCTCTTTGCTGCGGGGATGGCCCACTGTGTAGAAATTTTTCAACATGGCCAGAGGGTCGGTGGATTGTATGGTGTCGAGTCGGGAGCGGTTTTCTTCGGGGAATCCATGTTCAGTCGGGTTCCCGATGCCTCAAAAATAGCTTTGGTCTGGTTGGCCCGACATTTGACGCATTGGGGTTTTGGTCTGATTGATACCCAATTTTTGACCCCGCACCTGCAAAGTATGGGTGCATCTGAAATTCCACGTGCTGAATTTTTGCAGCTTTTGACCAGATTGAAAGCCCAGGCAACTCAAGGGGCGTGGCAGGAGTTCCTGCCCTGGGAGCAAATTTTTTGGCGATGAGTTTTTACATGTCGACCTTGCAAACCTGTCCCTATCTACCGGAACAGGAAGAACTGCTGGTGTTGAGTGATCCACGCGCAGTCCTGGAGCGTGGGGAATACGATCAACTGTTGCAGAATGGCTTTCGACGCAACGGTCCCGTCGCGTACCGGCCTATGTGCCCGCAATGTGATGCATGTATTTCCGTGCGTATCCCGGTGGATCAGTTTCAGCCGGACAGGGGGCAAAAACGCACCTGGGCACGGAATCAGGATCTCAGTCTGCGTGTGGCACGACCATACCGGAATGCGCAACATGCCCGCCTGTTTGCCGATTATCAGCGTTTGCGTCATCCGCATGGTGGCATGGACCAAGAGGCTGAGCGTCTGTATGCAGAAATGATGGCAGATACCAGCCCTGTGGATTCGCGGCTGCTGATTTTTGAAAAAGATGATGAGCCCTTGGCCGTAGCTCTGGTTGATCAGGTAGGTCGCGGGTTGTCGGCAGTTTATACATTTTACCGAACCGACCTGGTGAAGCGCGGCCTGGGTATTTTTGCGATTTTGAGTCAGATCGAATGGGCCCGCAGCCAGGGATTTCCCTACCTGTATCTGGGTTATTGGGTCGCAGAAAGTCCAAAAATGGATTATAAAAGGCGTTTTTCGCCCCTGGAAGGTTTTGTCGCCGGTGCATGGCGACCGCTTTCCATCCATCGTTAATCCAGATAGAAAATCGCATCTATGCATAATGCCGCACCGGATATATTCCGTACCTTTTCACCCTGGGCCCTGACCGGCGTACTGGGACTTCTGGGCAGTGCCTGGGCCCTGTCGGCATGGCAGAAATTGGGGGTCGGCAAGGACCTGCTCTGGTCCGCTGCGCGCGCGACAGTGCAACTGGGAATCATGGGTTTTGTGCTGGGCTGGCTGTTCCGCCAGCATCAACCCTGGTTGTTGCTGGTGTTTCTCGTCCTGATGATTCTGATGGCCGGTCGCTTCAATCGCAAACGGGGCGCCGGTATCCCCCACGCCTACTGGATTGGTGTTGGTAGTATAGGCCTTGCTGCAACAGTCACGCTGACCTGGATGCTGTTCTCGGGTTTGGTATTCTGGCGCGGCGAGTCTCTGGTGCCTATTGGCGGAATGATCATTGGCAACGCCATGAATGCTGTTTCTCTGGCGTTGAATCGCTTACGCAGTGAAATCGACCAACGTGAGGATATGTTGCTGGCGATGCTGGCGCTTGGGGCCGGACGTCGCCAGGCCATGCGCAGTCTCTATGGCATTGTGGTGCGCAGTTCGCTGATTCCTACCATTGATAGCCTGAAAAGTGTCGGCATGATTCATATTCCAGGAATTACAGCGGGCATGATTCTGGCGGGCATGGCGCCGCTGGCGGCGGTTTCCATGCAGTTGGTGGTGATGTTGATGCTGACCGCCTCAGTCACCTTGAGTGTTTCTACGGCGGTCTTGTTGGCGGCACCCTACGCCCTGACCTTTTCGCAGCGTACCGAAGGATAATTGATATGGCCGCACTGGCTGGACGTTTTCGTGGTTTTTTGCCCGTAGTGGTGGATGTGGAGACGGCGGGTTTTGACCCGGAGCGTAATGCTCTGCTGGAGGTGGCGGCGGTCATTATCGGTGGAGAAGTGGGACAACTGAAACCGGTAGCCAGCCATCACTTTCACGTCATGCCCTTTACGGGCGCGGTGCTTGATCCTGCGGCGCTGGCTTTTACCGGAATTGATCCTTTTCAGCCATTGCGCGGAGCGGTTTCCGAAGAAGAAGCACTGCGCAACATTTTTCGCGCCATTCGTACGGCGGTTAAGGCTGCACAGTGCCGACGGGCGATTCTGGTAGGTCACAATGCCGCCTTTGATTTGTCTTTTATCAAGGCAGCAGAAAAACGTTCCGGAGTGAAAAACAATCCATTTCATCTGTTCAGTACTTTTGACACCGTCAGTCTGGCGGGTCTCGCTTATGGTGAAACGGTACTGGCCAAAGCGGCACTGGCGGCAGGTTTATCCTGGGATCATGAGCAGGCACATTCAGCGTTATATGATGCGCGCCAGACGGCTGAACTATTCTGCAAGATAGTGAATGGTTTTGACCTGAATCGGGAATATCCCTGAAATTGTTGCAACAGCAGTCAACATCCGGTGCTTCTGTTAGAATATCTGCATCTACCATTTTAAGAGGGGCAAAACATGCCTTATCGTCTGACAATTGAACCCAGCGGTCACGAGATGGATTGCGATAGTGATGAAACCATACTCGAGGCGGCACTGCGTCATGGCTTTAATATTCCCTACAGCTGTCGCAATGGTACTTGTGCAACCTGTAAGGGGCGTATTTTAAGTGGCACGGTAGATTATGGGGATATTGAAGAAAAAGTGCTCAGTGAGGCAGAAAAAATGGACGGTTTGGCCCTGTTTTGCCAGGCTATGCCCCTATCTGATCTGAAAATTGAAGTACGCGAAATTGGTGCAGCCAAGGATATTCAGATTAAAACCCTGCCGGCACGGGTGGCTAAAATAGAGGACGTGGCTCCAGACGTGCGCGCACTGTTCCTCAAAATACCCAGTACAGAGCGCCTGCAGTTCCTCCCCGGCCAGTATATAGACATTCTTTTGAAGGATGGCGGGCGTCGGGGTTTCTCGCTGGCGAATACCCCCAATGATGACGCTTTGCTGGAATTACATATCAAGAAAGTAGAGGGTGGTACGTTCACCGGGCACGTTTTTTCAGCAATGAAAGAAAAGGATATTGTGCGATTTGAGGGACCTTTGGGCACTTTTTTTGTGCGCCAGGAATCAACCCGACCGTTATTGATGGTGGCCACAGGGACAGGCTTTGCGCCGCTCAAGGGGATGCTTGAATCACTTTTTGCTCAGGGATCAATACGGCCAATACACTTTTATTGGGGGGTGCGTCATTCTGAAGATTTTTATTATGAAGATCTGTTACAGGAATGGCAGTCGCTCCATAACCATTTTAATCTGACCAAAATTGTCTCACAACCGGATAGCCGGTGGTCGGGCCCTACGGGATATGTAACAGAGCAGGTGATTAAAGATTTTCCTGATGCCAGTGCTTTTGATGCTTATATTTGCGGCCATCCGGATATGGTTTTTTCTTTATCTGCGGCTTTAGCTCAGGCAGGATTGGATTCAGAACATATATTCGCAGACGCATTTGTATTTGCCAAAGCAAAAACAAGCTGACATAATAATTTTATTGGCGACTTTAGCCAAAATTTCAACTTATTTTTTCAGGAGTGAGCGGGTATGGAATCTCAAACAAAAAAACGTCATCGTCGTAGTGCCGAAGAGCGCCTTGCTGATTTGGAAGAGAAGCAACGTCAAACGGAATTGCGCCTGCGCGAGCAATTGGCCAAAATTGAGCAGCAGAAAAAGTCTTTGCAGGAAAATCCGCGTGCCAAACGCGAACGTGAAGCACAGCGGCGTTCTTTGATGGATCGCATTTCCCGTCTGGTACCTGATTGGGAACCTACCCAGATTCTGGCAGCTATTGCCGAAGTACGGGATCGGGTAGGCGATAACCATCATGCATTGCAGGAACTGGATTCTCATGGAAATGCATTGATGCAGGAACTAAAGCCACGTCGTGGACGGCGTCCGCGCAGCGCGCTCTAATTTCATGTAGTTAAAAGCCCCCGAATTACTAAGTTCGGGGGCTTTTTTACGTCGGGCATTAGCGTTTGCAACTGCGCCAACGCTTTAACATGGGCACCCGATGGGCCATATAGGCACGGATATACCAAGGGGCCTGTCTTTTGCGCAGCAATTGCCTTACTCGCTGTTGCATGGCTTCCAGGGTTAATTGGGGGTCCTTGAACGTGCCATCTGCATAGCAGTAACTGCAGTAATCCCGACTGTGGCTGCCATCGCTTTCCGTGCCACCGCCTTGCGGATCAAACTGTAAAGGCATACCACAACTTTGGCAGCGGTTTTTTTCGATTTCCAGCTGGCGTAACCATTTTTTCATAAGCAAATTAGACATCCTCAGGGGCAACCAGTTCAAGGGCCTCAATATAAATATGGGCCATGCCCAGCAAAAATACGACGTTGGGTATAATGAAAACCAATGCGGTGGCAACGCCCATCCCCATGCTGAGCCCGACATTATACAGGGCAGTATTCGCAGTGATGCTGGAATGCGCTGCATGGTCCAGCATAAAAGGATAACCCGTGATCGCATCCATCATCTGCCAAAACATATCGGCGCTACGGCTCAGTTCGCTGGCCAGAGCTGGGGCCGCAGCGGACAGTGCCATACTGTATCCGGTGTAAAGGATGATGGCGATAATGATTGCCAGACCAGCAGATAACGCCCCGAGTAACAACATCATCAGCAAAATGGAGCCGGGTTTGTTACGGGCAATACCAATGGTGTGGCGCAGGGAGTTGCTGACCGATTCACCATGCCAAAGCGCTGGACCGGACAGATTGAAAACAATGATGGCCAGAACGAAAACTACGGCATTTATCAACATGGCCACCGGGAAAAGCGGTACAAACAAAATCGCTCCTATTCCTGGTATTTTGCAGGCCAGAAATCCCAGTAGCTCAACCACAAAAATGCCAAAGAGCAAAAGACTTTCGATGATCAGCAAGCCAATCAGCCGGGGCAGAGCTTTTAAGCCAAAGCGGAGACTACGCAAAATCCCGGGTAAGGAGTCACCCCGGGCTTCATGTAATAGTACCCCGCCAGCACCCAGATACCCCACCCCAAAACTGACGAACAAAATCAGCATTCCGATGCTGGCACCCAGCATCCCACCTAGCCACTGCACAAAAAATTCAAGGCCCGCCATGCCGATAAAAACGGCGAGGACATACACCAAAATGGGTTGCCAGAGGGTGATTCCCCGTAATGCGCGCAGTAATAGCGAAAAAGACAGGTCTCCCTGACTGGGAGAATGACTAAACATGGGAGCTTCCTTTTTCAGTAACCGATCTTGAGGATGAATGCCAAGGATAACGGTTAGATTTTTACTGTAAAGCGACAATCGCCTTTGTTGATGCTACACTGACCTGATATTGACCGATTGGTCGGGTGTTTTTCAAGTGGCTGATAATATGTGGAAAGAGATCGCTGAGGGGATTTTATGGATAATACGCTGGCGATGGTAGAAGGCGAGGGGCGGCAACGTATCCTCGCTGCTGCCGAAAAACTCTTCTCGGATAAAGCCTTTGATGCGGTTTCCATGAATGCCATTGCCTGCGAGGCTGGTATCAGTAAAGCCAATATTTACCACTATTTTCCGAATAAAGACACGCTGTATCTCGCGGTGTTGCGCGTGGCCAGCCATAATCTGCGTGCGGTGCTGAACGAAGCCGTCAGTGCCCACGGCTCGGTTCTGGATGTATTGCGGCATTTTGCCCGCAATCATCTGCAGGCACTGCTGAACAGGCCACAACTGGTGCGTTTGGTCTGGCGGGAGATCCTGGAAAGGGGCGCGCCACGAGCACAGGAATTTGCCGAGCAGGGTTTCGCGGATATGTTTTCTGCTCTGGTAGATGTTCTGAAGCTGGGACAGAGCCGAGGCGAATTTCGCCAGGACTTTGATCCGGCTCTGGTCGCTACGCTCCTCTTGGGTGCCAACGTGTTTTTTTTCCAGTCGCGAGACATATTGCGGCACTATCCCCCCATTACTTTTGCAGACGACCCTGCCGGATATGATGCGGGTATTGTCGAAATTCTTTTGCGTGGTCTGGTTCCGGCCTCATCCTGAATTTTGATTGATAACACAAGAGATTCTTATGGATAAAAATCCTCAACTGCAAGCCCATGTTCTCGTGGAAGCCCTGCCCTATATGCAACGCTTTCATGGACGAACCATTGTCATCAAATATGGTGGTAATGCGATGACAGAGGCGCATCTGCAAGAGCAGTTTGCCTATGATGTGACCTTGATGAAGCAAGTAGGGATGAATCCTGTGGTGGTTCATGGCGGGGGGCCGCAAATTGGCGCCATGCTTGAACGTCTGGGCGTCGAAACCCGCTTTGTAGATGGCATGCGCGTAACCGATGCAGCCACCATGGAAGTGGTGGAAATGGTGCTCGGCGGTCGCGTCAACAAGGAAATTGTTCAGGGAATCAATCGGGCCGGTGGGCGGGCAGTGGGGCTGACCGGCAAAGATGGGGCTTTGCTCCGCGCCCGTCCGCTGCGCAATGCGGTGGCTGATCTGGGGATGGTCGGTGAAGTGGCCGCCGTCAATCCGGAAGTCATTCGTTGGTTGGACCAGGGCGACTTTATCCCGGTAGTGGCCCCCATTGGCGTCGGCGCTCGGGGCGAGTCTTACAACATCAATGCCGATCTGGTCGCCGGAGCGCTGGCCGCCACCCTGAAAGCCGAAAAGCTGATTTTAATGACCAATGTGGCTGGGGTACTGGATAAAGAGGGTACCCTGCAAACCCGGCTGGAGGCTGGCGCAGTGGCACAAATGATTGCCGATGGTCAGATATATGGTGGCATGCTGCCCAAAATTCAGTGTTGTCTGGATGCTGTGGCTGCCGGTGTGCAGGCTGCGCATATTATTGATGGCAGAGTCCCCCATGCCTTGTTGCTGGAGATTTTTACCGACGCCGGGGTGGGGACATTGATTGCTGGCAGCCATTGAAAAAGCTTTCCGTTCCTGCTCCACAGCGTAACAGACACGCTTTTTCTGCGGCAGCCCGCAAGCGTCGTCTGTTAGCCTGGCGACGCGGCCCGCTGCCGGTTTTTCTCTTTGATCTCGACAATACCCTGTATGATGCAGACCGTTACTGCTTTCCCTGGATGCATGAGCACATCAATGCCTTCCTGATGGAGGAGCTTGGCCTGAAGATGGAAGCCGCCGATCAGTTGCGGCGCCATTACTGGCGGACTTATGGGACCACTCTCGCGGGTTTGATGCGGCATCATACTGTTGATCCCCGGGTTTTCCTGAAGGCCATTCATCCCCCGGTTCTGTCTGCCCAGGTCCCCGAAAATCCGGAATTACGTCGTTGGCTCGTGCAACTTCCCGGCCCCGTATTCGTTTTTACGAACAGCGTGGCCAGTCATGCCTGGCGGGTGCTGGAGCGTTTGGGCGTGGCGGATATTGTGGTGGATGTATTTGATATGGAGACCGCAGGTTTTCAGGGGAAACCCCAGCATCATGCTTATCATCAGGTTCTTGGAAGATTGAAAGTTCCCGCCTGGCGTTGTGTTTTTTTTGATGACACGCTGGCTAATTTGCGGACTGCTCGCTGGATGGGCATGCGTACGGTACACATTGAAAAAAATCGCAGGCGTTCGCGTAGCGCCCATAGCCGGGTTCCATCAATCATGGGCTGGCGTTACGATTTGTCCTGAAATGGCAGTGGGGCTTGTAAGCTTTTTGCTCCAACGTCCCTTGCCTGTTGTTCTAATGCTCGTCCTGCTGTCAGCAGAGAACTCGCCCTGCGGGCTCAAACAGCTCTCCTGACGGGCGCAGGATTTAACCAAGAACAACAACGGCGCGGGCCAAAGTCGCTGCAAAGCTTACAAGCCCCACTGCCGTTTCAGGAGACTACAGAAGTGGTTTCAGAAACTTGACCCAACCCGGTGCACCGCCGGTATTGATGGTGACCGAAGCGCTGGTACCAATACGTAAGGGCAGCTTTGGATCAGGGTTGGTAATCATCACCCGTACGGGTACCCGTTGCGTGACCTTTACCCAGTTACCTGTCGCATTCTCCGGTGGTAACAAGGAAAAAGCATTGCCGGCACCGCCGCTTAGGCTGACCACCGTCCCCTTGAATTGGTGATTGGGGTACATGTCTACGTGGATACTGGCAGCTTGACCGGGGTGAACCCGATTTAGATCGGTTTCCTTGTAATTGGCCTCCACCCAATATTGAGCGTTTCCGATCAACGGGAAAAGATCCTGGTTGATGCTGACGACATCGCCCACATGAATTTTGTCGACTTTGCTAACCACCCCGGTGATTGGCGCATACAAAGTGGTTTCCGCAAGATACATTTTGGCGGTCCCCAGTGCGGCCTTGGCTGCGGCGATTCGAGCTGCATTCAGGCTCTGCTGGGCGCGGGTAGCAGACAAATTGGCCTTTTCGGCTTGCCATTGTGCCATGGCGCCTTTTGCAGCCGTCATCCGGTTATCTGCTTCCTGCGCAGACAGATATTTTTGAGCTGCCAGTGCCGCAGCGCGTTGGGCATTGCGTTGGGCGTTCTGGTAAGTGATCTGGTCGGCACTGACTCGCGCCTCGGCTGCCGCAATGTTGGCCTGAATAGCATCCGTCTGGCGTTCTGCCTGAGCGAGTTCTGCCTCGGCTTTCTCTACATCGTACTGGTAGGCCTCGGGGTCTATTTTGACCAGAGGCTGCCCGGCGTGTACCACCTGATTGTCGCGCACATAAATATGAACAATATGTCCAGTCACGCGTGGCGAAATGTTGACCACGTGGGCATGGATGTAAGCGTCATCGGTGTTGGGGTAATAATTGGCAATCTGAAAATAGGCATAGGCACCGAAAGCGACAATAATGAGAATGATCAGGACCAAAAAGCGTTTGAGCCAGCGCATAGCTTTCCTTGTGTTGCAATTACAGCAGCCAATTCCAGAAGCACCCCATCAACGAAGCATAATATTCCATATATACTAGGCTCCAGGGTACTCCGGTGAGTCAGTAGCGTAAGTTCAGTCCTGTTGTTAAATTTTGACAGGCTCGGAAGTAAATCGCATACTGACCGTTCGGTTGATACCTTAACCTAAACACTTCAAGTCGGCAAGATGATGCATGAATGAACTGGATACAAGGAGTAATCATGAAAAACAAACAGTGGGCCTGGACGGGTATTTTAGGCAGTGCCGTTCTCGGATTATTGGCGGCAACTCCAGCACTGGCGGATAGCGAAGGTTTGCACGTGATTCAGGGCGGACCTTCGTATTTTAATATTGGTCTTGGCGCATTTAATGCGGCAGGTGTGACTCCTGGTCCAGGCTATACTAATGCCACACTTCCAGAGATTAACCTCGAATATCAAACGGGTGCCAAGTTATTCGGGGTTGGTGCTGTCTATGGTCTGATGGCCAATACCAATGGCGGCTTTATGGGGTATACGGGCTTTTATACGGATGTTGCCTGGGATCACTGGGTGCTGACCCCCGTTTTGGCCATGGGTGGTTATCATCAAGGGCGGGGCAAATATCTGGATGGCACTTTTCAGTTTCGTCTGGAGCTCAGTCTCGATTACCAGTTTGCCAATCAGTCCCGTTTCGGCCTGAAAATCGCTCATATTTCGAATGCTTATATCAAGGATAGCGATCCGGGCGAAGATGAAATCATGCTCAATTATTCCATGCCCTTGTCCTTCGGGGAGCATTCCTGATTTGAGTTTTTAGAGCTGGCTACGCCCTCTGATTCCTTATGGGTCAGAGGGCTTTCAGCTTATCCGGCGTGAAGCCCCAGCTTTTCAAATAAAATCTGGTCATGTCCGCTGCTGGCATTGCTGGTGGTCAGTAATCGATCCCCCAGAAAAATACTGTTGGCACCAGCCAGAAAAGCCAGAGCCTGCAATTCGTCGCTCATGGTTTCCCGTCCTGCAGAAAGGCGGACATAGGCTTGCGGAAAGATGATCCGGGCAGCGGCTATGGTGCGGACAAACTCCAGGCCGTCAATGGGCGTGGCCGCTTCCAGAGGCGTGCCGGGAATGGGAACCAGGGCATTGATGGGAATGCTTTCCGGTGGCTGCGGCAGCTGCGACAGCACCTGCAGCATCCGGGCCCGATCCCGGCGCGATTCACCCATGCCCAGAATACCGCCACTACAGATTTTGATGCCCGCATCGCGGACGGCTTCCAGGGTATCCAGACGATCCTGAAAGCTGCGGGTATGAATGACCTCACCGTAAAATTCCGGGGAGGTATCCAGATTGTGATTGTAGTAATCAAGTCCGGCAGACTGCAAACGTTCTGCCTGCCCGCTTTTCAGCATGCCCAGGGTGACGCAGCTTTCCAGCCCATGCTCTTTGACCACCTGAATCATGGCGGCGACTTTTTCAATATCCTTGTCATGTGGAGACCGCCAGGCTGCCCCCATGCACAGGCGTTGCGCACCGTTGGCTTTGGCGGCGGCGGCGGCACTGCGCACGGCTTCAATATCCATGAGAGCTTCCGGTTTCAGACTGTTTTCATGATGGACGCTTTGCGAGCAATAACCACAGTCTTCCGGGCAACCACCGGTTTTGATGGACAGTAAGGTGGAACACTGGATGGTATTGGCATCAAAATGCTGACGATGAATTTGCTGCGCCTCAAAAATCAGATCGTTGAAAGGACGTGCATAGATTTCCAGGATGTTGTCCAGGCTGTAAGCGTGCTTAGAAGGTGTCATGTGAGTTTCCGGTTCGCGTCGAGAAGTGCCTGGCGTATTAAACGCCGCCGAGGTTCAGAATGGCATTGACCAGCAGACCTTTCAATAACTCAATGAGTAAAAGGGCCACCAGAGGGCTGAGATCCATTCCGCCAATGGGCGGAATAATCCGCTGCAGGGGATAAAGAATGGGTCCGGTAACCCGGTCCAGAAAATGGACAATGGGGTTACGGGGATCCGGCTGGACCCAGGATAAAATGGCGCGAATCAGGATGGCCCAGAACAGCAGGGTAAGTACCAGATCCGTCAGACGAGCGGCTTCAATGCTGATTGCATTCATGCTTTGGTCTTCAGTGACTGACCCAGAGCACGACTGCGCGCGGCGGCGGCAGCCAGGGCACGCTGGGCCAGAGGCCGCAACTGCTCTTCCCAGACCGCTAGACCGGCAGCGGTCGTACCACCGGGACTGGTGACCTGGTGACGCAGTTCACTGGGGCTCGCAGGACTTGCTGCAGCCATCTGGGCGGTACCCCACACCGTCTGTAAAGCCAGGGCCCGGGCGGTGACCCGATCCAGTCCTTCAAGTACGGCGGCGTCTTCCAACGCCTCCAGAAATAACAACACATACGCAGGACCGCTGCCAGCCAGGGCGGTAGCTGCGTCCATCAGGGATTCGTCATGCAGCCAGAACACCTTGCCCACCCCGGAGAAAATTTGCTGCACGATGTCGCACTGCGCTGCCTTGACCGTTGCCTGGGCGAAGAGGGTCGTCGCTCCCGCTCCCACCTGCGCAGGCGTATTGGGCATGGCGCGGAATACGGCCACATTCTCTCCCAGGATGCTGCGCATTTGCTGGCTGGAAATGCCCGCTGCAACGGATACAAAAAGGACTTGGGCATCCGCGAATGATTCCCGCCATTCGCTGAGAATCCCATCTACCTGTTTGGGTTTGGCGGCATAAATCACCAGACTGTTCTGCGGCAGCTTTTCGGCCTTGGCAGGACGGCTACGCAGGCCGAATTCTTCGGCAAGGGCCTCACGACGCTGGGTACTGGGGGCATGTACCTGAATCTGGCTACCTGGTACGCCAAGCTGGCGCATTCCGGAAATAAGGGCACGAGCCATATTGCCTGCGCCAATAAATACGATATTTTGTTCAATCATGTTGCCTCCTGGTGACGGCTGCCAAACAAGCGCGTACCCAAGCGGATTTCTGTGGCTCCATGCTCCAGCGCCTGCACAAAATCAGACGAAGTTCCCATGGACAAAGTATCCAGGTCAGGGTAATTCCCGCTTTGTAGCAGCGTGTTGAATAAGCTGTGCATTTGCTGAAAATTGACGTTTGCCTGGTCAGGGTCGGGATGGACCAATGCCATCAGGCCACGCAAACGGAGAAAGGGGAGTTGCTGGATGCCTTCTGCAAGTCTCGCAAGCTGAGCAGGTGGGCATCCTCCCTTGCTGTCTTCCGAGCTGACGGCCACTTCAATCAGCACATTCAGGGGCGTCGAAACCTCCTGTCTGGCACTGTCCAGCCGTTGGGCAATCAGCAGACGGTCAACGCTTTCGACCCAGGCAAAGTGCCGGGCAATTTCTTGGGTTTTGTTACGCTGAATCCGGCCGATAAAATGCCAGCAAATATTCTTTAGATCGCGTAGTTCATCCTGTTTGTCCAGCGCTTCCTGAAGGTAGTTTTCACCGAAATGACGCAATCCCAAGGCATGGGCTTCGCGGATGACCGACGCCGGAACCCTTTTGCTCACCGCCAGTAACATGGGGCGGTCGGGCTGCTGTAGCGTGCGCCTTATATTTGCCAGATTTTCAGCGAGGGACATGCTGCTCCATGAAACGTGGGCGAAATGGCCAAGGTCGACTATAGTAACGCGCATGAGTCCCA
Organism: Acidithiobacillus thiooxidans ATCC 19377; assembly: GCF_009662475.1. Classification (NCBI taxonomy): domain Bacteria; kingdom Pseudomonadati; phylum Pseudomonadota; class Acidithiobacillia; order Acidithiobacillales; family Acidithiobacillaceae; genus Acidithiobacillus; species Acidithiobacillus thiooxidans. The sequence continues at coordinate 329,492 of NZ_CP045571.1, forward strand.
ATGCCCAAATGCCGGGTATTACCATGCCATGTGGAGATTTATAGATGGATATTGCTGAACTACTCAGCTTCGCGGTGAAAAATAACGCATCAGATACGCACATATCTGCGGGCCTCGCACCCATGTTGCGCATTAACGGCGATATACGTCCCATCAACGTTGAAGCACTGGACGGAAAGGCCGTCCACGCAATGATTTACGACATCATGTCGGATTCCCAGCGAAAATGGTATGAAGAAAATCTGGAAATCGATTTTGCCTATGAACTGCCCGGTATTGCGCGTTTTCGGGTGAATGCTTTTAATCAGGATCGGGGTCCCGCTGCGGCATTTCATACCATTCCGGCCAAGGTGTTGAGTCTGGAAGATCTCAATGCGCCAAAATCTTTTACGGAAATTATTAATATCCCGCGTGGACTGATACTGGTTACCGGACCAACCGGGTCTGGTAAGTCCACGACCCTGGCGGCTATGGTGGATCATATCAACGCTAATCGGCCAGATCATATTATTACCATCGAAGATCCTATAGAGTTCATCCATACGGCTAAAAAGTGCCTGATTAATCAGCGTGAAGTGGGGCCGAATACCCATTCCTTCGAAAACGCCCTGCGTTCGGCGCTGCGTGAAGATCCGGATATTATTCTGGTCGGTGAGTTGCGTGATCTGGAAACCATGCGGCTTGCCTTGACGGCAGCAGAAACCGGACACATTGTTTTTGCGACGCTACATACCAGTTCAGCACCTAAAACCATTGATCGTATTGTCGATTCTTTCCCGGGCGGGGAAAAGGACATGGTCCGCTCCATGTTGTCTGAATCCTTACGGGCGGTCATTTCGCAAACCCTGCTGAAAACTGCCGATGGAAAAGGGCGGGTTCCAGCTCATGAAATCATGATTGCCACGCCGGCTATTCGTAATCTCATTCGCGAAAATAAAGTGGCACAAATGTACTCAGTCATTCAGACCGGACAAAACCAGGGCATGCAAACGCTGGATCAATGCCTGGCAGATTTGGTGCGTGCCCATAAAATTACTCGCGAAGAGGCAATGCGCCGGGTGCAGAACAAAGACAGTTTTATGAATGTGGCCTGAGGAATATTGAATGTCTGTACTGGATGATCTGCTGGCATTGATGGTCGAAAAAAACGGTTCTGATTTGTATCTGACTGTGGGTTCTCCGCCGGTCATGAAAATTGATGGACGCGCCGTAAATCTGGGTACAGATATGTTGAAACCCGGGCAAGTGCTCAGTCTCGCCAAGGAAATTCTGGGGATGGAGCGTCTGCAGGAATTTCAGCACGAAAAAGAAATCAACATGGCTATTTCAGCTACAGGCATCGGGCGTTTTCGGGTCAATGGATTTTATCAGCGTGGTGAACTGAGTTTTGTGTTGCGTGCCATTAAAACCCAAATCCCGACCCTGGAGCAGCTCAAATTGCCACCCATTCTGAAGGATCTCGCCATGACTTCGCGAGGTCTGGTGCTGTTTGTGGGCGCGACCGGTTCGGGTAAAAGTACCTCATTGGCTTCCATGATTCAGTATCGTAATCAGAATGCTGCCGGTCATATCCTGACCATCGAAGATCCTATTGAATTTATTCATAAGAATCAGAAATCGATTGTCAATCAGCGGGAAGTCGGCATAGATACGCTTAGTTATGAAAGAGCACTGGAAAATGCCCTGCGTGAGGCGCCTGATGTGATTTTGATTGGTGAGGTGCGTAATAGGGATACAATGGATCACGCCATGGCCTACGCAGAAACCGGGCACTTATGCATGTCTACCCTGCATGCCAATAATGCCAACCAGGCCATTGAACGCATCATCAACTTTTTCCCCGAAGATCGGAAAAAGCAGTTGCTGATGGATTTATCCCTGAATCTGAAAGCCGTTGTTTCCCAGCGACTTCTGCCCATCAAGGGGCAGGCGGGACGTATTGCCGCCATTGAGGTGTTGATTAATACGCCGGCGATTGCTGATCTTATCTACAAAGGCGAAGTCGGAATGCTCAAGGAAGCCATGGGTCGCACCAATGATGTGGGCATGCAAACCTTTGATCGGAGTCTGCTGAATTTATACGCTCAGGGTTTGGTGGAATATGAAGATGCGCTCCGTGCCGCCGATTCTCAAAATGATTTACGTTTGGCTATCAAGCAGGATTGCTTGCGTCGCGGTTTGGATGACCCAGGGGTTAAGCATTCTTCCGAGGATAAGTGGCAAATATAGCGGGAAGCCCTGTGTTTTGGTTTCTGGATGCACTAGCAGCCTTGGTTCTCCTGGCCTGGCTGGTGCTGTTTTTTGCCCGGGGATTTTTCTGGCGCGCTGATCAGCGCTTGCCGGCGCTCTCCGCAGAATTCCTGAAAGCCGCTGAAACCACTACCGCCGGTCTTCCGGCGGTGACGGCCATTGTCCCGGCACGTAACGAGGCCGAAGGCATCGGACCCTGTGTAACGGCTTTGCTGCGCCAGAATTATCCGGGAGAGCTGCGGGTCATCGTAGTGGATGATCAAAGTGAGGACGGAACTGCACAGCGTGCGAAAATAGCCGCTGAAAAGGCAGGGGCTTCAGATCGTCTGCAGGTTCTCAGTGGAACAACGCTACCCGAAGCGTGGGCGGGCAAAGTCTGGGCCATGCACCAGGGTGCGCTGGCTGCTGAGGATGTGTCACTGCTGTGGTTTACCGATGCGGACATTGTCCATGGTCCTGATGTGCTCACCCGCTTGGTGGCCCTGCAGCAGCGTGGAAACCGCGCATTGGTGTCGCTGATGGTGATGTTGTCCTGTCACAGTTTCTGGGAGCGCCTGCTGATCCCGCCCTTCATTTTCTTTTTTCAGATGCTTTATCCTTTTCCCTGGGTGAATGATCCGCGCCGCAAGCTGGCTGGAGCCGCAGGCGGGTGCATGTTGTTGCGGCGGGATTTGCTGATGCAGGCAGGGGGCTTTGCTGCCATGCGCGGGGCCTTGATTGATGACTGTACGCTGGCTGCCTTGTTGAAAATTCAGGGCCCGATTTGGTTAGGGTTGGGTACCGAAAGTTACAGCCTGCGTGACTATCGTTTTCTCGGCGAAATATGGCGGATGGTGACACGTTCGGCCTACGTGCAGCTGGAGTTCAGTCCATGGCGGCTGTTGACGGCGACAGTGGCCATGCTTTTTCTTTACGCCGTACCACTGATTTTGTTGATTGCCGGATGCTGGGAGCAGCAATGGCTAGGGCTGATCCTGTTGGCATTGACCCTGGCCCTGATGTTCAGGGCTTATTTACCCAGCGTCCGCCTCTATGCACAGAACAGCCTCTGGGTTTTGACCTTGCCCCTTGCAGCCATGCTTTACATGCTCATGACGCTGGATTCTGCACGCCGTCACTATCTGGGCAAAGGGGGCGCCTGGAAAGGGCGCCACTATGACCAGTCTGGAGAAAAACACTGATAAATGGCGCAGAATGGATGCGTTCTTATCGATAATGCAGTAGATACCGCCATTCAAAAGCCATTTTGGCGGCATGCCAGAGGGGATTGGGGAGAACGCTGGCGTGGTCCTTATTGCGAAACACCATGATGCCGCTGTCCAGCGCATCCACAATGCACACCAGCTCAGCCCGGAAAGGCTTGTCAGAAGCCTTGTTCTGGAGACTTAAAACCGCATTGTGCACGGCGGCTTCGGCCTGCAGGTCGGCGGTATGGCCCTGCTTGGGCAGCCAGTCCGGACTGTTGGCGTAGGATCCCGCATCGCCCACCACAAAAACCCCTGGATGTCCGGGAACCTGACAGTATTCATCCGCCTGGATAAAGCCACCGGGCGAAAGCGGTAAACCGGATTGTTGCGCCCAATCTGGCCCCGTCATGCCGGGCATGAAGAGAATCAGATTCGCCGCGATTTCGCCACCTTCCGTCATGACTTTATCTGCAGAAAATCCAGTGATTTTATGACCGAGATGCGTCTTGATCTGGCGTTTTTCCATTTCGGCAAGTAATCCGGCAACCGCTTTGGCACCCAGGCGGTTACCGGGTTCGGTCATGGGATTAAAAAATACCAGATCAATCTGTTCACGCCTGCCGATTTTGCGCAGATAGCTATCAATGCCAAACAGCAGCTCAAAAACAGGCCCGCCGCGCACGGCGGTGGGCTCCTGGGGATTACCGGCAAAGCCAAAGGCGATAGTGCCCTTGTCCAGGGCCGCCAGGCGATCGCGAATTTGCTCGGCAGCCTCAATACCGTCACAGATGGCCAGGCTATGCTCGATGCCCGGCAATTTGCGCAGACCCCGGCCACCGCTGGCAATAATCAAAATATCGTTGATTATTTCACCCTGATCAGTAACCGCCGTCCGACCTTCGTCGCGCAATTCCGTCACCCGCCCGGCATGGAAATGCACATTTTTGCGCTGAAAAAACCGGTCCAGGGGGATGCGGAGCTGCTCACCCTGACGGAGACCGGTGGGAATCCAGATCAAACTGGGGTAATAAATGAACTCTGCCTTGGGGGCGATGAGGGTGATTTCGGCATCGGGTAACTGCCGGCGGATTTGCCGCACGGCGGTCAAACCCCCAAACCCTGCTCCTATAATGCTGACTTTGTGCATGTTATCGGTCCTCGTTCATGGGTTTCCATATAAAAGCATCCATTTCGATTCATGAGTATATCGCAAAACCTTTTCCGGGATATTGCACCATAACGGAAGGCAGCATACCGAAAAGTTTTATCCTAAAAACGGCATCTGCCGTGGGTGCTTTGCAGCGACTTTTGTTTTGAGCCGTTGTTGTTCTTGGCGAAATCCTGCGCCCGTCAGGAGAGCTGTTTGAGCCCGCAGGGCGAGTTCTCTCCTGACAGCAGGATGAGCCCTAGAACAACAGGCGAGGAACAACGGAGCAAAAAGCACCTACGGCAGATGCCGTTTATGGATCAACTTGTGCGTCGATACACCAGATCATAAACACTGTGTCCGAGTTTTTCGCCACGACGTTCAAAACGGGTCGGAATACGATTGGCGGGTCGCTCCGAAAAGCTATTTCCAGAATCCGTATTTATCAGGCCCTGGGTCTGATTGAGGACGGTCAGCATTTGTTCTGCGTAATCAGCCCAGTCCGTTGCCAGTTGTAATTCTCCACCCGTTTTGAGCAGGCGCTGCAAGGTGTTTGCGAACTCAGTCTGAATCAGGCGACGTTTTTGTTGCCGGGTTTTTGGCCAGGGGTCGGGAAACTGAATGATGATGCGCGCAAATAAAGCATCTGGCAGGGTTTTCATCCAGGCCGCGACATCATCATGAACAATACGGATGTTATCAATGCCCGCTTTTTCCATCTGCAACAGGAGAGAGCCGACTCCGGGAGTGTGTACTTCTGCACCGATAAAACTTTGATCGGGATTTGCGGCGGCAAGGGCGGCAAGATGTTCGCCGTTGCCAAAACCGATTTCCAGGGTGATGTTCCGTTGCCCATTCCAGGGATCCTGCCAGGGTTCCCCGGTTGGGATTTGCAGAGCGGGGAGGGCGTCCTGAATCACCCGACGTTGTGCGGCGGTAATACGTCCCTGGCGTAATACAAAACTGCGAATCGGGCGTTGCCCGGTATTGAGCGCTTCTTCCATGACAGGCATTATAACCCGTTTAATGTGCAGGCCTAGAGAGGAGAGCAGGCATGGAACATCCCCTGGTCGGGGTGGTAATGGGCAGCAACAGTGACTGGGAAGTCATGGTCGCTGCGACAGAACAACTGCAGGCATTGAATATTCCCCATGAAAAGCGGGTGGTTTCGGCGCATCGAACCCCGGACCTGCTTTTTGATTATGCCGCGACGGCCGCATCTCGGGGGCTGCGCTGCATTATTGCCGGAGCGGGCGGCGCTGCCCACCTGCCGGGGATGCTCGCCGCCAAAACCCTCTTGCCGGTATTGGGAGTGCCGGTGCCTTCCCGACACCTGAACGGCATGGATTCACTCCTGTCCATTGTACAGATGCCCAAGGGCATTCCGGTAGCCACTTTTGCCATCGGCACTGCGGGTGCCGCCAATGCCGGTCTTTTCGCCGCAGCCTTGTTGGCCGCAAGTGATCCGATGCTTGCCCGGCGCCTGCAGGATTTTCGTCACCAACAGGAAGCAGCCGTATTAGCCATGACTTTGCCGGATTCTGAGCCATGATTTTACCCGGTGCCACCCTCGGAATTCTGGGAGGTGGGCAGTTGGGTCAAATGTTTACGCTGGCGGCCCGGCGCATGGGTTATGGTGTATGGGTTCTCGATCCTGATCCGGATTGTCCGGCGGCGGCCGTGGCAGACCGTCATCTTTGTGCGCCCTATGATGATTTTTCTGCCTTGGCGCTTTTGGCGGATCACTGTGCAGCGGTGACCGCCGAGTTTGAAAATGTCCCTGCCTCGGCCATGATTTATCTGGAAGCGCGAATACCTGTGCGCCCCGGCTCCACGGCGTTGGCTATTGCCCAGGACCGGGTCCGGGAAAAGACCTTTTTTCAGGACCTCGGTCTGGAGGTCGCACCCTTTGCACTGCTCAGGCAAGAGGATGATGTGGAGCTTGTGGCACGAAAGCTGAGTTTTCCTGCCATCCTGAAAACTACCCGCTTTGGGTATGATGGCAAGGGGCAACAGAATGTGACCACGGCCAGCGAACTTCCAGCCGCATGGGCCAGCCTGAATACCCCGGAAGCCATTCTGGAGTCACGGATTAAACTGGTGCAGGAGTTTTCCGTAGTGCTGGCGCGTTCAGTGGAGGGGATGATGGTGTTTTATCCCCTGGCAGAAAATCGTCATCACCATGCTGTGCTTGATCTCAGTATTGTGCCCGCCCGAATTCCAGAGGCACTACAAAATCAGGCGCGACAAAGCGCGGCGTGCATTGCTGAGGCGCTGAACTATGTCGGTGTGCTTGCCGTTGAATTTTTTGTGGAGGAAGAGGGCCGTCTGTTGGTCAATGAAATGGCCCCGCGCCCCCACAATAGTGGTCATTATACCATTGATGCCTGTGTCAGCAGTCAGTTTGATCAGCAGGTACGTGCGCTTTGCGGGTTATCCCTGGCAGATATCCGTCTGCTCAGCCCCGTAGTCATGATGAATCTGCTGGGTGATTTGTGGGAAGAAGGCGGACCGGATTGGCAGAAACTATTCCAGCATCCGCAAATCAAGGTTCATTTGTACGGCAAGAAGGAAGCCCGCCCCGGTCGCAAAATGGGCCATGTAAATGCCTTGAGTTCTGATGCCGAGCGGGCTTTGGCGGTGTTGGAGACGCTGCGCCAGGACTGGAACTGGCCGCGTTAACTGCCTGCCCGCTGAAAAAACGGCAACTGCCGTTTTCAGGATTAAGTCTGAACGCGGCGGCTCAACCACTGGGCGATCAGGAGCAGGACGGCGCAACCCACAAAAAAAGCCATACTCCAGTGGGTGATGGGCCATCCTGCCAGGCTTTTGCTGCCAGCCAGCGCACAGGAACCATGGCCGGATAAGGTCGAGGCTAAATCATTTCCCAAGCCGCCCAGGGCGGGACTACTCTGAAAAACCTGGACCGAAGAGCAGGTTTCTATCTGATCTGCCGCCATCTGCGTCAGGTGCCACTGCCACCCTGCCAGGGCTGCGCCCAGCAGGGCATATAACGCTGCCAATATCCATAAACCCCGGCGTACCGTGCCTTTCCAGAAAAAGCCCATGGTAACAATGACGATGACGGCCAGATCAGCCAGACGTTGGTAAACACAAATGCTGCAAGGTTGCTCACCTTGCGCAAACTGCAGCCACAGCACCAGCGAAAAGGCAAGGATGCCAGCCAGAATGACCAGAGCCGCCAGCCAGGATGCGTATCTGGACGCAGTCATTGTGCGTGAATAATTTCTGACCATTGTTTGTTGTTGGGTAAACCAGGGACATAACGAATTTTGCCATCCTGGCGATAGACCAGAAAAGGCACACTGGCTCCGGGAATCCCGAGCACTTCGGCTTCCTTGTTGACCAAAAGCGAAGCATTGAAATTCAGTACATCACTCATTTTATTTTGTACGGCAATGGGCGCAGGATCTATGCCCCCTTCTGGACCATCTTTGGTACTGAATTTATTTTCATTCAGTTTCAGGGCGGCTAGCGGTTCCTTGGCCGCGAGAATGGCAGCAGCTTTACCGGCGCTACTGGGTGTCAGAAAACCTACGGTAATAAATCTGACCTGTATTTGTTTGTTATGGATTGGGTTTTGCAGCCAGGTATAGATTTCATGGCAATAAGGACAATTGGGGTCGTAAAAATCATAAATAATCGGTCCCTTGCTGCCTTCCTGAATGTAATGGGTGTGGGTCAGGGCCTGCCAATAATCCTGATCCCCGTCACTGCCTGTTGCTGGTCCAGCGACGGCAACGGTCGAGGCGCTCTGAACAAGTAGAACCCCCAGCAATAAGCAAAGCGTCAGACAAGTCCGGTGCAAATTTTTCAGTGCATGAATCATGGGCATAATTCCTTGTATGCTTCAGTTGTGAGGCAAAATGGATATCATTTGGGCGTGCAGCCCATCAAACATCCCTGGACCCGCCTTTCATGATCCGGGCCTTGTCCCTTTGCCATTCCCGCTCTTTGATCGTTGCCCGCTTGTCATGTTCCTGTTTGCCCTTGACCAACGCTATTTCTGCCTTGGCCCGGCCCTGCTTCCAGTACATGGCCAGAGGGACGATGGTAAAACCCTTGCGTTCCACGCTGCCAATCATCCGGTTGATTTGCTCGCGGTGCATCAACAGCTTGCGGGTTCGGGTAGGATCAGGGTGAATGTGTGTGCTGGCGGTCAGCAGGGGGCTGATATGCGCACCCAGCAGCCAGAGCTCAGCGTCTTTGACAATGACATAACTGTCCTTGAGGTTCAGGCGCCCGGCGCGCATGGATTTGACTTCCCAGCCTTCCAGGACGATTCCCGCCTCAAAACGTTCTTCTATGAAATAATCGTGTTTCGCCTCACGATTCAGGGCGATGGTGCTGCTCATTGCACAACTCCCGTGCCAGTCAGCCGATGATTGTACGTGAAAAAAGGGGTATGCAGAAAGTGGCATTGACTTTACATGCCCTCCTGTGGAATTTTTGCGCAGTGCGAAGGGAGGAACATGGTGGAGTCCAGATTGTTGACGGGGCACTTGCTACGACGTCGTACCCGGCAACAGGAGGCTATTCCTGACTGGGCGCTGCTGAATGACATGCAGTCCATTGCCGCATGGCTGGAAACCCGCTTGAGCGCCGCGTCCAGGGAAATTTTACTGGAAAACTATATTTTCGCGGCGGGCCTCTGGCCCCGGCAAATTTTGCGGATATTATGCGACAAAGCCCTGACCGGAGTGGCGGTATACATTACGCTCGATGCCCTGGGTAGTCGCAGCTTTCCCGAAAGTTGGATTAGCGAGCTGCGCCAGTCTGGAGCGCACCTGCATTTTTATCACCGTTTGCAACTGAAGGGGCTGGAAAAGCGCTTGCGGCGTACCCACCGTCGTATTGTCGCGATTGATGGCCAATGGCTGGCCGTTGGTGGCTTTGCCCTGGATGATGAGTGGCTGGATGCCAAACCAGGAAGTCCGCCTTACCGGGACATGCTGTTTGCCTGTCGTGGTTCCCTGGTGGATCGTGGTCGGGAAATATTTTTCCGGCACCGGCCGGAACATCTGCCAGCCCTGCCTGCCGGAGTGAGTGAAGAAATGGCGTTCTCTCCAGAATCCTGGGGCGAAGGGCGATTTCTCGAAGGAACTCCTCCTGCCAGTTATGCGGTGCGCCGACGCTTGTTGGCGGCCATTCGGGGGGCGCGCCAAAGCATCTGGATTGCGACGCCCTACTTCAATCCTGATCCGGTGATATTGCGCAGTATTTATCGGGCGGTGCAGCGCGGGGTGGATGTGCGGCTGCTGCTGGCTGGACGCATTACTGATCATCCACTTTTGCGATTCGGGATTCAGGCGTATTATCAAAAACTGATGCGTAGAGGTGTGCATATATATGAATATCAGGGCGCTTTCCTCCACGCCAAGTACGTATTGGTAGACCGATCCTGGGCGACACTGGGTTCGGCAAATTTTGATTTCCTGAGTTTGTGGTTTAATCACGAGCTCAATCTTGAACTGCGTTTGGCCCGGGTATCCTTGCTGTTGCACGGATTATTTGTGCGTGAATTTGCCATATCCCGAAAAATCGATCTGGAACCCTGGCGTAAACGCCCCTACTGGCGACGTTTGCCGGAATGGTGCCTGGCTCAGCTCGATCGCTGGGTGCAGGCCCATGCCATGGGTCAACGCCGTTATTGAGAGGATGCATGCATCATATTTGTAAAACGGCTGTGTTGCCGTACAGCGCGGGTCAGGTTATGGCCCTAATTGAAGATATTCGTTCCTACCCACAATTTCTGCCCTGGTGTGGCAGAACCCGAATCATTCAGGATCGGGACGAAGAAGTGATTGCCGAAATCACCATTTCTCATGGTGCATTTGGTAAATCATTTACCACCAAAAACCGCTATCAGCGCCCCAAGCTGGCAGAAGTGCGTCTGGTGAATGGTCCTTTTCGTTTTCTGGAAGGATTGTGGCAGCTTGAACCTGACTCCAAGGGCACCAGGGTGACGCTGGATATGCGCTTCGAATTTGCTTCACGGCTGGTGGGCGCGTTTCTGGAGCCCATTTTTAAGCAGGCAGCTGAAACCATGGTGCAGCGTTTTGCGCAAAGAGCGCGCGCTGTATATGGCCCCCCTGCAGCCATTCCGGTAACAGGGGACCGTCCATCTTCTTAGGCTTTCACCCTAAAAACGGCAGTTGCCGTGGATGCTTTTTGCTCCGTTGTTCCTTGCCTGTTGTTCTAAGGCTCATCCTGCTGTCAGGAGAGAACTCGCCCTGCGGGCTCAAACAGCTCTCCTGACGGGCGCAGGATTTCGCCAAGAACAACAACGGCTCAAAACAAAAGTCGCTGCAAAGCACCCACGGCAGATGCCGTTTTTAGATTTATCCGTCTAGGCGTCGGGTTTTTCCGGGCTTTTAACTGTGCCTTTCACATCCCCCTGCACGCCGATGAGCTTGTCGTCCTTGTCAAAAAGGACAATCACCTTGCGAACCTGGGTACTGCTATAGGCTGGCTTATAGCTATAAGAGTAAATCCATTGATGGGGGTGCCAAGGGTCCTTCAGCAGTGGTGAACCCAGAATGGTACGCACTTGCAGCGCATCCATACCCGGATGCAATTCTGCCAGTTGCTGGCTGGTGACGACGTTACCCTGCTGTACGGCAACCCGATAAATACTGCAGGCTCCGAGCGAGAGGGCACAAAAGGTAATCAGGGTAATCAGGCGGAGGCTTCTCATAGTCCTTGTCTTAAGCGTCAGGTACAACTATCCTAAACCATTACGCATGGGAATTGCTACGAGCACATGAACTACGAAAAATTGAATAGTGACGAATTGAAGCGGGCTGGTCTGAAAGCTACATTGCCACGTCTGAAGATTCTCCGCATTTTTGAGGACAGTGACACCCGGCATTTAACGGCGGAAGAAGTGTATCGTCAGTTGCTGGATGCCGGCGAAGAAGTGGGTCTGGCCACGGTCTATCGGGTATTGACCCAGTTTGAGATGGCTGGTCTGGTACGCCGTCATCACTTTGAAGGGGACAAGGCCGTTTTTGAAATGAACGAAACCGGTCACCATGACCATATGGTCTGTACGGCTTGTGGCAAGGTTCTGGAGTTTTTTGATGAGGCGCTGGAAGCCCGTCAAAATGAAATCGCCGGAGCTCAGGGGTTTTTCATCAGCGATCATAGCCTGTATTTGTACGGGACCTGTCTGGGAATGCAGGAATCCGGGGTTTGTTCTTTGCAGGCTCCAGCGGGCAAATAATTTTCTGAACATTTGCAAAGTTAGTTGCTGAGTACCAGATTATCACGGTGGATGATTTCCACCTCGTCAATATCTCCAAATAATTCCAAAAGCATCTTGCTGCTTTTTCCCATTCTCAGCAGGACATCTTCATAAGCAAAATTCACCAGGCCACGGGCTATTTCCTGTCCTTCCGGGTCGACGCAGCATAACAGATCGCCGCGCTGAAAATTGCCCTCGGCAGCAGTAATCCCTACAGGTAGCAGGCTGCTACCTTTTTCGCGCAAGACCTTGGCCGCACCGGCATCCAGATGCAACAACCCGTTGGGGCGGAGCTGACCGACCAGCCAGCGCTTGCGTGCCGCCAGCTTGGCGACGCCGGGCCGAAAATAGGTGCCCAAAGGTTCCCCCGCCCAGATGCGCAGCAAGACATCCTCAGCGCCACCCGGCGCGATGATGGTGGCCGCACCAGATTGTGCCGCACGGCTGGCTGCGTGGACCTTGGTGCTCATTCCGCCGGTGCCGACGGCGCTGCCGCTGCCCCCGGCCATGCCCAGCAGGGCAGGATCCCCAGCCTCCACTTCGGTCAGTAAACGGGCATCAGGGGCTTTACGGGGATCCTGGTCGTACAAACCCGCCTGGTCCGTCAAAATCACCAGTAAATCAGCTTCCAGCAGGTTGGCAACCATGGCGGCCAGGGTATCATTATCGCCAAAACGGATTTCGGTGCTGGCAATGGCATCATTTTCATTGATGATGGGAATGACCCCGAGTTCCAGCAGCGTACGCAGGGTTGCTCGCGCATTCAGATAGCGATGGCGTTCCTGAAGGTCTTCGTGGGTCAGCAGGACCTGACTGCCGTGAACCCCGCCCCGGCGGAGGAATTCGTTATACACCTGAATCAGTGCTGCCTGGCCGACGCTGGCTGCCGCCTGCAGCTGGTGCAGGGCATTGGGGCGGCTCGTCCAGCCCAGGCGCTCCATGCCAGCTGCCACGGCGCCGGAAGAAACCAGTACGATGTCCAGGCCATGCCGGCGTAGCACCAGCAGTTGTTTGACCCAGGCCTCAATGGCAGGGAGGTCCAGACCTTGGCCATTATTGGTGAGCAGGCTGCTGCCAATTTTAATGACCCAGCGCTGGGCATTTTTAAGGTCGCGGCTCATTCATCGTCATCCCAGTCGGCGCTCAAATCATCACCTTCCCACTCTTCCAGATATTCTTCCTCTTCATCGCCCCATTCTTCCGACTGTACTGGATCAGGTGCGGGTGGCAGATCTGGCAGTGCCTGCCAGATGGCGTGGGTGAGGGTATTGCAGCCCGCACCGCTGGCAGCGGAAATCAAAAATGCCGGACCATCCCAGGAAAGCTCGGTACGAATCGCCTGAAAACGCGCCTCGCCTTCTTCAGCGCTGAACAGGTCGGCCTTATTGACTACCAGCCAGCGCGGGCGCTGAGCGAGGGCGGGGCTGTAAGCGAGCAGCTCTTCTTCCAGAGCGCGAATGTTCTCGGCAGGGTTACTCTCATCCACAGGAGCCATGTCGACCATGTGCAGGAGCAGGCGGGTACGACTGAGATGTTTCAGAAAACGGGTACCTAGCCCGGCGCCCTCGGAGGCTCCGGGGATCAGGCCGGGAATATCCGCGAGAACAAAAGATTCGTGGGTCGCCACCCGGACTACACCGAGATTGGGGTAGAGGGTGGTGAACGGGTAGTCTGCCACTTTCGGGCGGGCCGCACTGACTGCCCTGATCAGAGTGCTTTTGCCCGCATTGGGCAGGCCCAGCAGGCCGACATCGGCCAGAACCCGTAGCTCCAGACGAAGATTGCGTTCTTCTCCCGGCGTGCCTTTTTCATATTGACGGGGTGCGCGATTGATGCTGGATTTGAAATGCAAATTGCCGTGTCCGCCGCGTCCGCCTTGAGCGACCAGCAAACGTTCCCCATCTTCGCGCAAATCACCCAATAATTCACGGGTGTCGTCATCGTAGACCAAGGTGCCCACCGGGACGTGGATTTCCTTATCCAGACCCGCGCGCCCGGTCATTTGTCTACCCGCACCACCATGCCCGGTTTCGGCCCGGTAACGGCGCTGGTAGCGGAAATCTATCAGGGTATTGAGGCTGGCCTGGGCGACGAGGAAAACGCTGCCACCGCGGCCACCATCACCACCATCTGGACCGCCAAAGGGGATAAATTTTTCCCGACGAAAGCTCAGGGAGCCGTGCCCACCGGTACCCGAAGCAACATGGATGCGTACTTCATCAATAAACTTCATAAAAAACCCCGCTCCCGCAAAAACGGGGCGGGGTCCCTCTGCGCAGAGGCCGGTTCAGGCCACGGATACGACGCTGACGGTACGTACCTGGCGCGGTCCCTTGCGCTCGAATTTTACGACCCCTTCTGCGGTGGCAAAGAGGGTGTGATCCTTGCCGATACCGACGTTGCTACCCGGATAAAACTGGGTGCCACGCTGACGAATGATGATGTTGCCGGGGATAACCAGCTGTCCGGCGTAACGTTTCACGCCCAGGCGCTTGGATTCTGAATCGCGTCCATTGCGCGAAGAGCCACCCGCTTTCTTATGTGCCATGACTGTGCTCCTTAGGCTTCAATGCCGGTAATGCGGACTTCAGTAAAATACTGACGATGTCCCTGCTGCTTACGGTAATGCTTGCGCCGACGCATCTTGAAAATATGCACCTTGGCAGCCCGTCCCTGACTGAGCACGGTGGCCTTGACGGCTGCACCTGCTACCAGCGGTTGACCGACCACTACATCACTGCCAACGCCGACCATCAGTACCCGGTCCAGCGCGAGTTCCGCACCTGGCTCTGCTTCCATCTTTTCGAGCCGGAGCTTGTCGCCCACCGTCACCCGATACTGCTTGCCACCATTTTCAATGACCGCGTACATCACAAACCTCCAACAAGGGTTTTACCCGGTACTGTCCGGAAAAGTTCGCAAGGATAGCGTTATCAGTCTATTAACGCAAGAGGATGAGGACTTGTTTTGTTGACTGATCTGCATCGGCGCATAAATTGTCTGAGCGAACCACTCAAGTGCGGGGCAATAAGCGGTCCAGAGCATTCGCAAAGGCCTGCCGGTCGGCTTGGCTCAGGGTGGCGGGGCCGCCAGTACGCACGCCGGAATCTCGCAGCTGCTCCATCATATCCCTGATGCGTAGACGCTCACGGATGGTTTCTGGGGAGTACCGCTCGCCGCGTGGGCTGAGCGCTTGGCCGTTTTTCTCCAGTACGGCAGCGGCCAGGGGAATATCGGCGGTAATGACCAGATCGCCCGCTTCAATGCAGCGCACAATTTCATCATCGGCCACATCAAAGCCGCCCGGTACTACCACGCTGCGAATGTGAGCCGATTGGGGTATACGCAGGGGCTGATTGGCGACCAGGGTCAAGGGCAGTTTCAGACGCGTACTGGCGCGAAACAGAATTTCCTTGATGACATTGGGGCAGGCGTCGGCATCGACCCAGATATGCATGGAAAGACTCGTATTTATAGAGGAATGGACCTTGGCATAGATGGAACTTGCTGGCAATGCCAACATCCCGTTATGTGGTAGCTAACAACCCACCTGAATGAGTTGAAATGTAGATGGCGGGTAAGCATCTGGGATGCCTTGTCCAATCACTTGCATCAGGCACCCCAAGTATGACAACCTGATTACAAGAGGTTGTAGCGCTGCAGTAGCCAAAAGCGCATAAAAACCCGTAAATGAAAAAAGGAGGCAGGCACAGGCTGATCATGGACCCGATTACCTGCTGCAAGGAGCCTTGTAGGAATGTCTCAAACCCGTTTACATACCATTTTGCCCAGTGATTTCAATGATTCTCCGGATTTTCTTCGGGAATCTGTGACACTGCCACCCCCGTACCGGGATGAAAATCAGCAGGTTGAAGTACTGCTGTCGGCGCTCAGCGGCAATCTGAACTGGCTGAACGTCATCGATCAGGCGCGGCCCTGGGTGGAAGCGGTGCGCAAGCAGCCAGCCCCGTTCTGGGCTCTGGAGTCGCTGTTAAGGGAGTACCCCATCACCAGCGCCGAAGGCTTGGCCTTGATGCGTCTGGCCGAGGCCCTGCTGCGCGTGCCCGATACGGGTACGGCGGCCTTGCTGGCGGCGGATCAGCTGGGCAGGGCGCGCTTTGCCGGTGAGGAAAAACAGTCCTGGATTACCCAGATTTCGGGTCGGGTGCTGATTCTATCCCGCCGTCTGCTTGCCGAAAAAGAAACACGCAGTCTGGTGCAACGACTGGGCATGAATACCGTCGTGACAGCAGCAGTGCGGGCCATTGCGCTACTGGGGCGGCAGTTTGTACTGGGGCAGGATCTTGGTGAGGCGCGCCGGCGCTCTGCCGAAGCCCGAAAAAAACAGCCCGCACTCTGCTATTCCTACGATATGTTGGGAGAAGGTGCCCGCAACAGTGCCGATGCAACCCGCTATGCGGCTTCTTATGAATCTGCCTTGCGCGTTTTGGCTACCCAACCCGGCAGTGGGGGTTCCCGGGAGCGGGATGGCATCTCCATCAAATTGTCAGCACTGCATCCGCGTTTTGAAGAAGCCCAGCGCGCCCGTCTGTGGAAAGAGCTGTTCCCCAAGTTGCAGCAACTGGCCGAGCTGGCGGCTCAGGGGCGTTTGAATCTGACGCTGGATGCGGAAGAAAGCGATCGTCTTGAGTTGCAGCTCGATTTGCTGGATGCCTTGCAACAGCATATTGCCGGGCAGGCCACTTGTGCGGGCTGGGACGGTCTCGGCATTGCCGTGCAGGCGTATCAGAGCCGGGCAGATGCTGCCATTGACGAAGTTCTGGCCCGAACGCGCCGCAATCAGAGCCGTTTGATGATGCGGCTGGTCAAGGGCGCTTACTGGGATATGGAAATCAAAAGAGCCCAGGAGATGGGCTTGTCCGGGTATCCGGTGTTTACCCATAAACATCATACTGATATCAGCTATCTGGCCGGTGCGGCGCGGCTCCTTGAAAACGCCAACGGTCCTCAGGCGTTGGTCTACCCGCAATTCGCCACCCACAATGCAGCGACCATTGCTGCTGTTTTGCAATTGGCGGATCAACAACCCGATGCCCGTTTTGAGATGCAGCGTCTGCATGGCATGGGAGAAGGAATTTATCGGGAGGTTTTACGCCACGCCCGCATTCAGCACTTGCGGATATATGCCCCGGTGGGTCGTCATCGGGATCTGCTTGCCTATCTGGTCCGGAGGCTTCTTGAAAACGCTGCCAACACCTCTTTTGTTCATCAGTTGGCTAATCAGCATGTGGCTGCCGAAGATCTGCTGGTCAGTCCGCTCTGGCGGGCGGAAGAGACGGCCTTGCCCAAACCCGTAGAGATTTACGGCCATCTTCATGGTGAATTACGACTGAACAGCCAAGGAATGGATATGACTTACATTGCCGAACGTAGCCCCGCCCTGGAAGCCGCATTGGCTCTGCGGGTAAAGACCCCCGAAGAAATACAGGTGGAAGAAGTAGACCCCTTAATGCACACACTGCACGCCGGGCAAATGCGCTGGGATGCGGTACCCGTCGAGCGTCGTGCCGAAATTTTGGCTCAGGCGGCTGAGCTGCTGGAAACCCGACAGGACAAATTGCTTGCTCTGATTATGCGCGAAGCACATAAAACTTTGGCAGATGCGGTTGCCGAACTGCGTGAGGCCGTAGATTTTTGCCGTTATTATGCCATTCAGGCCAAGGCGCTCATGCGCAAGGAAGCTCTGCCCGGTCCCACTGGTGAGGCCAACTCCCTGAGTTTGCGGGGGCGTGGCGTATTTGTCTGCATTAGCCCCTGGAATTTTCCCCTGGCAATTTTTGCCGGTCAGGTCGTTGCGGCGCTGGTTACGGGCAATAGTGTGGCAGCCAAGCCCGCCGAGCAGACCATGGCCATTGCCCAGGCTTTTGTCGAACTTTTGTGGGAGGCCGGAGTTCCCCGTGATGTGCTGGCGCTGATGCCCGGTGCTGGAGAAACCGTAGGCGCGGCTCTGGTAGAGCATCCGCTGACTGGCGGCGTGGTGTTTACCGGTTCAACAGGTGTTGCTCGCCACATTCATCAGGGTCTGGCGGCCAAGGAAGGCCCCATTGTGCCCTTGATTGCTGAAACCGGCGGCATTAATGCCATGATTGTGGATTCTACGGCTCTGGCGGAACAGGTGGTCGATGCAGTGATTGCCTCGGCATTTCGTTCCGCCGGACAACGATGTTCGGCACTGCGTTTGCTTTGTGTACAGGAAGAATGTGCAGAAGAAATTCTGACCATGCTCAAAGGGGCCATGCAGGAACTGGTGATCGGACCGACCATCCATTATGCCACTGATGTCGGACCCGTTATTGATGTCGAAGCACAGACCAATATTCTGGCGCAAATTGCCCGGGTGGAGCAGGGCGGGGGAAAATTGCTGGCCCGTTGTGCCTGGCCCCCGGCTTTGCTGGAAAATGCCCGGGTTACGGATGATTCTGTAGCATTGACCATGCAGGACGATCAGCAGCGTAATCTGCATTTTGTAGCCCCCTGTGCGTATGCCATTACTCATGTCAGTCAGGTTCGCGAGGAAATATTTGGTCCGGTGCTGCAGGTGGTCACCTGGAAAGCCGGACAAATCGATGCCCTGGTGGATGCCATCAACGCTTTGGGATTTGGGCTGACTTTAGGTGTCCAAACGCGGATTGATGGGCGGGCGGCCCATATCGCCGCGCGGTCGCGCTGCGGCAATGTTTACGTCAACCGCAACATGATTGGCGCGGTGGTTGGTGTGCAACCTTTTGGTGGCGAAGGCTTGAGTGGAACCGGCCCGAAGGCCGGTGGTCCCCATTATTTATTGCGCATGGTGGCCGAACAGACGGTGAGCATCAACACCACGGCAGCAGGAGGCAACTCGGAGCTGCTCTCCCAGGGCCGATTGTAAGGATTATACGGGGGCTTTGAGTATCGGTGTGTCGAAATTCTGTTCGCGTAACTGGATGTTTTTCAGTTCGGCGGCACGTTCGAATTCACGAATGACTTCCAGCACGTCGTGATCAATGAAACGGACCTTTTTGCCATCCAGAATCACTTCGGCGTCTCTGGGCAGCCTTTCCAGAATGTGGGAAAGACGTGCCTTGTTGACGAAACTTACCTCCCTGTTCAGGGAGATTTTGTAGGCGTTACCCTCCCGCCCGATGTCGATGGCGCTGTGATAGTTAGCCTTGAGCACAAAGAAAATACCGGCCAGCAGTCCGATGACTACGCCGGTAATCAGACTGGTGAACAAAATCGCAATAATGGTGATGAGGAAGGGCAAATACTGGGATTTATCCAGCTTGAACATTTTTTGAAAAATTTTCGGATGAGCCAGTTTGAAACCGACGAAAATCAGGATGGAAGCCAGGGCAGCCAGCGGAATGTGATTCATCAGCGTAGCCAGAAACAGGACGGCCAGCAACAGAAAAATCCCGTGCAGAAAGGCGCTGGCTTTGGTGCGTGCCCCGGCCGCCACGTTGGCCGTGCTCCGCACTATGACGGCGGCAACCGGAAGTCCACCAATGAGGCCGCTGGCGATGTTGGCCACTCCCTGTCCCAGCAGTTCGCGGTCAAGAGGGGTGCGTCTTTTGAAAGGATCCAGTTTGTCGGAGGCTTCTGTGGAAAGCAGGCTTTCCAGGCTGGCAATAAAGGTGATGGCGATAGCGGTCATCCATACGGTTTTTGAACCGATCATGCCCCAGTCAGGCATTTGCAGCATGCCCCTTAAGTCCGCCAGAGAACGAATTTCAGGCAGGTTGACCAGATTGCTTTTGTCGATAGCAAGCCCGGGCAGGGCATGGACAAACAGCACATTCAGGAGGGTTCCGAACACCACCGCCATCAACGGGCCGGAGAGCCAGGTCTGTTTGCGCAGGATGGCTATCTTATCCCAGACAATCAGGATGACCAGGGCCAGTACGCTGACCAGCAGCGCTCCCCATTCCACATGGGCGAGTGCGGCAATAACGGCACTGAAGGTGTTTTCTCCATGGGCATCAAAAAAATCCTGATTACCAAATTCGCCAATATCAAAACCAATGGCATAGGGAAATTGTTTGAGGATGATGATAATCCCGATGGCCGACAAAATACCCTGGATGACGGCCGACGGGAAAAAATAAGCCACCACCCCTGCACGCAAGAGCGCCAGAATAATCTGAATGCCGCCAGCAATAACCACAGCGAGCAGTAACGCCGGAAAACTGTGCAGGGTTTCCATGGCCACCAGCAGCGTGGCCACAATGGCTGGGGTGGGGCCACTGACGGCCAGGGGCGAGCGGCTGAACAGAGGAACCAGAACCCCACCCATGATGCCAGCGATCAAACCCGCAATCAGTGGGGTGCCGGAAGCCAGGGCGACTCCAAGACAGAGGGGCATGGCGACCAGAGCGACGACCACGGCGGCAGGCGCATCGGCCCGTAGATTTTTGAGTGGGGAAAGATTGATTGACTGATTCATGAAAAGTTCCAAAAAGATAGCAGGAAACTTATGAGTCGCGGAGCACGGTGCAAGCAATCACATGGTATCTTTTTAATTGCCAGTGAGTGTATAGGGGGGGCTGGTAATCAGCAAGCATTAAAAAAGGCCCCGGATGGGGCCTTGTCAGTTTGAAGCCGGTCTTCAATCAGGCGTGTTTGGCACGTACCTGTTTGGCTGCCTCGACCATGTTTTCCAGAGCCGGGGTGACTTCTGCCCACTTACGGGTTTTCAGACCACAGTCGGGGTTGATCCACAGCCGCTCTGCGGGAACCACTTTGACCGCTTTTTCCATCAGGCCGACCATTTCTTCCACGCTGGGAACGCGGGGAGAGTGAATGTCATATACGCCAGGTCCGATTTCATTGGGGTAGTTGAAAGTGGCAAAAGCATCCAGCAACTCCATTTGTGAACGGGAAGTTTCAATGGTAATGACATCTGCATCCATGGCCGCAATGGCGGGGAGGATGTCATTGAATTCCGAGTAGCACATATGGGTGTGAATCTGCACGTCATCAGGCGCAATTTGCGCAGAAATGCGGAATGCACGCGATGCCCAGTTCAGATACTGATCCCAGTCCTTGCGCTTCAGGGGGAGTCCTTCACGGTAGGCGGGTTCGTCAATCTGGATGATGCCGATACCGGCGTCGATCAGATCCTTGACCTCGTCGCGGATGGCCAGCGCAATCTGCAGTGCCGTTTTTTCACGGGGCTGATCATCGCGTACAAAAGACCACTGCAGGATGGTCACCGGGCCGGTAAGCATGCCTTTCATGGGCCGCTGGGTGAGAGACTGGGCATATTTGCTCCAGGTCACGGTCATGGGGGTAGGACGGGATACGTCACCGAAAATCAACGGCGGCTTGACGTAACGTGAACCGTAACTCTGCACCCAGCCATGCCGGGTAAAAGCGAATCCAGCGAGCTGTTCGCCGAAGTATTCCACCATATCATTGCGTTCGGGCTCGCCATGGACCGGCACGTCAATACCCAGACGTTCCTGTTCTTTCACGACCAGCGCAATTTCTGCTTCCATGGCTTTCTGGTAGTCGGCATTGCTCAGTTCGCCCTTGCGATTTTGCAGGCGGGCTTTACGAATTTCGGGAGTCTGCGGGAAACTGCCGATACTGGTGGTGGGGAAGGCCGGCAGTTTGAAACGGGCACGCTGTGCGGCTTCACGGGTCTGGAAAGCACTTTTGCGCTGGCCATCATCGTTGCCCAAACCTTCCAGACGCTGGGCAACGGCCGGGTTGTGGATACGTGGTGAAGTTTTACGTGCTTGTACGGCGGCACGTGCGGTTGACAGTTCCTGCGCTACGGCTGCCACGCCTTCATTCAGGGCACGACCAATAATGGCAACTTCATCGAGCTTTTGTACGGAGAAAGCCAGCCATGATTTCAATTCGGCGTCGAGTTCGTTTTCCTGATCCAGATCAACCGGGGTGTGCAACAGGCTGCAGGAAGGCGCTACCCAGAGACGGTCTCCCAGCTGTTTATGTGCAGGTTCCAGGATCTTGATGGCAGCATCCAGGTCGGCGCGCCAAACATTGCGGCCATCTACCACGCCCAGAGAAAGCACTTTGTCAGCCGGATAATTTTTCAGGAAGCTGTCCAGCTGCTGCGGAGCGCGCCGCAAATCCAGATGCAGGCCGGCGACGGGAAGGGCTTTGAGAGCCTCGGCATGCTCCGCTACAGAATCAAAATAGGTGGCCAGCAATACCTTGGGGCTTTTGCCCTTGCTGAGGGTCTGGTAGGCAGAGGTCAGAGCCTGGTGCCATTCGGCGGGCAGGTCCAGTGCCAGAGCGGGTTCATCCATTTGCACCCATTCCACGCCCATGCCGGCAAGACGCTCGAGTATTTCGGCATAAACAGGCAGCACCTTGGGCAGCAAAGTCAGACGGTCAAAGCAGGCATTACCCACCGGTGCACCATGACCATGACAGGCGCTGTCGTCATGATGATGTTGGGCTTCGTGATGGGCTTCGGCATTCAGATCTTTTTCCTTGCCCAGCCACAGATAGGTGATGGGACCGACCAGTACGGGCTTGGCCTTGAGGCCCAGGGCCTGGGCTTCCTTGATTTGGTCGAACAGGCGTTCGCTGCTCAGGTGAAACTCCATGTTTTCATGGAATTCCGGCACAATGAAGTGATAGTTGGTATCAAACCATTTGGTCATTTCCATGGCGGGCTGGGTGCTGGAGCCACGTGCCATGGCAAAAAAGGTATCCAGACCCACCAGACCGCCGGAGAATCCGTAACGGGGAGGAATGGCACCGAGGGTGCAGCTCATGTCCAGCATGTGATCGTAGAGGCTGAAATCACCAACCGGGATGAAGTCCATCCCACAGGTCTGCTGGATTTTCCAGTGACGGTCACGCAACTGGGCAGCGCGGGACTGCAGTTCCTGCTCATCAATTTCTTTGGACCAGAAGCTTTCCAGTGCTTTTTTGAGTTCGCGTTTATGACCGATACGCGGAAAACCGAGACTGTGAACGGACGTCATGGGCATTACTCCTCTGCGAAAATTGTCGCCATCATGCCCTGCCCGGAGTCTCTGCTCAAGAGGGAATTTTTAGGCGTTCAGATGAAAAGCATTCATCAGTCCATGCGAAAGCCACGATGCAGGGCGACAATACCACCCGACAGGTTGAACACGTCAACCCGTTCCAGACCGGCTTCTTCCATCATCATTTTGAAGGTTTCCTGATCGGGGAAGCGGCGGATGGATTCCACCAGATATTGATAGCTGTCCCGATCCCTGGCGACGAGTTCGCCAATGCGCGGCAGTAACTTGAAGGAATACAGATCATAAATGGACTGCAACCCCGGCCAGCGCGGGTGTGAAAACTCCAGAATCAACGCCCGCCCGCCGGTTTTGAGGACGCGGTGAATTTCCTTCAAGGCCCGTTCGGGATGGGTCATGTTGCGGATGCCAAAGGCCAGGGTGACCAGGTCGAATTCGCGGTCGGGAAAGGGGAGTTCTTCCGCATTGGCTTCGACAAACTCAACCCCGGCGATGATGCCCCTATCAGCCAGGCGGTTTTCGCCAACCGCCAGCATTTCCGGATTGATATCGGAGACCACAATGGAACCATTGGGTTTGATGCGCGGATAAATGGCGGCAGCCAGGTCACCCGTGCCTCCGGCGAGATCTAGCACCCGTTGGCCGGGACGGGGACGGGCGAGGTCAACCGTGAAGCGTTTCCACAGGCGATGCACACCCAGTGACATCAGGTCGTTCATCAGGTCGTATTTACCCGCGACACTGCTGAAAACCCCTTTGACCAGGTGTTCTTTTTCCGTTTCCGGAACTTCCTGATAACCAAAGTGGGTGGTGGGCACGAGCGCCTGATCCTGCATGTCCTCTCCCTGTTGATCACTCATACGCATGACTCCTGTGCAAATCGTAAATGCGGCAGCTTGTATTCAGACTGAGCGTAGCAGAAGACTGCCTTTTTCGCTGATATAATTCCGCAGCCGTTCTGGAAAGTCGGCGGTTACGGAGCCTGCTACCTCGGGTAATTCCATGAGTAAGGCCGTCCAGCGGCGCAGTTTGCCCAAGGATTCCCAACGCGGCAATGGCCGTAATGCGTGCAGAATTTCCATGCGCATGAATAAGGGAGCAAAGGCAGCATCCACCAGACTGAAATGTTGACCCGCAAAAAATGGTCCTTCGGCCATGTTTTTTTCCAACCGCTCAAGCTTGTCAAAAAGCTGGCGACTGGCCGCCGTAAAAGGTTCTTCACCCTGGGCCACCATCATCTGGAACTGATCACCAATCATTTCGCTGCCAAAGGCAATCCAGGCGCGGTGCCGGGCGCGTTCCAGCGGGTCAGAAGGATGCAGTGGCGGTGCAATGGTTTCATCCAGATATTCATTAATCACCTGAGACTCGAACAGTACGGCGTCAGTGCCGATTTTCAGGCAGGGGACCCTGCCCATGGGCGAAAGTTCGAGAAACCATTCGGGTTTGTGGGCGAGATCAATGTGCGTCAGTTTGAAGACTACCTGTTTGTGCAGCAGAGTAATCACCGAACGCTGTACATAGGGGCAGAGGGGGAAGCTGATCAGTTCCAGGGTCATGGCGTTCTCCTCGCATGAGCTTCAGCGTGCGACCAGGGCGCAACGATATAAAGCGACTTCTCCAAATAGGTTGGGTAACAAACGGTTGCGCCA
The DNA here is from genome assembly GCF_009662475.1 of Acidithiobacillus thiooxidans ATCC 19377. Lineage (NCBI taxonomy): Bacteria > Pseudomonadati > Pseudomonadota > Acidithiobacillia > Acidithiobacillales > Acidithiobacillaceae > Acidithiobacillus > Acidithiobacillus thiooxidans. The sequence continues at coordinate 353,980 of NZ_CP045571.1, forward strand.
AGTGCTGCGCCGCCGCTCATTGAGCACGACCCGCTGATGGATGGCGATGCCGTTGTCGGCACAGAGTTGTTCAAAGTCACGAATCGTACACAGATGGATGTTGGGGGTATCGTACCACGTATGGGGCAAGGCGTCTGTGGTGGGCATTTTGCCCAGCACGCCCAGTTGCCAGCGCGCATGCCAGTGTCCCATATTGGGAAAGGTGACAATGACCTCACGGCCGACGCGTAACATTTCCAGTAATAACTGACGGGGATAGGTAGAAGCCTGCAGGGTCAGGGAAAGTACTACTGTATCGACACTCTGGTCTGCAAAATTTTTGAGTCCCTGATCAAGATCCTGCTGAATGACCGGAATTCCGCGTCGGATGGCGGCGACGACCCGATCTTCCTCAATTTCCACCCCATAACCTTGCACGCCCTTTTCGGCGCGCAAATAGGCCAGCAGTTCTCCTTCCCCGCAGCCCAGATCGAGAATGCGGCTTTGCGGGGGAATCCATTCGGCGATAATGGCCAGATCCTGGCGTAGCTTCATAGTCCGATTTCCTCTGCAACGCGTTGCAGATAAGTGCCGAGAACGGCGACATATTGGGGAATGGGCATTAAAAAGGAATCGTGGCCGTGGGTGGCCTCAATTTCCGCATAGCTGACATCGCGATTACAGGTATATAGTGCCTGCACGATTTCGCGGGAGCGTTCCGGGGAAAACCGCCAGTCAGAACTGAAAGAGACTACCAAAAATGCCGCCTGCACCCGCGCAAAGGCTTCCGCCAGGCTGCCGCCATACGCACTGGCCGGATCAAAATAATCCAATGCCTTGGTAATATATAAATAGCTGTTGGCATCAAAGCGTTCGACAAAGCTTGAACCCTGATAGCGCAAATAACTTTCCACCTCAAAATCCACATCAAAGCCAAAGGAAAAGGCCTTGCCGCCCCGGGTATCCCGGCCGAACTTGGTGCGCATGGCGTCGTCGGAAAGATAGGTGATGTGGCCGATCATCCGTGCCAGTGACAGTCCCCGGCGCGGTTTGGTGTCATGGGCATAATAGCGGCCATTGTGAAAATCCGGATCCGTCATGATGGCCTGGCGACAAACTTCGTTGAAGGCGATGTTCTGCGCCGTCAGTTTGGGCGCAGCAGCAATGACCACGGCGTTACGCAGCCGGTCCGGATAATCCATGCTCCATTGCATAACCTGCATGCCACCCAGGCTGCCGCCAATAACCGCTGCCCATTGTTCAATCTCCAGATGATCGGCCAGGTCGGCCTGGGTTTTTACCCAGTCGCGGACGGTGACCATAGGAAAATCCAGACCCCAGGGAGTGCCGGTTTCAGGATTGATGCTGGCTGGACCCGTTGAGCCTTTGCAGGACCCAATAAAATTGGCGCAGACGAAAAAAAACTGTTCAGTATCCATGGCCTTGCCGGGTCCAAGCAGATGCTCCCACCAGCCCGGCTTACGATCATCCATGTGATGATACCCGGCAGCGTGATGATCACCAGAAAGCGCATGGCAGAGTAAAATCGCGTTACTGTGATCCTTGTTCAAGGCCCCATAACTTTCATAAACCAGGGTGTAACCCGGCAAGCTGCGCCCACACTCCAGTTGCAGGTCAGCTGGAAAAGTGACCGTCTGCGGGGTTACCAGTCCAACGGAATCAGCGGGTATCTGAGCAGGCATTGTGTGCTTTTCTAATCATCAAACAGAGCCGGAAGAGTCTAAACGTCAAGACCGTCGGCGACAAGCGGCGTAAGGCGGCAGCATTTTGTGTTTATCCTAACAGCAGTTGCCATGGGTGCTTTTTGCTCCGTTGTTCCTCGCCTGTTGTTCTATGGCTCATCCTGCTGTCAGGAGAGAACTCGCCCTACGGGCTCAAACAGCTCTCCTGACGGGCGCAGGATTTCGCCAAGAACAACAACGGCTCAGAACAAAAGTCGCGGCAAAGCACCTACGGCAACTGCTGTTTTTAGGTTTATGCGCCTTGATGGTTTAGAATCAAAAGAGATAGCATGAGCGACAAGTTGTGCTTGGCTGTGCGTCATGTTGCCGGGAGATGATTTTGGCCTGGAAGTGGGTAAATCGTGTAGTGAGCTGGGTCGAAGGGGGTGCTGAGCTGGTAGTGGCCCGGCCTCGGCCATGGCTGCTGCTTTCCGCTGCTGCATTGGTGTTTGCGGCCATTCCCTTTCCCGAATGGTTGATGTACGCCATGGCGCCCTTTGGCCTGCTGTTTGGCCTGGAAATCGCTGCCAATACCGATGAAGAAACGGAATCTTATACGAACCGACAAATGCGGCATGCCCTCCATGTGGCGGTGGTTTGGGGTATGCTTTTTGCCGTTTTTGGCATGATTTTCGAATTTGGCCAAGACATAGTGGTCATGGGCAGCTTGCTGGCCGGGATAAATATTCCCTGGCATGACGACTCGGGCATGGGTCAGGGATTCTGGGGCTGGTGGTTCGCTTTCGGACAGCGGTTTTCGGATTTATCGCTAATGCCTTACTTCTGGTTCTCTCCGGCTTTTTTCGGGATTGCCCTTGCTTTGCACAAAGGACATGGCTGGCTGGAGTCAGAAGTGGAAACTACACTCACCCTGCTGTTCAGGCCGGAATTGCGGGATCCTCTGATCGGTCTCTGGGCCGTCATTTTGCTGGCGAATCTGTTTATGCCAGCTTTTTCCCAGTTATGGTTGGGCTTGATTGTCTGGGTGTTGGGTCCACCGGTCATCCATGTGGCCTATCAGGATATTTTTGCTGACAAGCGGCGTCCTCCCCGAAAAAAGAAAGAAAAGAAGGCCGCCCGCTTTGTACTCGCCCATCACCCGCAGCCGGTGCGTGTCAAACTCTGATGAGTTTCATTCATGACTTGCACGCATTTTTTACCCTTGCCGTTCGTTCTTGCATCCATTAGTGTCTAGCCACAATTTTAACGGAAGTTTTTGAAGGAGTGCACCATGTTTTCCAAAACCCTCAGTATTGCTGATTTTGATCCTGCACTATGGGATGCCATGTGCAAAGAAACCCAGCGCCAGGAAGATCATGTGGAACTCATTGCTTCTGAAAATTATGCCAGCCCCATGGTAATGGTGGCGCAGGGTTCAGTGCTGACCAACAAGTATGCCGAGGGTTATCCGGGCAAACGCTATTATGGTGGTTGCGAGTATGTGGATGTTGCTGAACAGTTGGCCATTGATCGGGCTCTGGAGCTGTTCGGCGCAGAACACGCCAACGTTCAGGCCCATTCCGGTTCTCAGGCTAATCAGGCTGTTTACCTTTCGGTATTGAAGCCGGGCGACAAAATTATGGGCATGAGTCTGGCGCATGGTGGACATCTGACCCACGGAGCCAAGGTCAATGTTTCGGGCAAGCTGTTTCAGGTGGCCGCTTATGGGGTGCGCGCCGAAGATGGTCGAATTGACTATGAGGCAATGGCAGCACAGGCCGAGCAGGAACGTCCCAAAATGATCGTCGCCGGGGCCAGTGCCTATTCGCGCATTATCGATTTCGAAAAAATCGGTGAAATTGCCCGGAGTATCGGCGCTTATTTGCTGGTGGACATGGCCCACATTGCCGGGTTGGTTGCGGCCGGTTTACATCCCAGTCCCGTTCCCCATGCGGATTTTGTCACCACCACGACCCACAAAACCCTGCGTGGACCGCGTGGTGGTCTCATCCTTTGTCGGGAAGAATATGCCAAGAAGGTCAACTCGTTGATTTTCCCTGGCTTGCAGGGTGGTCCTCTGATGCACGTCATTGCTGGCAAGGCGGTAGCTTTCCGGGAAGCTTTGCAGCCGGAGTTCAAAACCTATCAGCAGCAGGTCATTCGCAACGCCCAGGCGCTGAGTCAGGTACTTGCCGGGCGAGGTTATACAGCCGTGTCAGGCGGTACGGATAATCACCTTTTCCTCCTCAATCTGGGCGAAAAGGTGACCGGTAAGGAAGCCGAGGAAGCGCTGGGTCAGGCGCACATCACGGTCAACAAAAACGCAGTGCCTTTCGATACCCGTCCGCCAGCGGTGACCAGTGGTATTCGCATCGGCACCCCGGCAGCAACCACCCGTGGCTTTGCAGAAGCGGAAATGCAGCGCTTGGGCAAGGGGATCGCCGATGTGCTGGATGCTCCCGCAGATGCCGCAGTGATTGCTCGGGTCAAGGCGGATATGACTGCCCTGTGCAAGCAGTTTCCGGTGTACGGCTAGGTTCCGTGCATTGCCCGTTCTGCGCCTTCGCTGACACCCGGGTGGTGGATTCCCGCCTTGCGGATGAGGGCGGGACGGTGCGGCGCCGTCGGGAATGTCCGCAATGTAATCAGCGCTTCACGACTTTTGAGCGTGCCGAACTCGCTTTGCCCATGGTGGTTAAAACCGATGGGCGTCGTGAGTCTTTTAACGAAGACAAATTGCAGCGTGGTTTGACGCGGGCGCTGAGCAAGCGTCCGGTCGCTACCGACCAGGTAGATTCAGCCCTGCGTTTGATTCAACGGCGTCTTCGTGAAAGAGGCGAGCGCGAAGTGCCGGCGCGCCTGATTGGCGAACTGGTTATGGAAGCTTTGCGTGGCCTCGATCCGGTGGCTTATGTGCGTTTCGCTTCGGTGTACCGGCGTTTTGAAGATGTGGATGCATTCAGTGCGGAAATTGCCCGCCTGAAAGAGGGCCCCCATCCCGATCAGCAACAGGTACCCGGAAAAGGCCGTTCTGGTGCTGACTGAGCAGGACCATCATTTCATGGAAATGGCCCTGGACCTGGCGAAGCGGGGTTTATATTCGACGCAACCTAATCCGCGAGTGGGTGCGGTGGTGGTGCAGGAAGGGATCGTTGTTGGTCGTGGCGCTCACCTTTTTGCTGGTGAAGCCCATGCCGAAGTGCTGGCCCTTGCCGAAGCCGGAGCGGCGTCGCGTGCTGCGACCGTTTACGTCACCCTCGAACCCTGCAGTCATCAGGGGCGGACCGGCCCCTGTGCGGACGCCCTGATGGCCGCAGGGGTGAAACGGGTGGTGGTGGCGGTTCAGGATCCCAATCCTCTGGTTTCCGGGCAGGGCATTGCCCGGCTCAGGGCCGCTGGCATCGAGGTTGAACTGGGCTGTTGCGAAGCCGAAAGTCGTGCGCTGAACCCCGGATTTTTTATGCGCATGGAAGGCGGGCGTCCCTGGATTCGCTTAAAGCAGGCAGTCAGTCTGGATGCAGGTGTGGCGCTGGGCAATGGACAAAGTCAGTGGCTGACCGGTACCTTGGCGCGCGCCGATGTGCAAAAAGAGCGGGCCAGCGCCAGTGCCATCCTGGTGGGGATTGGCACGGTTCTGGCCGACAACCCGCGTCTGGCCCCCCGTCTGGATATTCCGCTGCGCCGGTGTCCAGTGAAGGTGATTTTGGACACCCGTTTGCGGACCCCGGCAGATGCGGCACTGTTTGCTTCACCCGGCGCGGTCTGGATATTCCATGGGCCGGACCAGCCGGAGGCAGCCAAAAATGCATTGCAGGCGGCAGGTGCAGATTTGTTTGCCGTGCCGCTGGATGGCGAGCGCCTGGATTGTCCGGCAGTCATGCGCATTTTGGCAGAGAAACAAATGAATGAAGTATTGGTAGAGGCGGGCCCGGGTCTGGCCAGTACCCTGTTTGCAGCCGGATTGGTCGATGAGTGGTTGCTCTATATGGCCCCCATGCTCCTCGGCCAGGGGGCATTGCCCGCCATGCAGGTTGGTCCTTTTCAACAACTGACCGAAGCGCCGCGCTGGCGGAGTCTTCGGGTCGAGTCGCTGGGTAATGATTTGAAGTGGACCCTGGGTCCGCAGGAGTTTTGATTCATGTTCACCGGTATTATCGAGGCCTTGGGTCAGGTTAGACAATTGCAGCCTCAGGGCGGTGATTTTCGGATGACGCTCGCCTCTGGCGGGCTGGATTTGGGTGATGTCAAACTCGGTGACAGTATTGCTGTATCGGGTGTTTGCCTGACCGTAGTGGAACTGCACAAAGACGGGTTTGCCGTGGATATTTCCCGCGAGACCCTGGACAAGACCCTGCTGGGTAGTCTTAAAACAGGTAGTGCCGTGAATCTCGAAAAAGCGCTGCGTCTGGCTGACCGTCTGGGCGGTCATCTGGTGGCGGGTCATGTGGATGGGGTCGGACAAATCCATAGTGTGCAGAAATCCGGACGTTCACAGGTTTTTGCGGTGACCGCACCGCGCGAACTGCTGCGCTATATCGCCGCCAAAGGCAGCATTTGCGTGGATGGTATCAGCCTGACCGTCAATGCTCTGGAAGGCGAGCAATTTATGCTTAATCTGATTCCCCATACACTGACAAATACGACTGCATCAGCCTGGCGTGCGGGTCAGGCGGTCAATCTCGAAGTGGACCTGATTGCCCGCTATCTGGAACGTTGGGTAGCGACGGAGGCGCAGTCGGGGCTAAAATCGGAAATTACCCGCGAATCACTAGCTGCCAGAGGATACCCCGTATGAGTGAAGGTAAAATCAGTCCCGCCGAAGAAATTATTGCCGAAATTGCAGCGGGTCGTATGGTGATCCTCATGGATGACGAGGGCCGTGAAAATGAGGGTGACCTGATCATGGCGGCGGAGTTCGTGACTCCCGCCGCCATTAATTTTATGGTGTCCCAGGCACGCGGACTGGTCTGTCTGCCCTTGACCCGGGAACGTTGCCAGCAGCTGCGTCTGCCACAAATGGTCGGACATAATACGGCCAGCCTGGGAACCGCCTTTACAGTATCCATTGAAGCGGCTCGGGGAGTGACTACGGGTATTTCTGCAGCCGACCGGGCAGCCACAGTTCAGGCTGCTATTGCTGAAAATGCTGCGCCCGAAGATCTGGTCATGCCCGGACATATTTTTCCCCTTGCTGCCGAGCCGGGTGGGGTTCTGGTCCGCGCCGGGCATACCGAAGCGGCCGTTGATCTGGCACGACTGGCGGGTTGTCAGCCAGCAGGAGTGATTTGCGAGATTCTCAATGCCGATGGGGAAATGGCTCGCTTACCCGATCTGCTTCCCTATGCAGCAAAGCATGGACTCAAAATTGGCACCATTGCCGACTTGATCCGCTATCGCCTTGAAAGAGAGCGGATTGTCGAGCGTCAAGCGCAGGGGCCATGGCAGAGTCCCCATGGAGAATTCCAGCTAACGGTTTATCGGGACTGGGTAGCGAAAGAAACGCATTTTGCCTTGGTCATGGGTGAAGTGGCGGCTACAGAAAGTCCCGTGCTGGTCCGTGTTCAGGTGGGTAAAACCCTCAATGATTTGTTTGCGGGAGCGGCCAGTCCGAATACGCGCGCGTTAGAGCGGATTGCGGCTGAGGGTCGGGGCGTGCTGGTGTACTTGCACCATGAAGAAAGTGTGGAAGAGCTGGTCCAGGAAGTATCTGCCTTGCCGGAAATGCCCAAAGGGCCTGGGCAGGCTGGAGATGCTGGTCGGGTTTTGCGCACTTTTGGTATTGGCGCCCAAATCCTCACGGATCTGGGCGTGCATCGTGCCGAGGTGCTGAGTGACAGCCATTTCCAGTACCGGGGTATTGGCGGATTTGGTCTCGAAATTGTGGGCCAGCGTCCATTTCAGGAAAATAAATAAGGAAAAATCATGATTCAGCAAATAGAAGGTAGTCTCCAGGCCGGTAAGTTTCGATTTGCCCTGCTGGTCAGCCGCTTTAACAGTTTCATTACCCAGCAACTGGAGCAGGGCGCTATAGATGGTTTGCGTCGTCATGGTGCCAGTGATGAACAAATTCATGTGGTCTATGTGCCTGGCGCTTATGAAATTCCATTGGTTGCGCAAAAACTGGCGCGTAGTGGAAATTACGACGCGGTTCTTTGTCTGGGTGCCGTTATTCGTGGCGGAACGCCCCATTTTGATTATGTAGCAGGAGAGGTTTCCAAGGGTGTGGCACAGGTGGCCATGGACACGGGTATTCCGGTGATTTTCGGCATTTTAACCACTGACAGCATTGAACAGGCTATTGAGCGTGCCGGTACCAAGGCAGGCAATAAAGGTTTTGATGCGGCCATGACGGCTCTCGAAATGGTACAGCTTCTGGGTCAGATCTGAGCCTCCATGAAAAACAGTCGTCGTCGCCTGGCGCGTCAGGCTATTATCCAGGCCCTTTATCAGTGGCAGCTGAATCCGGGACATTGTGCAGAAATTGCGCTTCAGTTTACTACAGACCCGGAACGGCTTCAGGGCGCTGATCGCGCTTTCTTTGCGACAGTATGGGAAGGCGTTTGCCAGGCGATTCCGCACTTGGATCCGGCCATCGCCGAAGAAATCCCGGATCGGCGCTGGACTGATGAAATCAGTGAAGTGGAGCGCGCCATTTTGCGTCTTGCCGCCTATGAGCTCCGAGATCTGCCGCAAACACCATACCGGGTAGTCATCAATGAAGCCATTGAATTGGGAAAGGACTTTGGGGCTGAACAGGGGCATCGTTTTGTCAATGCGGTACTTGATAAGCTGGCCCAGCGCTGGCGCCAGGGCGAGATAGAGCAAAGCACAAAATCCTGAAAGAGGATTTTCCCTGGTTGGGAGGTTGGCGTAAAAAGTTGTGGCAGTTTCTTAGCTTTATGGTGTAACCTTCACATCTGAAAGCTATTAACCCTCATTTATGGAGTGAATCATGCCAGCTCATCGTTTATTTTCCAATCCTGCGGTGCTTGCTTGTTCGGCTGCCGCGTTTTTGCTCCTTGCCACACCCTTGGCCAATGCCCAGACGACGGCCAATAAAGCAGAAATGGAAGACTCAGCCAGCTCGCAGCCGACCGATTTGACCACCGCCAAACTGGAAAACAGCATCGGTACCCGCTGCGCATTGGGCGATGGTGTGCCACAAAATTACACGTTGGCGGCACAGTGGTTTGAAAAATCAGCCATGCATGGTTACGGCAAGGCCGAGTACAACCTGGGCATGCAATATTATTTTGGTCAGGGCGTGCCCAAAGACCTGATTAAAGCGGCCTATTGGTGGAACAAGGCGGCAGAGTTGGGGGTTTCGGCTGCTCAGTATAATCTGGGCAACCTCTATTTCATGGGCCAGGGTGTTCCTCAGGATTACGCCAAAGCGGCATTGTGGTGGCACAAGGCTGCAGAAGCAGGTAACACGCAAGCTACCAAAAACCTCGAAGTACTTGCCCGTGCCGTGCCGATTAATAAAACGGCTTCTGCGGTACCCGTCGCGGACAAAAAAGCCGAATAAGCGGACCAATATCGCCGGGTTCTCAGCTTTCGGCCTTGGACCCGGTCACACCGTTGTTTTTCTGGATGCGTAAGGCGGCGGCATGTTCTTTTTCGATATATTCCCGCTTGCCCCTTTCTTCATTGAGTTGCCCTTCAAGATCAGACAGGCGGCGTTCATGACGACGTATTTTGAGCTTGTTGCGGATATGGGTGGGTAGATAGATCAGCATGCTGGCGATAAATCCCGCCACAAACCCACCCAGTAAAATCACGCCCTGAGATTGGGCAAAAGTCCATGAAAAAAAATGCACGGATGTCATGGTATTATTCTGTACGGCGAATAGGACAGCAACAGCAGCTATCACCAGCGAAATAATGACCCACATAAAAGCAATCCTCCCTTGTTGTTTATCGATTAAGCGTTAATCTCGGATCCTGAAAAAACTACCGACCCATCGAACGCCAACCCAGGTGAATCCGGGTATTAAAATCAACCAGGCCCAGAGTGGCAGATCGAGAATCGCATAGTCCAGTTTATGCGCGAGTGCCGCCATAATACCAATGCCGACGACAATGAAAGTACCACTGACACCAAATGAAAGGCGCAACATGCCGCGACGGATTTCCTTACGAATCCCTTCCAGATCCTGATTACGAATAACCAGGGGCAGCTCTCCCTGTTGGGCCTGACGAAGAATGCCATGCAGTAAAACGGGCATTTCCGGAAGGACCAGTCCCCATTCTGGAAAATGGCGCTTCATTTCCGTCCACCAGCCACGGGGGCCGCGCTGACGACTGAGCCATTCAGTCAGCAGTGGAGTGGCCACTTCCCACATGTTCAATGCAGGATTGAAATCGCGGGCGATACCTTCGACGTTCACTAAAGTTTTCTGGAGCAATAGAAGTTGGGGCTGGGTTTGCATGTGAAAGGCCCGGGTCGTCTGGAATAAGCGCAGCAACAAGTTAGCGACTGAAATTTCGTTTAGGGGTTTTTCAAACACAGGTTCAGCAATGGCCCTGATCGCTGTTTCAAAATCCTGAACATTGGTATCGGGCGGAACCCAGCCTGCCTCCACATGCGCCTCGGCGACTCTCCGGTAATCTCTTTGAAAAAAGGCGATCATGTTTTCTGCCAGATAATGCTGGCTGGCATCATCCAGGCTGCCCATGATGCCAAAGTCCACAGCAATAAAGCGCCCGCTTTGGGGATCTATGAAAATGTTGCCGGGATGCATATCTGCATGAAAGTAGGCGTCGCGAAAAACCTGACGGAAGAAAATATCTGCGGCGCGTCTGGAGAGTTGATCAAAGTTGATGCCGGCAGCGCGTAAGGCATCCAACTGACCAATCGGGATACCGTAAATCCGTTCCATGACCAGGACCGAGGAACTGCAGTAATCCCAGTAAATTTCAGGGATATAAAGCAGATCAGGATCGGCGGCAAAATTGCGACGTAATTGACTGGCATTAGCAGCTTCGCGAAGCAAATCCAGTTCTCCGCGCAAGGTCTTGGCATATTCCGCGACAACAGCGCGAATTCTCAGTCGTCGTCCTTCCTGGGAATAGCGTTCCGCCAAATCAGCCAACAGGCCTAAAATAGCCAGATCCTGATCAATAATTCGTCTTAAGCCGGGACGGCGGACCTTAATAGCGACTTCGCGACCATCCTGCAGCACGCCGAAATGAACCTGAGCAATAGAAGCCGCCGCAGCCGGTTTGGAATGAAACTCTGAAAACACTGTATTGATCGGTTTGCCCAATGCGCTTTCAATGATTTTGCAAGCTTCTTCAGAGGGGAAGGGTGGGACGGCATCTTGCAGCTTGGCCAGTTCCTGGGTGATATAGTCAGGCAGAAGATCGCGTCGGGTCGACAACATTTGTCCGAGCTTGATGAAAGTTGGTCCCAGAGTTTCCAGAGCCTGGCGCAGTCGTTCTGCAAAATCCCCCTGCGGCTTGGGACCCAGCCAGGACATGGGGCTAAGGCGTAAAATAGCCTGATACGGCTTTAATATGGGCAGAAAATAAAGCACTTCATCCAGGCGGTACCTCACCAGGACGCGAGTGATGTGCAGAGTACGTACGAAACGAAGCAGGGATTGTCGCATGGTCGCTAGTCTAGCATGGAATTTGAATGCTGCATGATGGACAAAAGGCACAAAAAAGGCGGATCAATTTCGACCCGCCTTATTCAGCCGTTCAGGACTGGTTACTGAACTGTTTTTTGAACCTTGATGTTGGAATTGATTTCCACACGCTGGTTCAGGAAGCGCCCTTGTGAAGTGGCGTTGCTGGCGACGGGATCATTGTAGGAATGTCCTTTCAAGACCATGCGATCATTGGAAACACCATGATTGGCAAGGTATTGAGCAACGCTTTGGGCGCGTAACTTGGACAGCTTCAGGTTGTAGGCGTAACTACCAACTTTGCTGCAATATCCATTCACGTCCAGAACAGCCGTCGGATGATTTTTGGCAAAATCGGCTACTTCGTCCAAAACCCTGATGTCATGATCCAGGAGTTTGTAGGAATCAAATTTAAAGTTGATGCCAGTAATGGTAATGGGCTTACTGACCAGAACCGTACGTTCGACTGGGGCAATAGGTGCCGGAACGGGAGCCGGAGCGGGTGCTGGCTTCACCGCAACCGGAGCAGGCTGAGGTGCGCAATAAGCAGGAATGGCGCCATCCGTGTCTGGACGTCCGCCACGGACACAAGCACCATTGGAAGCGACTACCGGCTTTCCACCAGCCTCAATGGCATAACCGTTGTAAGCATTATCAGCAAACGCCGTTCCAGCAATAAAACCGCCGCTGATGGCAAGCATCAGCGTAATACGTTTAATATGTTGCATTATAAACCCTCCTCTCAAGCCCGGGCAGAAATCTACCTGGCAAAATCTAGTACAGCCAGGCAGAGAATGTTGTAAATCGGCAACGATGTCAAGAAATGGGCACAATAAGCAAAGAGGATCTTTTAAAATCAAGATCAAAAAAGCCATCTGGGGCACTTGACTGGCGTGGTGCGGGATAAATAAAGTGCGACAGAGATTGTCATAATTTCTATTGACAGGTGCCAGCACTAAGCGGCACAATGCGCCGCTAATCGTGGAGGGGTTCCCGAGCGGTCAAAGGGATCAGACTGTAAATCTGACGGCTCTGCCTTCGGAGGTTCGAATCCTCCTCCCTCCACCATATTTCGATTAAAAGTGCATAGGTAAATAAATAGTAAGCGGCGCGGGCGCCACGGTTTATGCGGGTGTAGTTCAATGGTAGAACCTCAGCCTTCCAAGCTGATGGTGTGGGTTCGATTCCCATCACCCGCTCCAGAAGTAGGCCCACATAGCTCAGGCGGTAGAGCACTTCCTTGGTAAGGAAGAGGTCACCGGTTCGAATCCGGTTGTGGGCTCCATATTTTTTTCTTGGGTCTGTTTTCTTGGGGAGTTTCTGATGTCCAAAGGGAAATTTGAGCGGACGAAGCCGCATGTAAACGTGGGAACGATTGGTCACGTGGACCATGGTAAGACCACATTAACGGCGGCGCTGACGAAGGTGCTGTCGACGAAGTTTGGTGGAGAAGTACGGGCCTATGATCAGATTGACAACGCGCCGGAAGAACGGGCGCGTGGCATCACGATCGCGACCTCACACGTCGAGTATGAGACGGAAGCGCGTCACTATGCTCATGTGGACTGCCCCGGACACGCCGACTACGTCAAGAACATGATCACCGGAGCGGCGCAGATGGATGGTGCCATTCTGGTCTGTTCAGCGGCGGACGGCCCCATGCCGCAGACGCGTGAACACATCCTGCTGGCCCGTCAGGTGGGCGTACCTTTCATTGTCGTGTTCCTGAACAAGGCTGACATGGTGGATGACGCCGAACTGCTTGAGCTGGTCGAAATGGAAGTCCGCGAACTGCTGTCCAAGTATGATTTCCCGGGAGACGATATCCCGGTCGTCATTGGCTCCGCCCTGAAGGCCCTGGAAGGCGATCAGAGCGACATCGGCGAACCTGCTATTTTCAAACTGGCAGACGCCCTGGACAGCTACATTCCGCTGCCTGAGCGTCCGGTTGACAAGCCCTTCCTGATGCCGATCGAAGACGTCTTCTCGATTTCCGGACGTGGCACCGTGGTCACCGGGCGTATTGAGCGTGGAATTGTCAAGGTTGGTGATGAAATTGAAATCATCGGCATCCGCGACACCGCCAAGAGCATTGTGACCGGTGTGGAAATGTTCCGGAAGATATTGGATCAGGGGCAGGCTGGCGACAACGTCGGCGTGTTGCTGCGTGGCACCAAGAAAGACGACGTGGAGCGTGGACAGGTATTGGCCAAGCCCGGCAGCATCAAGCCGCACACCCGTTTTGAAGCGGAAGTGTATGTCCTGTCGAAAGAAGAAGGCGGCCGTCATACTCCGTTTTTCAATGGTTACCGTCCGCAGTTTTACTTCCGCACCACGGACGTAACCGGTGCGGTGGAATTGCCGGAAGGTGTAGAGATGGTGATGCCTGGTGACAACGTGTTGTTTAAGGTTGCCCTGATTGCCCCGATTGCGATGGAAGAAGGCTTGCGCTTTGCGGTACGTGAAGGCGGCCGTACGGTGGGTGCCGGCGTCGTTTCCAAGGTAGTTGAGTAAGTCAGTTTAGTTGTAAAGTTGAACGGCGGCCTGTCCGCCGTTTGCCGTCTGCAGGGCAGTAGCTCAATTGGTAGAGCAGCGGTCTCCAAAACCGCAGGTTGGGGGTTCGATCCCCTCCTGCCCTGCCATTATTAAAGGTGCGGTGGTCATGTTGGAAAAAGTGAAGCTCTATTTTGCGGCAGGTTTCGCTGCCCTCGGGGTGTTCGCGTATTTTCTGATCCCCACGCGTATCGGGACGTATTACCCGAGTGTTGGGTTGGCAGTCGGCCTGCTGATTGCCGTAGGCTTGTTTGCCTATAGTGAAAGCGGAAAGAAGCTTTTGGTATTTTTTCGGGAAGCGTATCTTGAATTGCTGAAAGTCGTCTGGCCAACCCGCCCTGAAGTATTGCGGAGCACTGCCATTATCATAGGGTTGATTGCCGTTATTGCGGCCTTTCTGTGGTTGGTCGATCTGGCACTCCTTGGTGTGGTACGGCTACTACTCGGAGGAGTTGGCTAAATGGCTATGCGTTGGTATGTAGTGCATGCATTCTCGGGTTTTGAGAAGAAAGTTCAGGCAGAAATTCGCGAGCGGGCGCAACGCGAGGGTCTTAGCGATTGTTTTGGCGAGATACTGGTCCCTGTGGAAGAAGTCGTGGAAATGCGCAATGGTCAAAAAACCAATTCACAGCGCATGTTTTATCCAGGCTACGTTCTCGTGCAAATGGAAATGGATGATACAACCTGGCACCTGGTGAAAAGCACGCCCAGGGTCACCGGTTTTGTGGGCGGCTCGGTCGGGCGTCCGCATCCGCTTAGTGATGCAGAGACCGATGCCATCATGGATCGCATCAAGGAAGGCGTTGAAAAGCCGCGTCCGAAATTCAGTTTCGATGCGGGCGAGCAGGTGCGGGTCATCGACGGTCCTTTCAAGGACTTCAATGGTGTAGTTGAAGAAGTCAATTTTGAGAAAAGTAAACTGCGGGTATCGGTCACCATTTTTGGTCGCTCCACCCCCGTAGAGCTGGATTTCGGTCAGGTAGAAAAAGTCTGACGGTTACATGACGAGGGAGCCTGACGGCGTTTGCACCTCACAGGAGCTGAGTAATGGCAAAGAAAATAACAGGTTATATCAAATTACAGGTTAAGGCTACCCAAGCCAATCCGAGTCCGCCCATTGGCCCGGCCTTGGGTCAGCGCGGCCTCAATATCATGGAATTTTGCAAGGCTTTTAATGCCCAAACTCAGGGCGTAGAACCCGGTTTGCCTTTGCCCGTGGTGATTACAGTATTTGCAGACAAAAGTTTTACTTTTGAAGTTAAAACACCACCCGCTGCCGTGTTGTTGATGAAAGCTGCAGGCTTACCAAAAGGTAGCGGCCGTCCAAATACCATGAAGGTCGGTAAGGTGACAGAGGCGCAGGTCGAGGAAATCGCCAAGACCAAGATGCCCGATCTCAATACCGAAAATCTGGAATCGGCCAAACGGAGTGTGCGTGGTACTGCCCGGAGTATGGGCCTGACGGTGGAGGGCTAAGACATGGCTAATAAATCCAAACGGAGTACTGCTGCTCGTGATTTGGTCAATCGCAACCAACGCTACGCCATTGAAGAAGCATTGGAGCTGGTCAAGAAAATGGCCACAGCCAAGTTCGATGAATCAGTAGATGTCGCAGTCGGTCTGGGGATTGATCCCCGCAAATCCGATCAGGTGGTTCGCGGCGCGGTAGTGTTGCCCAATGGCACCGGTAAACAAATGCGGGTCGCTGTGTTTGCAACAGCTGACAAGGCTAATGAAGCCCGTGAAGCTGGAGCTGATATCGTTGGTATGGAAGATTTGGCCGAACAGGTCAAGGCCGGACAGATGGATTTTGACGTGGTCATTGCCACTCCAGATGCGATGCGTATTGTCGGCACTTTGGGTCCGGTTCTGGGGCCGCGTGGTTTGATGCCAAACCCCAAAGTGGGTACCGTCACGGCAGATGTGCGTACTGCGGTAGTCAATGCCAAGGGTGGTCAGGTGCGTTACCGTGCCGACAAGGGCGGTATTGTGCATAGCAGTATTGGCAAGTCTTCCTTTGAAGCTAAAGCGCTGCAGGAAAACCTGATGGCGCTGATTGACAGCTTGCGTAAAGCCAAACCGGCCACCAGTAAGGGTATTTATATTCGTAAAGTCAGTTTATCTCCGACCATGGGTCCCGGGGTCGGCGTAGATCTTTCTGGCTTGGCGTAACAGTTTCTGTCTTCGGGCGGAAAGGTCGGCGTGAGCCGGCGTACAAAGACCGCAGGGGGCGCAAGCCTTAATGTTTTTCCCTGCGTAGGCGACGGCGCGCCAGCCTTTTGGCCGCCTCGGTTAGATAGGAGGTGACATTCACGTGAGTCTTAAACTCGCAGAAAAGGAACAGGTCGTCATCGCCCTTCAAGCCAAAATCGCAGAGGCGCAAGCCACTGTGGTAGCAGAGTATCGTGGTTTGACTGTGGCACAAATGACGGCGTTTCGGGCAGAAGCACTGAAACAGTCCGTACATGTTCAGGTGGTAAAAAACACGCTGTTGAAGCGAGCCCTGGCGGGCACGCCATTCGCGGTCATGGACTCTTTGTTGAAGGGGCCCCTGGTATTTGCGGCAGCGGAAGATCCGGTGGCATTAGCCAAAATTTTTACGGATTTCGCCAAGCGTTTTGACAAGCTGGTGATTACCGGTGGTGTATTGAGTGGCAAGCAGATTGATGCTGCGGCTATTGCCCAATTGAGCAAGATGCCGTCTCGTGAAGAATTGCTGGCCAAGTTGCTCGGCACCATGCAGGCACCCGTATCCGGTTTCGTACGCACCCTCAACGAGGTTCCGAGTCGTTTTGTTCGGGTCCTTGCAGCAGTTCGCGATCAACGCGCTGCCTAACTCAAAATTAATGATGAAGGAGTTGTAAAAATGGCATTGTCCAAAGCTGAAATTTTAGACGCTATTGCAGGTATGACGGTTCTTGAACTTTCTGAACTGATTAAGGAAATGGAAGAAAAATTTGGTGTTTCTGCAGCCGCAGTGGCTGTTGCCGCCCCTGCCGGTGGTGCCGCTGGTGGTGATGGAGCTGCAGCAGCAGAAGAGCAGACTGAATTTGATGTCATACTGACCAGTGCTGGTGCCAACAAGGTGAATACCATCAAGGTAGTGCGTGCCATTACCGGTCTTGGCTTGAAAGAAGCCAAGGATCTGGTCGACGGCGCGCCCAAGGCTGTGAAAGAAGGCGTCGCCAAGGCTGAGGCCGAAAGCGTCAAGGCCCAACTCGTCGAGGCTGGTGCCGAGGCGGAGATCAAGTAATTAGTTGTACATGTATTAAGCAGTTTATCCGGCTGGCAACAAATACGGTTGCCAGCCCATTCATCGTTTGTGGAAAGCAGCTTTAAATGTTTTCCCTAAACCTTGCAGTCGTCGCGCGGAGCATCCATGGCCTACTCTTTTACTGAAAAGAAACGGATTCGTAAAGACTTTGGCAAAAGCCAGAGCATTCTCGCAGTGCCATATCTGCTGGCTACGCAGATGGATTCTTATCGGGAGTTCCTCCAGGAGTCAGCGGCTCCGGCGGCGCGCAAGGAAACAGGGTTAGAGGCGGTTTTCCGCTCGATTTTTCCAATGGAGAGCTATTCCGGCAATGCCATGCTGGATTATGTGTCCTATCGCCTGGAAAAACCGGCTTTTGATGTGGTGGAATGTCGTCAGCGCGGTCTGACCTTTAATGCCGGCCTGCGCGTACGGTTGCGCCTGGCGGTCATGGAAAAAGATGACAGTACCGGCGCCAAGCGGGTCAAAGATGTGAAGGAACAGGACGTGTACATGGGGGAAATACCGCTCATGACCGAACACGGTTCGTTTGTCATCAATGGAACCGAGCGTATTATTGTTTCGCAGTTGCATCGTTCACCAGGTGTGTTTTTTGACCATGATCGGGGTAAAACCCATTCCTCGGGCAAACTGTTATTTAATGCCCGTATTATTCCCTATCGCGGTTCCTGGCTGGATTTTGAATTTGATCCCAAGGACCATGTTTACGCGCGTATTGATCGCCGTCGCAAATTGCCGGCAACAACTTTGTTGCGGGCCCTGGGTTATAGTACCGAAGACATTCTCGAAATGTTTTTTGAGACCGATACCTTCCATATTCTGGATGGAGAGTTGCATTATGACTTGATTCCCCAACGTCTCCAGGGGGAAATTGCCAGCTTTGATATCGTCAATCCGGCCACGGGTGAAGTCATCGTGTCTACTGGCAAACGCATTACTGCACGGCATATCAAAGTATTGGCCGAAGTTCCGGGATTACAGCAGTTGCCCGTCCCGGATGTGTTTGTTCTGGGCAAAGTGCTTGCCAAGGACGTCGTCAACCCGGAAACCGGTGAAGTGTTGCTGGCAGTCAATGAACCCATTACCGGAGAAGTGCTCGATGTGCTGCGCAAGGGACCTTCTTTATCACTGCACACCCTGTACATCAATGAAATTGATCGGGGTCCCTATATTTCCGAGACGCTGCGAATTGATACTTCTCGTGATGCCCATGAAGCGCAGATGGAAATCTATCGTTTAATGCGTCCGGGTGAGCCGCCGACCAAGGATGCTGCTCAGAATCTTTTCCAGGGTCTGTTTTTCAGCCCCGATCGCTATGATCTGTCGGCCGTCGGACGGATGAAGTTCAATCGTCGCGTCGGGCGCGAGGAAATTACGGGTCCCGGAGTGCTGAGCAGCGAGGATATCCTGGCCGTACTCAAGGTGCTGGTATCCCTGCGCAACGGCATCGGCGAAATTGACGATATTGATCATCTCGGCAACCGCCGTGTGCGTTCTGTGGGCGAGTTGATGGAGAACCAGTTCCGTCTGGGACTGGTGCGTGTTGAACGGGCGGTCAAAGATCGTCTGGCCCTCGCCGAGAGTGAAGGGTTGACTCCTCAGGATCTTATCAATGCCAAGCCGATTGCTGCGGTGGTCAATGAGTTCTTTGGCTCCAGTCAGCTTTCCCAGTTTATGGATCAGACCAATCCGCTTTCCGAGGTCACTCATAAGCGTCGTGTTTCCGCTCTGGGACCGGGTGGCTTGACCCGTGAACGAGCCGGTTTTGAAGTCCGTGACGTGCATCCGACCCACTATGGCCGGATCTGTCCGATTGAAACGCCGGAAGGTCCAAATATCGGTTTGATCAACAGTTTGGCCTGCTATGCCCGGACTAACGACTACGGATTTCTGGAAACACCTTACCGGCGTGTAGTAGATCGTCGAGCGACGGATGAAATCGAATACCTCTCGGCCATTGAAGAAGGTAATTATGTAATCGCCCAGGCGAACTCGGTCCTGGATGATGATGGCCTGCTGGTGGAAGAACTTATCTCCTGCCGCCACAAAAACGAGACGACCCTGGCTAATCGGGATCAGGTGCAGTTCATGGATATTTCTCCCCGCCAGATTGTTTCGGTCGCGGCCAGCATGATCCCCTTCCTGGAGCATGATGACGCCAACCGCGCGTTGATGGGCTCCAACATGCAACGCCAGGCGGTTCCGACCATTCGTTCCGATGCGCCCATGGTTGGCACAGGCATGGAACGGGTGGTGGCTATTGATTCTGGTGCGGCAGTAGTAGCGCGGCGCGGTGGTGTGGTCGATATTGTCGATGGCGCTCGCATTGTGATTCGGGTCAATGATGAAGAAACACTGGCCGAAGAACCCGGCGTAGATATCTACAATTTGGTCAAGTACGCCCGTTCCAACCAGAATACGACCTTGAATCAGCGTCCGGTAGTCAAAGTCGGTGATGTGGTCAGCCGTGGGGATGTTTTGGCGGACGGACCCAGCACGGAGATGGGTGAGCTGGCTCTGGGTCAGAACATGCTGGTGGCTTTCATGCCCTGGAATGGGTACAACTTTGAAGACTCCA
This sequence comes from Acidithiobacillus thiooxidans ATCC 19377, assembly GCF_009662475.1. NCBI lineage: Bacteria > Pseudomonadati > Pseudomonadota > Acidithiobacillia > Acidithiobacillales > Acidithiobacillaceae > Acidithiobacillus > Acidithiobacillus thiooxidans. The sequence goes on from NZ_CP045571.1 coordinate 373,678, forward strand.
TTTTGATTTCGGAACGGGTGGTTGCTGAAGATCGTTACACCACCATCCATATTGAAGAGTTCTCGGTGTTTGCCCGTGATACCAAACTCGGGCCGGAAGAAATCACGCGGGATATTCCCAATGTGGCTGAAGGTGCCCTGCGTCATCTGGATGAATCCGGTATTGTCGTAATCGGCGCAGAACTGGCCCCCGGAGACATCCTGGTAGGTAAGGTGACCCCCAAGGGTGAAACCCAGCTGACCCCGGAAGAAAAATTGTTACGCGCCATTTTCGGAGAGAAGGCTTCGGACGTGAAGGATAATTCCATGCGTATGCCGGCAGGTATGTATGGAACGGTCATAGACGTCCAGGTATTTACCCGTGATGGTATTGACAAAGATGCGCGCGCCAAGTCTATCGAAGAACACGAACTGACCCGGATTCGTAAGGATCTGAACGATCAGTACCGTATTGTTGAAGAAGACAGCTACCAGCGTATTGAGCGACTGTTGACGGGTAAGGTGGCTGAGGGCGGTCCCAATGGACTTGCAGCCGGCAACAAGGTGACCAAGGCGTATCTGAAAGATCTACCCCGCGCGCAATGGTTTGAAATCCGTTTGCGTTCCGATGAAGGTAATGACGCACTGGAACAAATCCGAGCCCAGTTGGAAGAACAGCGTCAACGTTTGGATGCGGTGCTGGAAGAAAAACGTCGCAAGCTCACCCAGGGCGATGATCTGAGTCCTGGTGTCCTGAAAATGGTCAAGGTGCATGTAGCCATCAAGCGTCATCTGCAACCCGGTGACAAAATGGCCGGGCGCCATGGTAACAAGGGTGTGGTATCCAAAATTGTTCCCGTAGAAGATATGCCGCATCTGGCTGATGGAACGGCAGTAGATATTGTCCTCAATCCGCTGGGTGTGCCGTCACGTATGAACGTGGGTCAGATTCTGGAAACCCATCTGGGTTGGGCTGCCAAAGGGCTGGGTAAAAAAATTGCCGGAATGCTCGAAAGCGATTTGGCCATGAAGGAAATGCGTGCCTTCCTGGCGGAAATCTACAATCGGGCAGGCAAGAAAGAAGATCTCGATAGCCTGTCGGATGAGGAAATCCGGGAACTGGCGCGGAACCTGCGCGGTGGCGTTCCGATGGCGACTCCCGTATTTGACGGCGCTGCGGAAGAAGAAATCCGCGATATGCTGGAGCTGGCAGGGTTACCGCGCAGTGGTCAAGTCACCCTGTACGATGGGCGTACCGGCGAAGCCTTTGATCGTCCTGTGACGGTGGGTTACCTCTATATGCTCAAGCTGCACCATCTGGTCGATGACAAAATGCATGCCCGGTCCACCGGACCGTACAGTCTGGTTACCCAGCAACCGCTGGGGGGTAAGGCTCAGTTTGGTGGCCAGCGCTTCGGTGAAATGGAAGTCTGGGCCCTGGAGGCGTATGGAGCCGCTTATACATTGCAGGAAATGCTGACCGTGAAGTCTGATGACGTCAGTGGCCGCAGTAAAATGTATGAGTCCATCGTCAAAGGTGATTTCCGTATGGATGCCGGAATGCCGGAATCTTTTAACGTGCTGTTGAAAGAGCTGCGTTCGCTGGGTATCGACATTGAATTGGAACAGTCCAAGTAATATTTCCGCCCCGGGCGGGCAAGGATGGATGCGTTGAAAGACTTACTGAAGCTCTTTAAACAAAACGATCAGCAAGAAGAATTTGATGCCATACGGATAGGTATTGCCTCTCCGGACAAGGTGCGTTCCTGGTCGTTTGGTGAAGTAAAAAAGCCTGAGACCATTAACTACCGGACTTTCAAGCCTGAGCGCGAAGGTTTGTTCTGTGCCAAGATTTTCGGCCCGATCAAGGACTACGAATGTCTTTGTGGCAAGTACAAGCGTCTCAAGCATCGTGGTGTGGTTTGCGAAAAATGTGGTGTGGAAGTCACCCAGGCGCGCGTGCGGCGTGAGCGTATGGGCCACATTGAGCTCGCCAGCCCGGTAGCGCATATCTGGTTCCTCAAGTCCTTGCCCAGTCGTATGGGTATGATTCTGGATATGCCATTACGGGATATCGAGCGCGTTCTGTATTTTGAGGCTTATGTGGTGGTAGACCCCGGTGTGACCGCGCTGGAACGTGGTCTGATCATGAGTGAAGACCAGTATCTGGATGCGCTCGAAGAACATGGTGACGAATTTGTCGCCAAGATGGGTGCAGAAGGTATTCGCGATCTGCTGCGCGGCATTCCACTGGTTCAGGAAATTGAACGTATCCGTAACGAACTGCGTGAAAGTAACTCGGACACCAAAACCAAAAAACTGAGCAAGCGTCTGAAAATTCTTGAAGGTTTTGAATCCTCGGGAAATCGCCCGGAATGGATGATCCTGGAAGTTTTGCCGGTACTGCCACCCGATCTGCGTCCTCTGGTGCCTTTGGATGGCGGTCGTTTTGCGACTTCGGATCTCAACGATTTATATCGTCGCGTTATTAACCGCAACAACCGTCTGAAGCGCCTGTTGGAATTGAAAGCGCCGGATATTATCGTGCGCAACGAAAAACGCATGTTGCAGGAAGCGGTTGATGCCCTTCTGGATAATGGTCGTCGTGGTCGCGCCATTTCCGGCCCCAACAAGCGTCCGCTCAAGTCCTTGGCAGATATGATCAAGGGTAAGCAGGGGCGTTTCCGCCAGAACCTGCTGGGTAAGCGGGTCGATTACTCCGGCCGTTCGGTCATTGTGGTTGGTCCCGAGTTGCGTCTGCATCAGTGCGGCCTTCCCAAGAAAATGGCGCTGGAGTTGTTCAAACCCTTTATTTTCAACAAGCTGGAAGAGCGCGGTTTGGCGACGACTATCAAGGCGGCCAAACGCTTGGTAGAGCAGGAAAAACCCGAGGTTTGGGATATTCTCGAAGAAGTCATTCGCGAACATCCGGTCATGCTGAACCGCGCCCCGACCCTGCACCGTCTGGGCATCCAGGCATTTGAACCGGTGTTGATCGAGGGCAAGGCCATTCAGTTGCATCCGCTGGTTTGTGCGGCCTACAACGCCGACTTTGACGGTGACCAGATGGCGGTCCATGTACCGCTGTCTTTGGAGGCGCAGCTCGAAGCCCGGACATTAATGATGTCCACCAATAACATTCTCAGTCCTGCCAATGGTGATCCGGTCATCGTGCCGTCACAGGATATTGTGCTGGGACTTTACTATGCCAGTCAGGAGCGTGCTGATGCCAAGGGTACCGGAGGCATGTTCTCCGATATTCGCGAAGTACGTAGGGCTTATGAAACTGGTCAGGTGGGACTCCATGCCCGCATCACGGTCCGTTTCCGGGGCGAGCGCATTGAAACTACCGCCGGACGCGCCCTGCTCGGCGATATTTTGCCCGAAGGGCTATCCTTCAGTGTCATCAACCGGGTGCTGAAGAAAAAAGTCATTGGCGAACTGATCAATACGTGTTACCGCACCCTGGGAATCAAGGACACCGTCATTTTTGCGGACCAGCTGATGTACACCGGCTTCCGTATGGCGACCCGCGCGGGCATTTCTTTCGGTGCCGGCGATATGGTGACCCCGCAGGAGAAGGAAGGAATTCTCAGCCGCTCCGAAGACGAGGTGAAAGCCATCCAGGCCCAATATACGTCTGGCCTGGTCACCGAGGGTGAACGTTACAATAAAGTCGTCGATATCTGGTCAAGAGCCACCGATGAAGTGGCGAAAGCCATGATGGATCGGGTCAGCAAGGAAACCGTTGAACTTCCAGACGGCAGCAAGGTGCAACAGGATTCGTTTAATTCCATCTTCATGATGGCGGATTCCGGAGCGCGTGGTTCTGCGGCCCAGATTCGTCAGTTGGCCGGAATGCGCGGCCTGATGGCCAAGCCGGATGGCTCCATCATTGAAACGCCCATCACCGCCAACTTCCGTGAAGGACTCAACGTTCTCCAGTACTTCATCTCGACCCATGGCGCACGTAAGGGACTGGCGGATACGGCGCTGAAAACCGCAAACTCCGGTTACCTGACCCGCAGATTGGTGGACGTAACCCAGGATCTGGTGGTGGTTGAACGCGATTGTGGATCGGAAGAAGGTCTGCCCATGACCTCGCTGGTGGAAGGTGGCGAAGTCATCGAACCCTTGCGCGACCGGGTGCTCGGTCGGGTGCTTTCCGAAGATCTTCTGCATCCGAATACCGGGGAGATTGTCATCCCCCGCAATACCATGTTGGCGGAGCAGCATTTGGGCCAGCTTGACGCACTGGGTGTGGATGCATTGAAGGTACGATCACCGCTCACCTGTCATTCACGGCACGGGGTTTGTGCCCTGTGTTATGGACGTGATCTGGCCCGAGGTCATCTGGTGAACGCAGGCGAAGCAGTTGGCGTCATCGCTGCGCAATCCATTGGCGAACCGGGTACCCAGTTGACCATGCGAACTTTCCATATTGGTGGTGCCGCCAGTCGTTCTGCTGCGCAAAGCAGTCTGGATGTGAAGCAGGGTGGCGTATTCCATTATCAGTCGAACTTGCGCATTGTAACGCACTCCAGTGGTCGTCACGTCGTTGTCGGTCGTAACGGTGAAGTGACCGTGACAGACGAACAGGGTCGTGAAAAAGAACGTTACAAAATGCCTTACGGCGCGACATTACTCGTCAATGATAATACTCCGGTGACGGCTGGTATGCGGGTTGCTGAATGGGATCCGCATACGCGTCCGATTGTCAGCGAGGTAGGCGGTAGAATATCACTGAAAGATGCTGTAGAAGGTGCCAGTGTCGCTATTCAGACCGATGAAATAACCGGTCTGTCGACCTTGATGGTCATTGATACGAAACAGCGTCCACCGCAGGGTCGGGATTTGCGACCGGTCATTGGCATCCTTGATGAAAAGGGCCAAGACCTCAAATTGCCGGGAACCGACTTGCCGGCACGTTATTTCCTGCCCGCCAGAGCGATTATTGCGGTACAGGAAGGGATGGAGATATTCCCGGGCGACATTTTGGCCCGTCTGCCCGCCGGTACCACGAAAACCCGTGATATTACCGGTGGTTTGCCACGTGTGGCCGAGTTGTTTGAAGCCCGTCGTCCCAAGGACTTTGCGATTATTGCGGAGCACGAAGGCATTGTCGGTTTTGGCAAGGATACCAAGGGTAAGCAGCGCCTCATCATTACCGACGAAAACGCTGAACAGCATGAATATCTCATTCCCAAGGGCCGTCACGTTACGGTGTACGAAGGGGAGCGTGTTGTTCCCGGTGAGCAATTGGTAGAAGGTCAGCCAGTACCCCATGACATCTTGCGGGTGTTGGGTGTCCAGGCGCTTGCCAATTACATTGTCGACGAAGTGCAGGACGTCTATCGCTTACAGGGTGTGCGTATTAACGACAAACACATTGAAGTGATTCTGCGCCAGATGCTGCGGCGGGTAGAGGTGACTTCCAGTGGGGACGGAACCTTTATTACAGGCGACCAGGTGGATCGGGCCCGGGTTGAAGATGAAAATGCCCAGTTGGAGCGGGATGGCAAGGAACCGGCGCGCTTTAAGCCGATGCTGCTCGGTATTACCAAGGCCAGTTTGTCCACCGAGTCCTTTATTTCAGCGGCCAGTTTCCAGGAAACCACGCGTGTACTAACCGAAGCAGCGGTGTCAGGAAAGCTGGATGACCTGCGTGGCCTCAAGGAAAACGTCATTGTCGGTCGTCTGGTTCCCGCCGGCACCGGGCTTGCCTACCATGAACATCGCCGCCGTCTGAATCGTGGCGAAGTGTTGGCGACTGCTGGGGAATCATCGTCTAATGCTGCAGAAGCCTTGCTGAACAGCGAAAATCGGTAATTTTGTAAGGTATGTCCGAGGTTTGCCTTGACAGTCAGGGCAAGCCTCACTAGAATGCGCCCTCTCATCGGTGAGGCTGGGTGCCATCATCGTACTCTGGAGATTGTAAATGCCCACATTAAATCAACTCGTGCGCAAGCCACGCAAGCGGCCTGTCGCCAAAAGTAAGGTGCCAGCCCTGGATGCCAATCCACAAAAACGTGGAGTTTGTACCCGTGTTTACACCACGACGCCTAAAAAGCCGAACTCGGCATTGCGTAAGGTCGCCCGTGTGCGTCTCACGAATGGTTTTGAGGTAAGTAGCTATATTCCTGGTGAAGGTCATAACCTGCAGGAGCACTCGGTGGTACTCATCCGGGGTGGTCGTGTGAAGGATTTGCCCGGCGTTCGTTATCATATTGTGCGTGGTACCCTGGATACCGCTGGCGTGAAAAACCGCAAGCAGTCCCGCTCCAAGTACGGCGCCAAGCGTCCCAAATAAGCAAAGATTGAAGGAGTTGTTGCGCCATGCCCAGACGTCGTGAAGTCCCCAAGCGGATTGTTCTCCCGGATCCCAAGTATAAAGAAGAAGTCATCGCCAAATTTGCGAATGTCATGATGCGTGACGGCAAAAAAAGCACGGCGGAAAAAATTGTCTACGGTGCCCTTGAAATGGTTGCGGAGCGCAGTAAAAGTGATGCTCTGGAAGTATTTCGCAAGGCCATTGACAATGTCCGTCCGGTCGTCGAAGTCAAAAGTCGTCGCGTCGGCGGTGCTACTTATCAGGTGCCGGTAGAAATTCGTTCCGACCGGAGAATGGCTTTGGCCATGCGCTGGCTGCGTGATTCAGCGCGCAAGCGGAATGAAAAATCCATGGGCAACCGTCTCGCCGCCGAGATTCTTGAGGCAGCAGAGAATCGTGGAAACGCAGTTCGCAAGCGTGAAGAAACCCATCGTATGGCAGAAGCCAACAAGGCCTTTGCGCATTTCCGTTGGTAATTGATCGGCCTCTCACCCAAAAGGACTAAACTGTGGCTCGCACGACCCCCATTGAACGTTATCGCAATATCGGCATTATGGCGCATATTGATGCCGGCAAAACGACTACCACTGAACGTATCTTATTTTACACAGGCGTGTCTCATAAGATTGGTGAGGTGCATGAGGGTACTGCCGTTATGGACTGGATGGCTCAGGAACAGGAGCGCGGCATTACCATTACTTCTGCCGCAACGACCTGTTTCTGGAAAGGTATGGATGGACAGCGTGCGGAACATCGCATCAATATCATTGATACCCCCGGACACGTAGACTTCACCATTGAAGTGGAGCGTTCGTTGCGCGTCCTCGACGGCGCTATGGCGGTTTTCTGCGCAGTGGGCGGTGTGCAGCCCCAGTCCGAAACGGTATGGCGTCAGGCTAATAAATACAAGGTCCCGCGCATTGCTTTTGTGAACAAAATGGATCGTCAGGGTGCCAACTTCAAGCGGGTAGTCGAGCAAATTGCAACCAAGTTGAAAGGGAACCCGGTTCCGGTCCAGTTGCCCATCGGTGAAGAAGACCGTTTCAGTGGTGTCATCGATTTGATGAAAATGAAGTCCATCAACTGGGATGATGCCCTTCAAGGGACGCGCTTTACTGAAGAAGAAATTCCTGCAGACCTGCGTGAAGAAGCTGAAGCCGCCCGTCACTTCATGATTGAAGCCATTGCTGACGCGGATGAAGAAGTCATGATGAAATATCTGGAAGGGGAGGAAATCTCCATCCCAGAGCTTCAGGCTGCTTTGCGCAAGGCGACCATTGCTGGCGTAACCGTTCCGGTTCTGTGCGGCAGTGCTTTCAAAAACAAAGGTGTACAGGCTGCATTAGATGCAGTTTTAGATTACTTGCCTTCGCCTGTAGATATTGAGGCAGTAGTTGGCACGGATCCGGATTCCGGCGCGCAAATTGTACGTTCTGCCGATGATGAAGCGCCATTTTCTGCACTGGCATTCAAAATTGCTACAGATCCATTTGTGGGCCAGCTGACCTTCTTCCGGGTGTATTCAGGCGTTCTGACAGCTGGCTCCACGGTATTGAACCCGGGTCGCAATCAAAAAGAACGTATTGGTCGTGTGCTCCAGATGCATGCTAATGAGCGTCATGAAATCAAGGAAGTTTTGGCAGGTGATATTGCTGCTGCAGTAGGTTTGAAAACTGCCTATACCGGTGACACCCTCTGTGATCTCAATAAACCTATTTCGCTTGAACAGATGGAATTCCCTGAGCCGGTCATTCATGTTGCTGTCGAGCCCAAAACCAAGGCCGATCAGGAAAAAATGGGCATTGCCCTGGGTAAGTTGGCTCAGGAAGATCCCTCCTTCCGGGTGCGTACTGATCAGGAATCAGGACAGACGATTATTTCCGGTATGGGCGAGCTTCATCTTGAAATCATTGTAGATCGTATGAAACGCGAGTTTAACGTCGAAGCCACGGTGGGTGCGCCTCAGGTCGCTTATCGTGAGACAATCCGCAAGACCGTAGAGGCTGAAGGTAAGTTTGTCCGTCAGTCTGGTGGTCGCGGTCAGTATGGTCATGTCTGGTTGCGTCTGGAACCTTTGGAACCCGGAACCGGATTTAGTTTCGAAAATGGTGTGGTTGGCGGTACGGTTCCCAAAGAATTTATCGGACCTACGCAAAAAGGTGTTGAAGAAGCCCTCGAAAATGGTATTATCGCCGGCTTCCCGGTAGTGGACGTCAAGGTAACCATTTTTGACGGTTCTTATCATGACGTCGACTCATCAGAAGCTGCATTTAAAATAGCAGGGTCCATGGGTTTCAAAGCCGGTGCAGCAAAAGCCAATCCAGTGCTGTTAGAGCCTATTTTTGCAGTGGAAGTGGTGACGCCGGAAGAATACATGGGTGATATCATCGGTGATATCAATAGTCGTCGCGGCATGATGCAGGGTATGGAAGACGAAGCCGGTGCCAAGGTCATTCGTTGTGAAGTGCCGCTGTCGGAAATGTTTGGTTATGCAACGACGGTCCGTTCATTGTCACAGGGGCGTGCCACCTACACCATGCAGTTTGAGAAGTATATGGAAGTCCCCGGCCATGTGGCCGAGGCCATTGTCAAGAAAAGTCAGCGCTAGTCGTAACGGGAGAGTTCAAGATGTCCAAAGGGAAATTTGAGCGGACGAAGCCGCATGTAAACGTGGGAACGATTGGTCACGTGGACCATGGTAAGACCACATTAACGGCGGCGCTGACGAAGGTGCTGTCGACGAAGTTTGGTGGAGAAGTACGGGCCTATGATCAGATTGACAACGCGCCGGAAGAACGGGCGCGTGGCATCACGATCGCGACCTCACACGTCGAGTATGAGACGGAAGCGCGTCACTATGCTCATGTGGACTGCCCCGGACACGCCGACTACGTCAAGAACATGATCACCGGAGCGGCGCAGATGGATGGTGCCATTCTGGTCTGTTCAGCGGCGGACGGCCCCATGCCGCAGACGCGTGAACACATCCTGCTGGCCCGTCAGGTGGGCGTACCTTTCATTGTCGTGTTCCTGAACAAGGCTGACATGGTGGATGACGCCGAACTGCTTGAGCTGGTCGAAATGGAAGTCCGCGAACTGCTGTCCAAGTATGATTTCCCGGGAGACGATATCCCGGTCGTCATTGGCTCCGCCCTGAAGGCCCTGGAAGGCGATCAGAGCGACATCGGCGAACCTGCTATTTTCAAACTGGCAGACGCCCTGGACAGCTACATTCCGCTGCCTGAGCGTCCGGTTGACAAGCCCTTCCTGATGCCGATCGAAGACGTCTTCTCGATTTCCGGACGTGGCACCGTGGTCACCGGGCGTATTGAGCGTGGAATTGTCAAGGTTGGTGATGAAATTGAAATCATCGGCATCCGCGACACCGCCAAGAGCATTGTGACCGGTGTGGAAATGTTCCGGAAGATATTGGATCAGGGGCAGGCTGGCGACAACGTCGGCGTGTTGCTGCGTGGCACCAAGAAAGACGACGTGGAGCGTGGACAGGTATTGGCCAAGCCCGGCAGCATCAAGCCGCACACCCGTTTTGAAGCGGAAGTGTATGTCCTGTCGAAAGAAGAAGGCGGCCGTCATACTCCGTTTTTCAATGGTTACCGTCCGCAGTTTTACTTCCGCACCACGGACGTAACCGGTGCGGTGGAATTGCCGGAAGGTGTAGAGATGGTGATGCCTGGTGACAACGTGTTGTTTAAGGTTGCCCTGATTGCCCCGATTGCGATGGAAGAAGGCTTGCGCTTTGCGGTACGTGAAGGCGGCCGTACGGTGGGTGCCGGCGTCGTTTCCAAGGTGGTCGAATAATGGACAGTTCAAAAATTCGTATTCGCTTGAAATCATACGATTACCGCATGCTGGATATTTCTGCAGCAGAAATCGTTGAAACAGCCCGGCGGACCGGGGCTCGGGTATGCGGTCCTATTCCTCTGCCCACCAAAATCGAGCGCTTCACGGTGTTGCGTTCACCCCATGTGGATAAGAACGCCCGGGATCAGTTTGAACAGCGGACTCATAAGCGCTTGCTCGATATTCTCGATCCCAATGATAAAACCGTAGATGCGCTGATCAAGCTGGATCTTGCAGCGGGTGTCGACGTCGAGATCAAGCTGTAATTTTAGAAAGGACAAGAAAATGGTAATGGGTCTGATCGGACGGAAAGTAGGTATGACGCGCATCATTTCTGATGATGGACGGGTTTTGCCGGTTACCGTCATTCATGTGGCACCGAACAAGGTGACCCAGATTAAAGATATCGCCACTGATGGTTACTGTGCCGTACAGGTGGCCTGCGGTGAACGTCGTCCCCAAAGGGTAACGTCTGCACTGGCAGGACACTTCCGTAAAAGTGGTGTAGTCCCCGGCCGCTTGCTGAGAGAGTTCCGGGTTGAAGATACCGGGGCATACAGCAGTGGTAGTGAGATTGGTCTTGATGTGTTTACTGCTGGTCAAAAGGTCGATGTAACTGGAACCAGCAAAGGTAAAGGATTTGCTGGGGCCATCAAGCGTCATAATTTCCGGAGTAATCGCGCCAGTCATGGTAACTCACGGGCGCACAATGCACCGGGCTCCATTGGTTGTCGGCAGACACCTGGTCGGGTATTCAAGGGCAAGAAGATGGCTGGACATTTAGGTGATGAACAGGTCACTACGCTGAACCTTGAATTGGTGCGCATTGATGAAGCTCGGCATTTGCTGATGATCAAAGGTGCTGTTCCTGGTGCACGCGATGGTGATGTCATCGTGCGTCCTGCAGTGCGCGGTTAGGAGAGAGAATATGCAAGTCCAAAGTCTGGAAATTGCCAGCGGCAAAAACAGTCCGGTTGAAATTGCCGACGGTGTTTTTGACGTTCCCTACAACGAAGCGCTGTTGCACCAGGTGGTTGTAGCGCAAATGGCTGGCATGCGGGCTGCAACTGCGCACCAGAAGAATCGTTCTGCTGTGCGCGGTGGTGGTCGTAAACCCTGGAAGCAAAAGGGTACCGGTCGTGCGCGCGCTGGTACAACGCGCAGCCCAATCTGGCGTGGTGGTGGTCGGGTGTTCCCTGCTGGTGGTGAAAACTATCATCAAAAGGTCAATAAAAAGATGTGGGCAGGTGCCATGCGTACTGTCCTGGCAGAGTTGTTGCGCCAGGGTCGGTTACAGATTATTCAGCAGGAAGATTTTTCCGAAGCACGCAGTAAAAACGCGCGTGAGTGGATTGATCAGGCCGGTGGTACGGATTTTCTCCTGGTCATGGGTGAAGTGCCAGTCAATTTATTCTTAAGCTTGCGCAATTTTCCGAGAGTCGGTATTGCCGGCTGGCAGGATATCGGTCCTGCAGATCTTCTCCAATATGGCCGTGTGCTGATGGATCAGGACGCAGTCATGAAATTAGGTGAGGTGTACGGATGAACGCAGAACGTAAATATCTGGTCCTTTTGGCCCCGGTTATCAGCGAAAAAAGCACCATGGTGCAGCAGAAGACGAACCAGTTTGTATTCAAAGTGGCGCGCGACTCTACCAAACTTGAAATCAAGTCAGCTGTTGAAAAACTATTTGAAGTTCAGGTGTTGTCTGTTCAAACCTGCAATTACTTGGGCAAGGAAAAGCGTATGGGACGACACGTTGGCCGCCGCTCTTCCTGGAAAAAGGCTTATGTACGTCTGGCCGAAGGCAACAGCATTGACTACGGCGTGGCCTGAGGAAAGGATCTAAAAATGGCATTGATTAAAACCAAACCCACCTCCGCAGGTCGACGTTTTGTCGTTAAGAGCGTAGATACGCGTCTGCACAAAGGGGACCCGTATCCGACGTTGGTGGAATCGCAATCACATAGTGGCGGCCGCAATAATCATGGGCGAATCACCCGACGTCACCAAGGTGGTGGGCACAAGTCACACTATCGCCTTATTGATTTTAAGCGCAATAAATTTGACGTTCCCGGTAAAGTGGAACGTATGGAGTACGATCCCAATCGTTCGGCGCATATAGCACTTGTTTGCTATGTTGATGGAGAACGTCGTTACATTCTGGCCACCAAAGGAATGAATGTCGGTGACGCCATTCTTTCGGCTGAGCAAACGCCGATCAAGCCCGGCAACTGTATGCCTCTGCGCGGTATCCCGGTAGGTTCGGTAGTGCACAATATTGAAATGCGTCCGGGCAAGGGTGGTCAGATTGCCCGGTCGGCAGGTGCATCGGCTCAGCTCATGGCGCGTGATGGAGAATATGCTCAGTTACGTTTGCGCTCTGGTGAAGTGCGTCGAATTCATGTATCCTGCCGCGCTACCATTGGTGAGGTCGGTAATGAAGAACACGGATCTCAGCAGTTGGGTAAGGCTGGTGCCACACGTTGGCGGGGTGTTCGCCCAACCGTACGAGGTGTGGTTATGAACCCGGTAGATCACCCCCACGGTGGTGGTGAAGGTCGTACTTCCGGTGGTCGGCATCCGGTTTCACCTTGGGGGCAACCGACCAAGGGTTATCGTACCCGTAAAAACAAGCGTACAAGCAATATGATTGTACGACGTCGTTCGCGTTAGTGGTTAAGGGGATTTGACGTGCCACGTTCCATTAAAAAAGGTCCGTTCATTGATGAACATCTGGACCGTAAAGTACAAAGTGCACAGGCGAGTAGTAGCCGGCGTCCGATCAAAACATGGTCGCGTCGTTCCACTATTACCCCTGATTTCATCGGTCTGACCATCAGTGTACATAATGGTCGTCAGCATATTCCTGTTGTGGTCAACGAGAACATGGTTGGCCATAAGCTCGGTGAATTTGCACTGACACGGACCTTCAAAGGTCACGTGGCTGACAAAAAAGCCAAGCGATAAAGGGGAATCAGATGAAATCATCAGCTGTACTTAAAGGACTGCAGATGTCTCCCCAAAAAGCGCGACTGGTTGCTGACCTGGTGCGCGGCAAACCGGTAGACAAGGCGTTGGAGATTTTGCAGTTTACCAACAAGAAAGCAGCATTGCCCATTCGGAAATGTCTCGAATCAGCAATTGCTAATGCAGAAAACAATGAAGGTGCCGATGTGGACGCCCTTTTCGTCGAACAGATTCTGATTGACGGTGGTGCGGTGCTGAAGCGCTTTGCGGCCCGGGCAAAAGGTCGGGGCTCACGGATCCTGAAACGGACCAGCCATATCACGATTGTGGTCGCAGAGAGTTAACTGAGGAAGCTATGGGACAAAAAACCAATCCAGTCGGACTGCGTCTGGGAATCATTAAGAATTGGAACTCCCGTTGGTACGGGAAGGGCGATTTCCAGGAAAAGTTGCTGGAAGATATTAAAATCCGCCAGTTCATTCGTGAGAGACTTTCCGGTGGAGCTGTTTCCGATATCATTATCGAACGTCCTGCACGGAGTGCGCGTATCACAGTTCATACTGCGCGCCCTGGTATCGTTATCGGTAAAAAGGGCGAAGACATCGAAAAGTTACGTCACGATGTGCAAAAGCGCATGGGCGTTCCGGTTCATATTAATGTCGAAGAAATTCGTAAGCCCGAATTGGATGCGCAGCTGGTTGCTGAAAGTGTTGCACAACAGCTGGAACGCCGAATCATGTTCCGTCGGGCGATGAAAAGAGCCGTTACCAATGCCATGCGTTTCGGAGCACTGGGTATGCGCATTAATTGTGCCGGTCGATTGGGTGGTGCAGAAATTGCTCGTACTGAATGGTATCGGGAAGGGCGGGTGCCTTTGCACACCCTGCGGGCCGATATTGATTACGGTTTTGCTGAGGCGAAAACCACCTACGGTATTATTGGTGTCAAGGTATGGATTTTTAAGGGCGAAATTCTGGAATGGAGCACGGTACAAAATACCGGTGCTCACCAGAAGTAACGGGAGCTTCAGATGCTGCAGCCTAAACGTACGAAATTTCGTAAACAACACAAGGGACGCAATCGCGGCATAGCGACGCGTGGGAGTAAGGTAAGCTTTGGCGAATTTGGCCTTAAAGCCATTGGCCGGGGCAGAATTACTGCGCGTCAGTTGGAAGCCGCACGGCGTGCCATTAGTCGTCATGTAAAACGTGGCGGTCGGATCTGGATCCGTATTTTCCCTGACAAGCCCATCAGTAAAAAGCCGGCAGAAGTCCGGATGGGTAAAGGTAAAGGTAACCCTGAGTATTGGGTGGCGCTGATCCAGCCTGGTAAAGTTCTTTATGAAATGGAAGGTGTCAGTGAGGAAGTGGCCCGTGAAGCTTTCGCTTTGGGTGCGGCCAAACTTCCAGTGCAGACCGTATTTGTAAGTCGGCGGGTGATGGGATGAAAGCGCAAGAAATACAAAAACTGGATCTGGCCGGCTGCCAGACTGAACTCATGCAATTGCTGGAAGAGCAGTTCAAGTTACGCATGCAGCATGCTACTGGTCAGCTCGCCAAGACCACCCGTTTGCGTACAGTGCGCAGAGATATTGCCCGTGTGCGTACAGCGATTAGTGCCAAGAAGGGAGTGCAGTGATGAGTGAAGTAAAAAATCCCCGTAGTCTCGTTGGCACTGTTGTTAGCGACCGTATGGATAAAACTATTGTTGTTCTGGTCGAAAGACGTATCCAGCATCCGCTTTACAAAAAGTATATTCGTCGTTCCAAAAAGTTTCATGCGCACGACGCTGATAATGCCTGCCACATTGGTGACACGGTAAAAATTGAAGAATGTCGGCCTTTGTCTAAAACCAAAAGCTGGCGCCTGGTGAATGTGCTCAGCCAGGGTGTTGTCGAAGGAGATAACGCATGATTCAGATGCAGACTAGATTAAGCGTCGCGGACAACAGTGGTGCGCGGGAAGTGATGTGCATCAAGGTTCTCGGCGGCTCGCACAGGCGTTATGCGGACATTGGCGATGTTATCAAGGTCAGCATCAAGGACGCAGTGCCTCGTGGTAAGGTCAAAAAGGGCGATGTTTACAATGCCCTGGTCGTCCGTACTCGCAAAGGCGTTCGTCGTGAGGATGGTTCCTTGATTCGCTTTGATACCAATGCAGCGGTGCTGCTTAACAATCAGTTACAGCCTATTGGTACGCGTATTTTTGGACCGGTAACCCGTGAATTGCGCGGGGCTAATTTCATGAAAATAATTTCGTTAGCGCCAGAAGTGCTGTAGGGGATGACCATGTTGAAGTTGCGTAAGGATGATGAAGTCGTGATTCTGGCCGGTAAGGACAAAGGTAAGCGCGGTAAGGTGCTGAAAGTTCTTCGTAGCGAATCACGGGTGCTGGTGGAGAAGGTGAACATGATCAAGCGTCACGTTCGTCCTGATCGTATGGGCAAGCCTGGTGGCATTGTCGAAAAAGAAGCGCCACTTCATATTTCCAATGTGGCTATTTTCAATGCTGCTGCGGGAACTGCAGACAGAGTTGGTTATAAAACGCAGGAAGGCGAACGTAAGGTTCGGGTTTTCAAGAGCAGCGGCGAAGTTATCAGCGGCCGTTAAGGGTAAAATATAAAATGGAAGCACGTTTACATACTTTGTACAAAAGCGCCATCGCCCCCAAGCTGATGCAGGATTTCGGTTATCAAAGCGTGATGGAAGTACCCAAAATTCTCAAAATCACCTTGAATATGGGTGTGGGCGAAGCAGTTGGTGACAAGAAGATTCTTGAAGCCGCCGTTGGTGACATGACTAAAATTGCGGGTCAGAAGCCGGTAGTTACCCGTGCCCGTAAATCGGTTGCTGCTTTTAAAATTCGGGATGGTTATCCAATTGGTTGCATGGTGACTTTGCGAGGTCTGGTCATGTATGAGTTTCTCGATCGCCTGGTAACAGTAGCTATTCCCCGCATTCGCGATTTCCGTGGTCTGTCACCAAAATCTTTTGATGGCCGTGGTAACTACACCTTGGGTGTGAAAGAACAAATCATATTCCCTGAAATTGAATATGATAAAATTGATCGTTTGCGCGGGTTGGACGTGGTGTTCACTACCACCGCCAAGAATGATGAAGAGGGCCTTGGGCTGTTAAAAGCCTTCAAGATGCCCTTCCGGCCTTGAAGGGAGTTTGACGCGTGGCAAAAAAATCATTGATTGCAAAGTCCGAAAGGACCCCAAAGTTTAAGGTGCGTGCGTACCACCGTTGCAAATTGTGCGGACGTTCACGTGGTTACTATCGGAAATTTGGTCTGTGTCGTTTGTGCCTGCGTAAGCATGCCTCGGCGGGTTCAATTCCCGGTATTGTCAAAGCGAGCTGGTGAGGAAACACGATGAGCGTAACGGATCCTATTGCTGATATGCTTACGCGCATTAGAAATGCGCAACAAGTAAATAAAGCGAAAGTCTTAATGCCTGCTTCAAAACTGAAACGCGCCATTGCTCGCGTTCTGGTTGAAGAAGGTTATATTACCGATTTCCGGGAAGAAACACAGGATGGTCATCCGGTTCTGAACCTGACTCTTAAGTATTATGCTGGAGCCGGGGTTATTGCCGAAATCCGTCGTATAAGTCGACCGGGTGTGCGTATTTATCGGGGTGCTGATGATCTTCCCAAGGTTCGGGATGGATTTGGCATTGCCATCATTTCAACTTCGCAGGGAATCATGACTGATCGTGCGGCACGTACTGCCGGGATTGGTGGTGAAGTACTCTGCGTAGTCTCTTAAGGGAGATTCAGTATGTCTCGAGTAGGGAAACAGCCTGTTACTCTTCCTAAAGGTGTGGAAGTTCATGTGGCTGATAAGTATTTGCATGTAAAAGGTCCCAAAGGTCAGATGTCCACTCCATTTCACTCCAGTGTGACGCTGCAGGTGGACGATGGAGTCGCTACCTTAGCCTGGACTGATGGGCAAAATGCTTTTGCCGGTACAATGCGTGCCCTGTTAAACAACATGGTGCATGGCGTCTCGGTAGGTTTTGAGCAGAAACTTGAAATTATCGGTGTGGGTTATCGTGCGCAAGCAAAAGGCAAAACTCTAAGCTTGAGTCTTGGATTTTCACATCCTGTAGATTATCCAGTACCTGACGACATTACGATTGAAACGCCCACCCAGACAGAAATCGTGATCAAGGGTATTGATAAGCAGAAAATCGGGCAAATTGCCGCAGACATTCGTGCGTATCGTCCTCCTGAACCGTACAAAGGTAAAGGTGTACGTTATGCAGGTGAAAATGTCCGTCGTAAAGAAGCCAAGAAGAAATAATGGTTGAGGCAGGTAATCATGAATAAAAATACATCCAGACTCCGTCGTGCACGTAAAACCCGTGCCCGAATTGCATCTCAGGCCAAACCAAGACTTTGCGTCTTTCGTTCCGGAAAGCACATCTATGCACAGGTCATTGATGATTCAAAGGGGGTCGTCATTGTCCAGGCATCCAGCGTGGAAGGTGAGTTGCGTGCGACCATGCCCCGAGGTGCCGATCTGGCTGCGGCAGTGACCATCGGTCAGCGGGTTGCCGCAAAAGCATTGGCTGCTGGTGTGAAGGAAGTAGCCTTTGACCGAAGCGGTTATCGTTATCATGGTCGGGTGCGAGCCCTGGCCGACGCCGCCCGCGAGGGCGGGTTGTCGTTCTGACGGAGATCTGAAAAATGGCAAGGGAAAATCGTGATGCTCAGCCCAGCGATGGCATGCAGGAAAAGCTGATTCATATCAATCGTGTATCTAAGGTGGTCAAGGGCGGTCGGCAATTTGGTTTTGCAGCACTGATGGTTGTCGGCGATGGTGATGGCAAGGTTGGGTTTGGTCGTGGTAAAGCCAAGGAGGTTCCTGCGGGAATCCAGAAAGCCACAGACCAGGCTCGTCGTTGGATGACGCAAATCCCATTGATGCGTGGTGGCACAATTCCCTACCCGGTAGAAGGTCGTCATGGTGCTGCTCGTGTCATGTTGCGTCCTGCTCCAGAAGGTAGTGGTGTTATTGCTGGTGGTGCCATGCGTGCTGTCTGTGAAGCAGTAGGCTTGCGCAACGTGGTGGCTAAGTCGCTGGGTTCCAATAATCCTATCAATGTTGTGCGTGCAACTTTTGATGCATTCAACAAGCTTTCCAGCCCCCAGGCCATCGCCATGAAGCGTGGCAAAAGCCTGAAGGAAATTCGTGGTGATGGAGGTCATGATGAGTAAACAGTTACGCATTACTCTGGTCAAAAGTTTAATTGGGGTGACCGAGAAACATCGCCGTGTTGTGGTCGGTCTTGGTTTGCACCGCACCAACCATACTGTTGAACGTCCTGATACGCCAGAAATTCGTGGCATGGTCAATAAAGTGCCTTACCTATTGCGCTGGGAAGAGTTGTCATGAAATTAAATACAATAGCGCCTGCAGAGGGTGCCAAGAAAGATCGTCGTCGTGTCGGACGCGGCATTGGAAGTGGCCTCGGTAAAACCGCAGGTCGTGGTCACAAGGGGCAGCATGCGCGGTCAGGTGGTTACCACAAAGTCGGTTTTGAGGGCGGTCAGATGCCCTTGCAACGTCGTATTCCTAAAAGAGGATTTCGGAATACCTTTGGTGCCCGTACTTGCGAGGTAACCTTGTCCCAGCTGGAAAATGCAGCGATTGATGGTGTGGTGGACATGGAAGGGCTGCTGTTGCGGCGCATTGTTCGGGGCAGTCCGGATGTCGTTAAGGTTATTATGACGGGTGAATTGAGCCAAGCGCTTACCGTGCGTGGATTGCGAGTCAGTGCGGGAGCCAAGGCTGCGATTGAAAGTGCTGGCGGAAAGGTCGAAGAATAATGGCCGGGTTGCGTAACATTGCGGGTGCTGCAAAGGGCGCTGGTAAGATCAATGAATTACGTAACCGCATTTTATTTTTGCTGGGTGCTTTGCTGGTTTTTCGTATTGGTGCGCATATTCCGGTTCCGGGCATTGACCCGGCTGCTATGGCTTCTTTTTTCAATGAGCAGCGCGGAACAATTCTCGGCATGTTCAACATGTTCTCCGGCGGTGCTCTGTCGCGCTTGACAGTTTTTGCATTGGGGATCATGCCCTATATCAGCGCTTCCATTATTTTCCAACTGGCGGGTTCTGTTTTCCCCAAGCTGGAAGAACTAAAAAAAGAAGGCGAGTCAGGCCGTAGAAAAATCACCGAATACACGCGTTATGCCACGGTCGGTCTCGCCCTCATGCAAGGGCTGGGTATTGCTGTTGCCATTGAAAAAATGCACGCAGGTCATATTCCTGTTGTAATTGATCCTGGTCCTTTGTTTTTGTTTACCACGACGATCTCTCTGGCCTGCGGTACGGTTTTTCTCATGTGGATTGGTGAACAAATCACCGAGCGAGGTATTGGCAATGGCATATCGCTGATCATTTTCGCGGGGATTGTCGCGGGGCTACCTGATGCTATCGGGACAACCTTTGAGTTGATGCAAACCGGGCAGTTCCAGCCGCTGTTTGTGGTGGCACTATTTGTTCTGGCTCTTCTGGTTACCGCTTTTGTGGTCTTTATGGAAAGCGCCCAAAGACGTGTTCCTATTCAGTACGCCAAGCGTCAGGTTGGACGTAAAATTTATGGTGGACAAAGCACGCACATGCCCCTCAAGGTCAATATGAGTGGCGTTATTCCACCGATTTTTGCGACCAGCATATTATTGTTGCCAGCTACGCTTTCGGGGTGGTTTGCCAATGTCCCAGGTATGGAATGGTTGGCGCGCTTCGGCCAGGCCTTGAGTCCGGGTTCTGCGCTATATGTCGTCGTATTTACTACGGCCATTGTATTTTTTGCCTTCTTTTATACGGCAATGGTCTTTAATCCGAGAGACACGGCTGATAACCTCAAAAAATCCGGTGCGTTTGTTCCAGGGATCAGACCAGGGGAACATACTGCCCGTTACATGGACAGGATTTTAACGCGTCTAACCCTTTGGGGAGCCATTTACCTGACACTGGTCTGCTTGTTGCCTGAATTTCTCATTGTTCAGTACAACGTGCCCTTTTATTTAGGAGGCACCAGTTTGCTGATTGTGGTTGTGGTGATGATGGATCTTATGGGTCAGATTCAAAGTCATCTGCTTACGCATCAATATGAAGGGTTGATTCGTAAGAATCCCCTGAGTGGACGATGAGTTTGGCCAGACACCTCATATTTCTGGGTGCTCCAGGAGCGGGTAAGGGTACACAGGCTCAGCGCCTGGCTCAATATTTAGGCTTGCCTCATGTCTCTACCGGTGATATGCTCCGCGCCTCTGTTCAGTCTGGTAGTGATATAGGACGTCGTGCTGCTGCAGTGATGGATTCCGGAGCACTGGTCAGCGACGACATTATCGTTGGTATTGTTGCAGAGCGCTTGACGTTGGAAGATGCGGTTGCTGGGGTGATATTCGACGGCTTCCCGCGCACCGTGTATCAAGCGCATGCATTAGACCAACTATTGCAGGATAGCGGTGGGGTCATCTCTGCTGTACTGCATATTGCACTGGATGATGAGGAAATTGTTGTGCGGCTTTCAGGACGGCGTGTCTGTTCTGGTTGTGGCGCGATTTATCACGAACGCTATCATCCTTCATTGGTCACTGCAGTATGTGATCAGTGTGGGGGCAGTCTGGTCCAGCGTGAAGATGACCAGCCGGATGTGATCAGAAAACGTCTGGCGGTTTATCAGGCGGAAACAGCTCCTTTGATCGCTTATTATCACGATCGGCCAGCCTACCATCAGATTGATGGTCATGGTGAGGCGGATGAAGTGTTTGCCAGAATCGTGGAAGCGGTGAGGGAAAAAGATTAGATGTCTAAAGAAGATACTCTGGAGATGCAGGGCGAAGTGATTGAAAACCTGCCGAGTGCAACTTTTAAAGTGCGTCTCGAAAATGGGTATGTAGTGAATGCACATATATCCGGCAAAATGCGTATGCATTATATCCGTATTCTGCCAGGAGATAAGGTGACCGTAGAAATGACGCCCTATGATTTAACCAAGGGTCGCATTATATATCGTGCCAAATAGGGGGTTGTAATGAAAGTTCGGGCGTCGGTAAAAAAGCTCTGTCGTAATTGCAAGATAGTCCGTCGTAACGGTGTGGTGCGGGTCATTTGCGTGGAACCCCGTCACAAACAACGTCAAGGTTAAGGCGACTAAATTTATCAGTCTGTGGGATTGACCCACTTAGTCTTTTGGAGGAATTGCGGATGGCCCGCATCGCTGGTGTTAATATTCCAAACAACAAGCAAATAGAAATTGCTTTGACGTATATTTATGGTATCGGCAGAACTCGTTCGCAGAGTATTTTATCTGCAGCTGATATTGCGTTTGATATGCGCGTCAAGGACATCAGCGAACCCGAGCTGGAACGCATTCGGGCTGAGGTCGCCAAATTTCTGGTGGAAGGTGATCTCCGTCGTGAGGTAACCATGAACATCAAACGATTGATGGATCTTGGTTGCTATCGCGGTATTCGGCATCGTCGTGGACTTCCTGTTCACGGCCAGCGTACCAAGACGAACGCACGGACACGTAAGGGTCCTGCCAAATCGATCACTCGTTAACTAGGAAGATTCCAGTAATGGCGAAAACTCAGACAAACTCCCGTGTGCGGAAGAAAGTAAAGAAAAACGTACTTGATGGAGTAGCGCATATATATGCGTCATTTAATAACACCATCATCACCATCAGTGACCGTCAGGGAAATGTCCTGACTTGGGCCAGTTCTGGTGGCTCCGGTTTCCGTGGGTCGCGCAAAAGCACCCCTTTTGCCGCTCAGGTGGCAGCGGAAAACGCGGGAAAAAAAGCGCAGGAATATGGTGTCAAAAATCTGGATGTAGAAGTGCGCGGTCCTGGGCCCGGTCGGGAAAGTACTGTTCGTGCGCTGCATTCCATCGGCTTTCGCATTGCGAGTATTCGCGACGTCACGCCGATTCCCCATAACGGCTGCCGTCCGCCTAAAAAGCGGCGTGTTTAATTTTTAGGTGGAGGTAGTTAGTGGCTAAATATACGGGTCCCAGTTGTCGTTTGTGCCGTCGTGAAGGCGGCAAGCTCTTTCTGAAAGGTGAGAAATGCTTTTCGGACAAATGTCCTGTGAGCATTCGTGCCTATGCACCAGGTCAACATGGTCAGCGTCGTGGCAGAGTGAGCGAATACGGCGGTCAGCTGCGTGAAAAGCAGAAAATTCGGCGCATTTATGGTGTTCTCGAAGGTCAGTTCCGACGTTATTTCGAGCGGGCCAGTCAGACTCGGGGTGTAACCGGTGAGACCCTGCTGCGTCTTCTAGAACTGCGTCTGGACAATGTTGCGTACCGGCTTGGATTTGGATCTTCGCGTGCGGAGGCCCGTCAGGTCGTTCGCCATGGCCATGTTCTGGTCAATGGCCGCCGCGTTGATATTCCATCCTATCAGGTCCGCGCCGGCGATATGGTGAGTGTGGCTGAATCTGCCCGTCAACATGTACGGATTGTAGCTGCGGTAGAAGCAGCCGGTGGTCGCGGGTTTCCTGAATGGGTGAGCATGGATGCTGCCACACTCAGTGCAACAATTAAGGCCGTACCGGCGCGTGAAGATATCGCACCGGATTTGAACGAACAGGTCGTCGTGGAGTTGTACTCTAAGTAAGACCGGGGGTTGAGGAACGCTTATGACTGATGTTGGTGATTTGTTACGTCCGCAGGGCGTAGAAGTTGAAGAAATTTCCGTACGTCGTGCGCGCCTGTCTTTGGGCCCTCTGGAACGTGGCTTTGGTCACACCTTGGGCAGTGGTTTGAGGCGTATTCTGCTTTCTTCGCTGAAGGGAGCGGCAGTGACCGAGGTGGAGATTGAGGGTGTTCTGCACGAATATTCAAGCATCGAAGGGGTGCAGGAAGATGTCGTGGATATTCTCCTCAATCTGAAAATGCTTGCGGTCCGCTCCCAGGGACACAGTGATGTGATGGTTACCTTGCGCAAGCGTGGCCCGGGTTTGATGACCGGTGCAGATATTGTTTCTGAGCATGGTATTGAAGTGGCCAATCCTGATCAGGTCATAGCTACTTTGACTCGAGATGTCGAACTGGTCATGCATCTGCGGATTGACGATGGTCGCGGCTATGATGCTGCAGCTACCCGGCGTCAGAATCATGAGAAACGTATTGGCGTGATGGCGCTGGATGCCAGTTTCAGTCCGGTTTTGAAAGTCAGTTACCAGGTCGAAAGTGCGCGTGTAGAACAGCGTACCGATTTGGATCGCTTGGTACTGGATGTGGAAACCAACGGCGTTGTTGATCCGGTTTGGGCCGTTCAGGAGGCCTCACGGATTCTGCGTAGTCAGTTGGGCGTTTTGGCTGGCGCTGAAAACCAGCAGGAGCCTGAAGCTTCTCAGGTACAAAACGGCCAGGATCTGATGCCCTTGCTGATACGTCCCGTGGATGATCTGGAGCTGACAGTTCGTTCTGCCAATTGTCTCAAAGCAGAAGATATTTTTTACATTGGTGATCTGGTTCAAAAATCCGAACAGGAACTATTGAAAGCTCCTAATCTCGGCAAAAAATCACTCACTGAAATCAAGGAAGTGCTGGTGGCCCATGGCCTCAGTCTGGGTATGCGTGTTGAAAACTGGCCGCCGGAGAACCTGCCGCCCATTTCCGGGCGCGGCGCAGACGTTGATGTTAACGGCTAATGTTCAGAATTTGGTAGAGGGAATGGGTTATGCGTCATCGCAAAAGTGGTAAGCAACTAAATAGAAATAGCAGCCATCGGCAGGCCATGTTTGCCAACATGATGGTGTCCTTGTTTCACCATGAGCGTATTGTTACGACGCTTCCAAAGGCCAAAGAGCTGCGTCGCTTTGCCGAACCGATGATAACCTTGGCGAAGGATGCCACGGTTGCCAAGCGTCGTCTGGCTTTTGCGCGCTTGCGTGATCGGCAGGCCGTGGTTAAACTTTTCGATGATCTCGGCCCACATTATGCTGCGCGTCCCGGTGGTTATTTGCGTATTGTGAAATATGGCTTTCGTGCTGGTGACAATGCCCCTTTGGCTATTGTCGAGTTGGTCGACCGTCAGGTTGCTACTGCCTGATATCTCTGTACAAGGGCTTTTGAAGCACAAATCGGTCCATGATGAAAATCTGGGCCGTTTTTTTTGTGCTTTTTTTAGGTTTCTATCTACACATTCAACATGACTATGTACTATAGTAGTTTGGTATCGTTGTGCTTATTCTTCGGTACCCATGCTAATAGGAGAAGTGTATGAAGAAGTTGACCCGTCGTGAATGGTTCCGGTCGAGTGGTAAGGTGGTTTTGGCGGCCGCAGTGGCACCGGCAGTGCTGTCCAATATTGCAGAGGCCGCAACCAGTAAGGCCAGTCAGGCCTCAGTGCAGTATGTTACCCACCCCAACGGCAAGGAAATGTGCAGTAATTGCAAATTTTTTATCCCTGGAGCCAAACCCAACGAAGATGGGGCGTGCAAGGTAGTGTCGGGCAAAATTAGTCCCCATGGGTATTGCGCTGTTTATATGCCGAAAAAATAAATCACTGAATTATTGCTGTCCGGTACTGCCAAATCCGGCACTACCCCTCTCTGTGGCAGCAAACTCATCCACCACCAGAATTTCGGGGCGAATAACGGGTACCAGAACCATCTGCGCTACCCGTTCTCCCGGTTCAATGACAATTTTATCTTGACTGCGGTTCCATAGTGACATTTTTATGGGTCCCTGGTAATCCGCATCAATGAGACCGGTTAGATTACCCAATACCAGTCCCTTATGTCCGAGCCCGGAGCGGGGTAACAGGAGTGCGGTGATTCCGGGATCACCGATGTGCATGGCAAAGCCAGCTGATACTAACTCCACAGTGTTTGCCAACAGATGCAAGGGCTTATCCAGGCAGACGCGTAAATCCATTCCAGCGGCGTCAGCGCTGGCATAATGGGGTAAAGGCCATTGTTTACCAAGGCGTGGGTCGAGGATGCGAATTTGCAAATTAGTCACGGGAATGATTAACCTCGCTGGCGAAGTGGATTTTGCTGATGTGGCGGATGAGTATTCTTGCCATATCAATTTTACGGCAAGCTGGAATTTCTATTTGCATTTTATCGTGAAGTAGGGTGCAGGCATTGATTTCACTGCCCATTCCAGTCGTGCTCCTGCTGATATCGTTGACAATAATGGTATCGGCCCCCTTGCGGCTTGCCTTGGCGCGTGCTGAATCCAAGTGATCCCGGGTTTCTGCGGCAAAGGCAACAATGACCCGTGGGCGTTGGGGGTGAAGATGGATGCTGGTCACGATATCTGGATTCTGCGTTAACGCAATCTGCTCAGGAACTGCTGATTTGGGCGTTTTATGCGGGCTTTGCAGAGTGGGTCGATGGTCCGCAACTGCGGCATTGGCAATCAATAAATCCGTGGGTATTTCCAGACTATGCAGGCAGGCCTCGAGCATCTCCTGAGCCGAGGTGACATCTTCGCGCACAACCCCTGGCGGCGTTGCTTCATGACTGGGACCGCTGATGAGTCTTACCTGCGCACCGGCTTCAGCACAAGCCTGAGCCAGAGCAAATCCCTGTTTGCCGCTTGCCCGGTTGGTCAGTCCCCGGGCTGGATCCAGGCTTTCCCAAGTGGGGCCTGCAGTAACCAGTATTTGCTTTCCAGAAAGCGTTTTGCTGGCCAGAGCCAGGCGCAGTTGGCCAACTATCTGCTCTGGTTCCAACATGCGTCCCGCACCCTCTTCGCCACAAGCCAAAACTCCGGCATCAGGGCCCAGAAATTGGGCACCAAATTCAAGCAGACGCCGGACATGTCCCTGGGTGGCAGGATGTGACCACATGCTGGCGTTCATGGCCGGAGCAAGAAAAACGGGTGCGCGCGTGACCAGCAGCAGGGTACTGAGTAGATCGTCGGCAAGGCCCAGGGAAAAACAGGCAAGACTATTTGCCGTCACCGGCGCCACAATAATGGCATCCGTCCAGCGCGCCAGGCGAATATGATCCATTGCAGCTTCTTCCTCAGCGGCAAATAAATCCTGGCGTACCGGCTGACCACTCAGGGCCTGTAAAGTGATGGGTGTAACAAACTGCCTGGCACTTTGGGTCATGACTACGCGTACTTCGGCGCCCAGGCGCAGCAAATGGCGGACTATTTCCGGACTTTTATAGGCCGCAATGCTGCCACAAATTCCCAGCAGAATTCGTTTGCCAGCCAGGGGCTCGGTCGTGTTGAATAGGGTTTCTATCATGATATTCCCAGTTTAAGGGAAGGAGGGAGCAAATGGCTATTACTGATTGGCCGGTGGACGAACGGCCGCGAGAAAGATTATTACAGAAAGGCGCGCAAAGTTTGTCTGATGCCGAGCTTTTGGCGATTTTTCTGCGGGTTGGTGTGAAAGGTAAAAGTGCAGTGGATGTATCCCGGGAATTGTTGCAAATTTTTGGTGGGTTACGGGCCTTGCTGACGGCTACCCGGGATCAGTTTTGTGCGCATCATGGTATGGGTGATGCGAAATATGCTTTACTGCAGGCGGTATTGGAGATGGGGCGACGGCATCTGGCAGAAGATTGGCAGCGGGGTAGTTGCCTGGACTCCCCACAGCGCGTTCGCCAGTATTTGTCGGCCAGTCTGCGCGATCGCGGCCGGGAAATATTCGCTGTCATTTTTCTGGATCATCGCCACCGGGTGTTGA
The DNA here is from genome assembly GCF_009662475.1 of Acidithiobacillus thiooxidans ATCC 19377. NCBI lineage: Bacteria > Pseudomonadati > Pseudomonadota > Acidithiobacillia > Acidithiobacillales > Acidithiobacillaceae > Acidithiobacillus > Acidithiobacillus thiooxidans. Next base: position 400,503 of record NZ_CP045571.1, read on the forward strand.
AGCTCGAAGAAATGTTTTTGGGGACCATAGATGCTGCGACAGTCCATATTCGCGAAGTGGTGAAGCGCGCGCTGGAGTTGAATGCGTCCGCCTTGATTGTGGCGCATAACCATCCTTCCGGCGTGGCAGAGCCGAGCTCTGCTGATCTTGCGCTGACCCGGCGTCTGGAAAGTGCCATGCAGTTACTGGAGTTGCGTTTGCTGGATCATTTTATTGTCGGTGAAGGTGAACCCTTGTCTTTGCGCGAGCAGGGGGGTTGGTGAATAAAAATAAACCCATCTGGCAGCGCGCACTCTATGCTCTGCGCGGGCTGAGGATTGCCGCACGGGAAGAAGCCAGCTTTCGCGCAGAATTATGGGCTGTGCTGGCGGCCGTGGCGTTTTTGCTTTGGGCCCAGGTCGCTTTATGGTGGTGGGGCTTGGCCCTGCTGTGGATGGCCATGCTGTTGGCTACCGAGTTATTGAATAGTGCAGTAGAGTCGCTGGCGGATCTGGTCAGTCCCGAATTTCATCCCCTGGTTGCTCGCGCCAAGGATTGTGGGGCGGCAGCGGTTTTTGTCTTGAGCAGTGTCGGTGTTGCTCTGCTGTTACTGATTTTGTGGCAGCATTTCCATGCTGGGGGTGGATAAGATGGGTGTTATTTTACCCGGTGCGCTGTTGCTGCCTATAATGGCTATATATGCGGGTTGCGGCGGGGCTTATGGAAGCCACAGACTGGTTGCCGGAAAATTGCAAAACGTAGGGAGAAATAATGGGTATTAACGCAGGCATTACCGTTATTGCCGTTGTCTTGATCATTATTTTGCTGATCATTGCGGTGACTGCGGGCGTATTTATTCGGACTTTTTTGCGTTTGGAAAGATTGCTGGCCCGTGCTGAACAGGATGTTGGCCCCCTGATTTTTGAGCTGAAGTCGGCCTTGGTAGATATCAAGAAAATGACCCAGGTGGGGCGGGCGCAAATGAATCGGGTGGATTCCACCATGAAGTACCTCAGTCGGGAAATTATGGAAACCACCGAAACCCTGGTCCAGCCTGTACAGGAACTCGGTATGTGGTATCGGGCTTTGCGCACAGGCTGGCGCTATTTTTCACGCAAACGTTAAAGCCGGAAACGGCGAGGAGAAAAACCATGAGAAACGCAGAAGGTTTTGTAGTGGGGATTCTGGTAGGTGCAGTAGGCGCCTTATTGCTGGCACCAGCCAGCGGTGCGGAAACCCGTCAGGAATTGCGTAAGGCGATGGACAAGGGTAGAGAGCGTTTTTACAACCTGGAATCTTTGGCGGAAGAACGCATTGCGGTGTTGATTGATGAAATCCAGGAAAAAACTGCTCGATTGATGGATGCCGGCGGAGATTTAATGGAATCCAAACGTGAAGATTTGCTGGAGGCTATCCAGGTAGCCAAGCGGGCTCTGGCCGACGAGCGGGACATTCTTACCAGAAGCACACGTGCCCGTCGGGAAGTGCTGTTGGAAGAAGAAGAGAACCTCTGATTTCAGTGTTCGACACGTGACTTTTTATGGTGTAATCAATCATTTCATGGTGCGGTTGTGGGTCGGGACGGCTATGATGTGCAGACCGAATTCTTAAGGAGATACAGATGGCTGATAAATTGTTGATGGTTATGGTAAACACCGATCCTTCCAACCCCCAGGAACTGGGCGCGCCGTTCTTTCAGGCTACCGTTGCTGCCGCAATGGATTTTGACGTGGAAGTGGTGTTGACCGCCCGTGCCGGTGAGTTGGCCAAAAAAGGCGTGGCGGAAAAAATGTTCGTGATGCCTGGCAGTCCCAAAAGTGTCTACGATTTCATCAAGGATGCCCATGAGGCTGGCGTAAAGTTTTTTGTCTGCACTCCGACTCTGGAATTGTGGGACTGCACCAAGGAAGATTTGATTCCTGAAGTATCCGACGTGGTCGGTGGCGCTTATGTGATTGAGCAGGCCATGGACGACGACGTGGTCACCTTTACGTATTGATGCCAAGATGACACCTACCCATTTGGGGCCCGCTGAACATCTGTTCAGCGCGGAAGAGGTGGAAGCGGCCATCCAGAGGATGGCCGTTGCCATTAATAAGGATCTTGAACATCTGACCCCACATCGCCCGGTGGTGCTGCTCTGTGTGTTGACTGGCGCCATTGTCGTGGTGGGCCAGCTCATGCCGCATTTGCATTTTCCCATGACGCTGGATTGTGTACAGGTCAGTCGCTACGGTTCAGAAACCAGTGGTGGCGAGTTGCAATGGCGTACGCGTCCCAAGGAGTCTCTCTCAGGGGCTGTTGTGCTCCTGGTGGATGATATTCTGGATGAAGGTATTACCCTCAAATCCATTCAGGATTATTGCATGGCAGAAGGTGCTGTGGCGGTGCATACGGCGGTGATGGTACGCAAGATGCGGCCGCGATCTGTGGACCTGCAGGTAGATTACGTCGGTCTGGAGGTTCCAGATCAGTTTGTGTTTGGCTATGGTCTGGATGCCCGAGGCCTGGGCCGTAATGCCCCGGGAATTTTTTTTCTCCCGGAGGATCACTAAATGGGTGTGGTCGGCATTATTGGTGGAAGTGGTTTGACGCGACTCAATAATCTGCAGATCCGTAATCGTCGGGTGGTGAGAACGCCGTTTGGTGAGGCTTCCGGCCCCCTGACTTTTGGTGATCTGGGCGGGCAGGAAGTGGTTTTTCTGGCTCGGCACGGTTACGGACATACCATTCCCCCGCACCGGGTGAATTATCGTGCCAATATCTGGGCCTTGCACCATGTGGGAGTGACCCATGTGATTGCCGTGGCGGCGGTGGGTGGTATCAGTGCAGCCATGCAATCCGGGGTGATATGTGTTCCGGACCAGTTGATTGACTACACCAGCGGAAGGCCTGGCACTTTCTTTGAAGGTGGCGAAAGCATGGTGGTCCATATTGATTTTTCCGAACCCTACTGCGGACGTATTCGTGAACGTCTTTTAGAGGGGGCAAAGGTTTCTGATGTGGGGGTGATAGATGGGGCTACCTATGCGGCTACCCAAGGTCCCCGTCTTGAAACCATTGCGGAAATTCGGCGCATCGAAAAAGATGGTGGAGATATTGTGGGCATGACTGGGGCACCGGAAGCGGTATTGGCCCGCGAGATCGGTCTTTGTTACGCACCACTATCGTTGGTAGTCAATCCGGCCGCTGGCAAATCCAGCGAGCCCATCACCATGGAGGCCATTGACGCCGTCATGCATGAGGGCATGGAAAGAGTCCGGGCGATTCTGGCCAGTACGGTGCCTCTGCTGGCTGATTGCCCGCAATGTGACTGCGGCGTTTCAGTAGGCCCGGAAGCACTTAAACATTTGCACAGTCGGCGCAAGTAACGATCGACTAAAAAAGGCAGATCGTCAGTCAGATCTGCCTTTTTAACTTTCAGCGTAAAGTGACCAACTCTTCCGAGCTGGTGGGATGAATGGCGATGGTATCGTCAAAATCCTTTTTGCTGGCGCCCATGCGTAAAGCTACTGCAAAACCCTGCAACATTTCGTCGACGCCATCGCCAATGGCATGCAAACCGACAATTTTTTCTTCCCGTCCTACGGTCACCAGTTTCATGGCGGTTTTTTCAGGGTCTTCGGAAAATGCCCGCAACATGGGGGTAAAACGGGTTTGATACACCTTGACGGCTTCATCTCCGTAAGTTTCCCGCGCGGCCGTTTCGCTGAGGCCTACCGTGGCGATGGGGGGATGGCTGAAGACTACCGTCGGCACCAGCGTGACATCCAGGTGGCGTTCGGACTGCTGGTTGAATAAACGATCCGCCAGTCTTCTCCCGGCAGCAATAGCCACCGGGGTCAGGGCGGGAGCGCTGGTCACGTCGCCCAACGCATAAATGCCGGGAATAGCGGTGTTCTGGAAAGCATCCACGGGAATGAATCCGTTTGCGTCTTGGCTAATGCCGACATTTTCCAGCTCCAGTTCTTCACTGTTTGGGCGTCTGCCAATCGCCCAAATGACGGCATCCAGTCCGCCCAGGCAGTCTCCATCCTGAAAGTGCAGGCATAAACCATCAGGGCGTTTTTCCAGCTCACGCACCTGACGCTGGGCCAGCAAATTGATGCCTTGATGGAGCATGGCATCCATCAGATGTTCACGAAGTATCGGCTCGAAATCATTCAGAAAATGTTTGCGTCGCATGAGCAGTGATACATCACTGCCCAAAGCATGCAAAACGCCAGCCAGTTCCACGGCAATATAACCGGCTCCGACAATGGCGACACAGCGTGGAGCCTTTTCCAACTCAAAAAAACCGTCCGAACTGATACCCAGCTCGGCACCAGGAATATCCGGCCAGGTGGGTTGGCCACCAGTAGCGATGAGGATGTGCGGGGCACGCAGAATCTTACTGTCTACTTCCACCTGGTTTTTGTCATGAAAACGCGCATGTCCACGAATCAAGGTAACGCCATTACCATCCAGTCCCTGTGCATAGCGGCCATTGAGACGATCAATATAAGCGTCTCTTTTGGCCTTGAGCCGTTCCCAATGAAAACTGGAGGCAACCGCATCAAAACCATAGTCTTCTGCCATCCGCATTTGTTCGGCCAGGTGAGCAGCATTCCAGAAGATTTTTTTAGGCACACAACCGACATTGACGCAGGTGCCTCCCAGTGGTCCTGCTGCGATCAATGCAGTTTTGGCCCCATAGCTGGCTGCCCGGTTGGCCGTGGCAATACCGCCACTGCCGCCGCCAATGACGATTAAATCATAATCCTGGTTCACGCTGGTTTCTCCTTGTTTTGCTGCGTTTATTCCGGCTTTCTGGATTCAGGTTAATACAAATTTATTTACCTAAAAACTTCTCCAGATCATCTGCACCACCAATATGGCGTCCGCCAATAAACACCTGGGGTACCGTCGAGCGGCCACTGACTGCGCGAATACTGCGCGAGCTGATGCCCGTCCCCATGCCGGTGTGGATTTCCTCGAAAACCATATTACGTTCTTTTAACAGGGCTTTGGCCCGGGCGCAGTGCGGACAACCTTCACGCGTAAATACGGTGATAAATTCCGGATCCCTGGCCTCGGGATTGATGTAACGCAACATGGTATCCGCGTCGGAGACTTCAAAGGGATCACCGGGTTTGTCAGGCTCGATAAACATTTTGCTAATGACGCCATCCTTGACCAGCATGGAGTAGCGCCAGGAACGCTTACCAAATCCCAAATCGCTTTTGTCTACCAGCATACCCATACCTTGGGTAAAATCCCCATTCCCATCGGGAATCAGGCGGATATTTTCTACGCCCAGTTCTTTGGCCCAGGCATCCATCACAAAAGCATCGTTCACTGAAAGGCAGATAATTTCATCCACACCGTTTTCCCGAAAGGTCGGAGCCAATTCGTTGTAACGGGGCAGATGGCTGGAAGAACAGGTCGGGGTGTAAGCACCGGGCAATGAAAATACCACGACGGTTCTGTCCTTGAAGAGGCTGTCACTGCTCATATCCCGCCATTGGTTGTCGACGCGGGTGCGAAAAGTGGCTTGTGGAACCGATTTACCTTCCATACTGGTAAGCTTCATAACGATCTCCTTGTGCGGTTGTGGAAACAATGCATCACGATGTGTTCTGCACTGCGATTAATAATAGAATAAGTCTAAATAACATGCAAGAACAATTTACTGAATCTCTCCCGGCGGCAAAGCTATGGATTAATCTAAAAACGGCAACTGCCGTTTTTAGGACTAAGCACATGACCAGCCAAGAAAATGAGCTGCGGTATCCAGTCCGCCATAGCGAATCTGAAAATCGGCCTGGGCGCGGACAACCGCTTTGGCATGATAGGCAATACCCACTCCTGCCTTGCGTAACATCGGCAGATCATTGGCGCCATCGCCAATGGCAATGCAGTGACTGGCATCGGTTCCGGCACTGATGGCCAGCAAATCGAGAAGGTCGGCCTTGGCGTTGGCATCGACAATATCACCCAAAACCTGCCCGGTGATTTTACCATCGACAATCTCCAGGGTATTGGCAAAGGCATAATCCAGATCCAGCATTTCCTGGAGATGGCGGGTAAACTGGGTGAATCCACCGGAAACTACACCGGTTTCCAGGCCCTGAGACTTGGCCGCCTGGATGAGTTCCCGGGCGCCTGGACTCAGTTGCAGGCGTTCGCGAATGATGGCGTCGATAGTGCTGGCGGGTGTGCCCTGGAGCAAGCGCACCCGCTCGCGCAGGGAGGTCTGAAAGTCCAGTTCACCCGCCATGGAGCGTTCGGTAATGGCGGCAACCTGCCGCTTGAGACCCAGGTGATCCGCCATTTCATCAATACATTCAATGCTGATCAAGGTGGAGTCCATGTCGGTCAACAACAGCTTAAAGTGACCAGCTTCCCAGAGTGGTGTTATGGCCAGATCAAGCTGGATGCCTTCCAGAGCGTCGGCCAAGGCACGATTGGCGGCAGGAACCGGACCTTGAGGGCCGTGAATGGCAATGGCCAGACTATCGCCCTGGGCATGAAGTATGCGGCCAGGCATGCTGTTCTGAAGATGCAGGGTCGTCAATGCACGGCGCAGCGCCTCGGGCTGCGCCGTGCCGCGCAATACCATACGGGAGACGCTGTCTACACTGGACATGGGGGACCAGAAAACTTCTCTTTGCTGATGCAAGGCCTGCCGCGATAATTCATCCAGAAACGGCGCAATTTCGCTGACGGCAACCGGTAAATTCCAGCTTTGTAGCCAGCATCCCCACAGTTCCTGATGGCTTTCCGTACTATGAACAAATTGTCCCATACTGGAGGGTAAAGTCATGGGGCCACGTCCGGCGGGACTCAATATGGCAAGGCGCGTGCTGCTCATGCATTACTCCTTAATGGTTCAATGAGTTGAATGATTTTTTGGCAGCGTGCCTCGCCGTCGGGTAAATCCTGGCGAATTCTGAGGCGTTGGCCGCCATCCAGCTGATAGACACTGTGCGGACGCTGAATAAGCGCAATGATTTTTTCCGGGGATACCTGATTTTCCTGGGCGAATTGCAGGCGCGCTCCCGAAGGTCCGGCATCAATCTGATCAATGCCGATTTGGCTGGCCAGGAGGCGGAGCTGGGTCTGGCACAGCAAGGTTCTGGTCGGGTCTGGCAATGGCCCGAATCGGTCGATCATTTCCACCATGATTTCACCAATGGCGGAATCACTGCGGACATCGCTGAGGCGCTTGTATAGTTGCAAACGCAAGTGCACGTCGGGCAGATAATCGTCGGGAATCAGTGCCGCCGTATTCAGATGAATTTCCGGTCCGCTGGCGCGTTGTTCGGCCAGGCTGCGGGGGTCCTTGCCCGCACGGATGGCGGCAACGGCGTCGTTGAGCCATTCCATAAAGAGCGTGAAACCCACTTCATCCATGTGCCCGCTTTGTTCTTCGCCCAGGAGTTCTCCGGCTCCACGAATTTCCAGATCATGACTGGCCAGGGCAAAGCCGACGCCCAGATCTTCCAGGGACTGAATGGCATCCAGGCGGCGCCGGGCATCATCACTCATGGCGCGAGGGTCCGGGGTAAACAAATACGCATAAGCCCGTTGATGGGAGCGCCCCACCCGGCCCCGGAGCTGGTGGAGTTGCGCGAGGCCAAATTTATCAGCGCGATTGATGAGTATGGTATTGGCGTGAGGATTGTCGATGCCGGATTCGATAATCGTGGTGCTGAGCAGAATATCGAAGCGTTGATGATAAAAATCTAGCATGACCGCCTCCAGCTCGCCTTCAGGCATTTGCCCGTGGGCGACCCGGAGCCGGGCTTCGGGAAGCAGACGCTTGAGGTTGCTGGCCATGCGTTCGATATCCCGTACTTCATTGTGCAGAAAATAAATTTGTCCGCCCCGATGTAATTCGCGCTGACAGGCCTCGACGACCACAGCGTCTTCCCAGATCTGCACAAAAGTACGCACTGGTTGCCGACGCTGGGGTGGGGTGGCGATGATGGATAAATCCCGCAGTCCGGCCAGGGACAGATTCAGGGTGCGGGGAATAGGCGTGGCCGTCAGGGTGAGAATATCCACTTCGGCACGCAGGGCCTTGATCTGCTCCTTTTGCCGCACACCAAAGCGGTGCTCCTCGTCCAGAATCAACAGGCCGAGATCTTTAAAAACCACATCTTTCTGGAGCAGGCGATGGGTTCCGATCAGAATCCGGACGTCTCCGGCCTGGGTGGCAGCCAGGATTTCCTTGTGGGTTTTGCCCTTCTGAAAACGGGACAGGACCTCAATCCGCAGCGGTATCCCGGCAAAGCGGTTTTGAAAGTTTTCATAGTGCTGCTGAGCCAGCAAAGTGGTAGGTACCAGAACCACGACCTGTGCCCCGCCATGGGCGGCCAGAAAGGCTGCCCGCAACGCCACTTCGGTTTTGCCGAACCCTACATCACCACAAACCAGTCGATCCATGGGATGCGGGCTGATCATGTCGGCAATCACGGCGTCAATGGCTTGTTGTTGATCGGGCGTTTCTTCAAAAGGAAAGCGGGAAATAAAATCCCAATAGGCTTCATCCGGTGGCGCAAAAGCACGGCCCTGGCGAGCTGCCCGCCGCGCGTATATGTCCAGCAGTTCACTGGCGGCATCAATGGCTTTCTCCCGGGCCCTGGCTTTGGCTTTATCCCAGTGTTGACTGCCGAGGCGAGATAGCACCGGTTCTGCTGCTCCATTGCCCACATAACGGGCAATGCGATCCAGATGATCTGCCGGGACATACACCAAATCTCCCTGGGCATATTCCAGCACCACATATTCGTTGACATCGCCTTGCGCCGCAAAAGGGGTACTCATCCCCTGAAAACGACCAATGCCATATTCCTCGTGGGTGACCGCATCGCCGGGCTGCAGTTCGCCCAGATCGCGAACCATGCCTTCCACATGACGTTGGCGGACCTGCGCACTTCGTCTTTGCGCAAATACCCGGTCACCGAAAATCTGCGCTTCCGAGATGAGTGCAAGCTGGACCAGATTTTTCTCTTTCAGCAGCAGACCGCGCTCCAAGGGGGCTACGGTAATAGCGATTTTTTCTGTGGACTGGAGAAAATCCGGCCAGTTTTTCAGGCGGGTGGCACTTAAACCCGCTTTGTTCAGGCGCTCAGACAGCGCTTCCTGACGGCCCGGAGATTCTGCAGCAATCAGGGCGCGGCCCTGCTGGGGGAGGTGACGCAGAAAAGTTTCCAGTGCGGACAGGGGCGTTTCGCTGTTTCCCTGCAGGGCTGGTAGCGGTCCGCAGGGTAGGCTTTCACCGGGGCCTTCCGCTTCGCCATGCACCTGGGCACGACTCTGGAGTGCTGTTTCCCATTCGGAAGGCGTCAAAATAAGTGCGTCTGGTGGCAAAATCGGATAACTGGTGTCGTATGCCCGCTCTTCATGGCGTTCCTGCCAGTCCTGGCGAATCTGCTGGCTGGCGCTTTCCAGGCCGGGGGGCATGAAAATGATCCCGTCCGGAGGAAAATGGTTAAGCAGATGGCTGCTTTCCGGGAAAAACAGAGGCAGGTAATGCTCTGCTCCCTGGGGAACCTGTCCGCGACTTGCCGCTCGATAGACTTCAGCACGTTGCGGGTCACCACTGAATTTGGCCCGAAACTGGCTGCGGAATTCATTCAGCGCTGCCGCATCCACAGGAATTTCGCGTGCAGGCAGCAGGGATACCCTGGATACTTTCTCCAGAGTCCGCTGGGTTTCCGGATCAAATGCCCGGATGCTTTCTACCTGGGTGTCAAATAACTCAATCCGGTAGGGCAGCGGGCTACCACTGGGAAACAGGTCAATAATGCCGCCGCGCCAGGCGAGCTCTCCGGGTTCGGAAACTTCGCTGACATTGCGGTAGCCCGCATCAATCAGGCGTTGTCGAAAGCGCTCGGGCTGGAGGTTGTCTCCCACCGCCAGTACAAAGGCATGTTGATCAAGAAAACTCCTGGGCGGAAGACGTTGTAGAGCGGCCGCCAGAGGGACCAGACACAGCCCACGCCAATTGGGTAAGGCCGCCAATGTCGCGAGACGGGTGGCGGTCGCATCAGCCGGAGGTGCCAGACGATCATAGGGCAAAATTTCCCGATCCGGGAAAATCAGGGGCGCATCCAGATCCGGCGCAAAAAATGACCACTCGCGCTGCCATTCTTCCAGATCACGGGGATTGGGCAGGAGCACCAACAGAGGTTTTTTCCATTTGCGGAGCATTTCGGCTGCCAGCCAGCAATCTGCGGCTCCGAAAACATGGCTGAAACTGCGTGCATTACCTGCACGGGGGGCAGGGCCCAAAGCGAGAGGAAAGTCCAAAATATCCGGGATATCATATCAGCAAATTCAGGGAGCCTAGTGTAAGGTGCCCGTGCCCAAACTGCAAAAGCTGAAACGCTTGCGCCTGCTGTATAGACTGCGGATACTGCGTCTGAAATCCATAAGTTGAGGAAAATTGATGGAGCGGATCTGGGTCATTATTCCAGCCGGAGGGCGGGGCCAACGTTTTGGTGGAACCCAGGCTAAACAATATGTTTTGCTGCGCGGGCAGCCTGTTCTTGCGCATACCCTGAACATTTTTCTGCACGAAAAGCGGATATCCGGAGTGCAGTTGGTGTTGCCGGGTGAGGATCTGGAAAGCGGAGTCTGGCGGGACTTGTTGAGCGATGATTTGGCGTTGCCTTTGGCCCCTGTAAGAGGCGGGAAGCAACGAGCTGATTCCGTGCGTCGCGGTTTGGAGGCCTTGCGGAAAGCTGGTGCTGCCGATAAGGACTGGGTGCTGGTACATGATGCTGCACGACCCTGTTTGCGCGCCGAAGACCTGGGCAATTTGCTGGATAGTCTGAGAGAATCACCGCAGGGGGCATTGCTGGGAATTCCGGTTGCCGACACCCTCAAGCGCGAAAAAGACGGCCTTTCCCTGGGTACGGTGGATCGGGAAGGGTTATGGCGGGCTTTAACACCTCAGGCTTTCCCCCTGGCAGCATTGCTTGCAGCTCTGCAATCTGCTCAGGGTGCCGCAATGCCCATTACCGATGAAGCTTCGGCGATGGAGCTTCAGGGTTGGCGTCCGCGTCTGATTCAGGGGCATGGGGATAATATCAAGATTACCCTGGGAGATGATCTGGCTTTGGCCGCAGCCATCCTGGCGGCCCGTGACGAGGAGAAATGATGCAGCTGCGTATTGGTCATGGTTTTGATGTGCATGCTCTGGTTCCCGAGCGCCTGTTGATACTCGGAGGGGTCAAGATTCCCTATGAGCGGGGTCTGGCCGGGCACTCCGATGCGGACGTCTTGCTGCATGCCATTTGTGACGCCTTGCTGGGTGCCGCAGCATTGGGAGATATTGGCCGCCATTTTCCCGACACGGATGCACGTTTTGCCGGCGCCGATTCCCGTCTTTTGCTCCGGCATTGTCATGCTTTGATTCAGGAAAAGGGCTTTTCGGTCGGGAATGTGGATGCCACTATTGTTTGTCAGCGACCCAAACTCGCGAGCCATATACCGCAAATGCGCGCGCACATTGCCGAAGATCTGCAGGTTTCTGAGGATGCGGTCAACATCAAGGCGACGACGACTGAGCAGCTGGGTTATGCCGGTCGGGGTGAAGGAATCGCTGCCCACGCCGTGACCTTGATTCAACATGTCTGAATTATTCCCACGCATTTATCCGCATGTGGATGTCCTGCTGGAAGCCGAACTCAAATCGACGGAAGAGGATTTTCAGGTTACGGAAATGCTGCCTTTTACGCCTTCCGGTACGGGGTCGCATTACTGGTTTTTCATTGAAAAGCGCGGACTGAATACCCAGGAAGTAGCCAAACGACTGGCACAACTTGCCGGCATCCCCGTGCGTGATGTGGGTTATGCGGGAATGAAAGATCGGCACGCCATTACCCGACAGAGTTTTTCCGTGCCGGTACAAGCCGGGACAACGCCGGATTGGCTGAGCCTGGAAAGTGAAAATCTCCATTTTCTGGAGATGACCCGCCATGACCGCAAGCTCCGCAGGGGGGTGCTCAAGGGAAATCATTTTCGCCTGGTTTTGCGCCATTGTCAGGGCGAACCAGCTTTGTGGGAGACGCGTTTGCAGCATTTGCAAAAAACGGGCTTTCCCAATTATTTTGGAGCGCAACGCTTTGGCCACCGTAATTTGCAGGAGGTCAGTCGCCTGTTGTCCGGTACAGCGCGCAAAATGGATCGTCATCAACGTGGCCTGCTGCTGTCAGCGGCGCGCTCTGCACTTTTTAATCAGGTGCTGGCCGAACGGGTACGCCAAAATAATTGGAATGTTCTCTTGGCGGGAGAAATTGTGCAATTAAATGGTTCGCATAGCATTTTTCTGGCCCAGGCTAATGAGCAGGAGAACTTGCAGCAGCGTTCTGCAGAGTGGGATGTGCACCCCAGTGGACCCCTGCCGGGCCGGGGAGGGCTCTCTCCTGAAAATCAGGCTGCCCTCGTAGAAAAGCAGGCCCTGGATGCCTTGCCCGAGGAGTCAGAGACTTTGGGTAATATCCGTCATTGGCCACAACAATTAGCCGCGCAGGACGTGGACGCTGCCCGCCGCGCCCTGCGTGCGCGTCCGGATTCGCTGCAATACCACTGGCAGGATGCCAGCACCCTGATTCTGGAGTTTTCGCTACCTGCGGGCGTATTTGCAACCAGTTGTATTGAAGCATTACTGGGCCATGAGCAAGTTCGCGCCGATAGGCTTGACCTTTGTGTTGACTAGATGCTTTAGAATGAGGACACTATACGTGTGGAGCGTGAAAATTCAGTCAATATAAGGAGGGAGACAAGATGGATACACCTGTAACAATAGGTCGCTTGGCCCGTGAAGCTGGGCTGGCTGCAGAAACATTGCGTTACTACGAGCGTATTGGCTTGATTCAGCCGGTACAGCGCACCCAATCCAATTATCGTCTTTATGATAGTCACGCCGAGTCGCGTCTGCGCTTTATCCGCCGCGCCCAGAATCTGGGTTTTTCCCTGACAGAGGTGAAAGAGTTGCTGGACATCAGTAGCAGCACCGAAAATGACATGGGCGATGTGAAGGCGCTGACCGAACAGAAAATTGCAGAGATTGATTTCAAAATTGCAGATCTGCAGAGAATGCGTAGCGCTCTGGCTATCCAGGCAGAGCGTTGCCCCGGCCATGGTTCAGTAGACAATTGCCCTATTCTGGCCTCCCTGGCCGAGGCGGAAGGTGACATGGCTGTTCGCCGGCGCTGGGATGTGAGTCGGGATCCTTCCGCACCGCGTAGCGTTGCCCAGCGTTGAGTAAAGCATATGGCACTGATTGAATTGTCTGTTCAGGGAATGACCTGCAATCACTGCGTGGCTGCTGTAGAAAAAGCACTTCGGGCAGTACCCGGGGTACAGACTGTTGCAGTACATCTTGACACTAACAGCGCTACCGTGGAGGGTGACTCCATGGACACTGAGGCATTAGTTCAGGCCATTGAAAGCGAAGGCTATACGGCTCAAGTCCGATAATTACGATGTTGGTGGCGGCGCCAGCCGAGCAATACCTGCAAGGCCCCGCCCCCGCCTTCTCCGGGACGGGCCTGAGTAAAAGCCAGGACCTCCTGGTGCTTCATCAGCCAACCACCTACCAGTCTTTTCAGTACTGGTATGCGTCCCGGGGAACCCAACCCTTTACCATGCACAATGCACACGCAATTCCAGCGCCACTGCTGGGCTTCGTGCAAAAAGGCCGCCAGTTCGAGTCGGGCTTCTTCAACCGTGCAACCATGTAAATCCAGCCTGGACTGGATCCGGAAACGCCCTTTGCGTAAATCCCTGAGGAGAGCAGGAGATTGCCCCTGCTGCAAATAGAGCCATTCATCTCCTGCTTCCAGGATTTCGTCGCTATTCAATGTGCGACTGAGCGCCGTCCGCACGGCCAGTTCGTCTTTTTGCCGTTGCAAGGGCAAAGGTGCCGGGGGGCTGGGTCGTGCGGGGATGGGCGGCGCCGGAAAGCGTTTTACATCTGCCATGGCTTCTTCAAAGCAAGCCTTTTCAGCAGGATGGACGGCGAGCGATACCGGTGTTGTCTTGGGTGGTCGCCGCCGTCTCATGCTTCAATCCTCCTGTTGCTCCAGCCAGCGTTCTGCATCCAGAGCCGCCATACAGCCCGTTCCGGCGCTGGTGACCGCTTGCCGGTACACATAATCCTGGACATCACCGGCGGCAAAAACGCCTTCAATGCTGGTTGCTGTAGCCATCCCGTCACGCCCGCCACGGGTAATCAGGTAACCACCTGCATCCATTTCCAGTTGTCCCTTGAAAATGTCGGTGTTGGGTTTATGGCCAATGGCAATAAATACCCCCATCAAAGCTAGGTCCTGGGTATTACCGTTTTCTATATGCTTGATCCGCAGTCCGGTGACGCCCGACTGATCGCCCAGCACTTCATCTACGGCATGATCCCAGATGATGGTCACGTTTTCCTTGGCCATCAGCTTGTCCTGCAGGATTTTTTCGGCACGAAACTTATTGCGACGATGGACTACCGTGACATGCTTGGCAATATTGCTCAAATAAAGCGCTTCTTCGACGGCCGTATTTCCACCGCCGATGACTGCTACGTCCTGTTTACGATAGAAAAAGCCGTCGCAGGTGGCGCAAGCTGAAACGCCTTTGCCGCGAAATTTTTCTTCGCTGGGCAGACCCAGATATTTGGCAGAGGCCCCAGTCGCCAGAATCAGGGCATCACAGGTGTAATTGTGTTGATCCCCACTGAGTTGGAAGGGTCGCTGGCTCAGGTCGGCCTTATGAATATGATCAAACACCATTTCCGTATCAAAGCGCCGTGCCTGTTTTTCCAGTTCCTGCATCAGTTCCGGACCCATGATGCCCTCTGCAGCACCAGGCCAGTTGTCTACATCGGTCGTTGTCATTAATTGACCACCAGGCTCCATCCCTTGCACCAGCAGGGGTTGGAGATTGGCCCGCGCTGCGTAAATGGCAGCCGTGTAGCCACCGGGGCCTGAACCCAGAATCATTAATCGGGCGTGTTTGCTATCAATGATGCTTTTGGAGTCGCTCATCGGGTTCCTCATCAGTCAGGGTGTGGATTCAGTTTAACATCAACCGGGAAGGCCTGTAACAAATGCAGGGTGAATTTATCCCGCCACGCTGTTATCGGTTGCGGGCCGATTTCATCATTTATATTTCTTTCTGATTCACTCTTCGCGATAACTCCTCAGCAGATTCCTTGCGTTCGGAATATCGGTCTGTCAGGTAATCACTTTGACCTCGCGTCAGTAAGGTGAATTTCATCAATTCTTCCATCACATCCACCACCCGGTCATAGTAGGCAGAGGGTTTCATGCGTTCTGCCTCATCGAACTCCAGAAAGGCTTTGGGCACCGAGGACTGATTCGGTATGGTGATCATGCGCATCCAGCGCCCTAAAATGCGCATCTGATTAACGGTGTTAAAGGATTGTGAGCCTCCGCAAACCTGCAGCACCGCCAGAGTTTTCCCCTGGCTCGGTCTTACTGCTCCGGAGTTCAGCGGAATCCAGTCGATTTGTGACTTGAATACTCCGGTCATTGCGCCATGCCGTTCGGGTGAACACCAAACCTGCCCTTCCGACCATTCTACCAGCTCCCGCAACTCAATGACTTTGGGGTGGGTTGCGGGCGCATCATCGGGCAGCGGTAAGCCACTGGGATGAAATACCCGCGTTTCCGCCCCAAAATGGCGTAATAGTCGCTCTGCTTCCAGGGTCAGCAGCCGGCTGTAGGATTTTTCCCGATTGGAGCCATAGAGCAGCAATATACGAGGCGGATGTTGAGTAGCCGCAGTACCGGTCAGACGGTTTTTATCCGGTTGCTGCAGCAGGCTCTCGGTGATGTTGGGAAGATCATCAGACACAACAGTTCTCCATGATGAACAGCTCGGCAAATGATAAATGCCTACACATTTTGTAAGCAGTGTTGATGAGTGCCGGCTATTTGTCAATACTACAAGTATTATTCGCGGGTTTGTTTTGATGGTTTTTGGTGTCCCGAAATTGCATAGTTGACAGTAAGGTTTGCGATTGGCAATAATGCAACAAAGTTGCAAATAGAAAGGTTGTCAGTTATGGAAAAAGCATCCGCCGCTCCCGAAACCCTGCAAGAGGATGTGGTCAGTCTCTGGGGGCTGATCAGCCAGAGCATCTCCGGTATGGCGCCCACCTGTGATGTGGTAGCCTTCATGACGGCGGGTGCGGCCTTTGCGCTGGTGGCTCTACCCCTGTCCTACCTCTGGGCCTTTGCGCTCATGTTCATCGAAATGAACACTATTTATCACCTAAGCAAGCATCGGGCTTCAGCCGGCGGATACTACGCCTATGTGGCGGCTGGTCTGGGGGCCAGACCAGCCTTGCTGACCGGTTTCATGGTGGTGTTCTACCAGTTGCTCAGTGTTGCTGCTATTCCGGTTTATGTGGGTGGGGTATTTTTGCCGGGGCTGGCAAAAAGTCTGGGTTATCCCTTACCTGCCTGGTTCTGGTTGGTATCTATTGTGTTTTTCATTGGTATACCGTGGTTACTCAGTATTTCCGGGATTCGCCCCAGTATTCGCGTGGTGGCCATTACCAGTTTTGTGGAAGTAGCGTTTCTGGTAGTGGCGTCCATGCTTATTATTGTCAAAGCGGCACCCGTACATCCTCTGGCCCCGTTTAGTATTCCGACCGATGGTTTCAAAGGCGTGGCCATGGGTATGATTTTCGCCATCACCAGTTTTATCGGGATAGGCAGCCACACGCCCCTCGGCGAGGAAGTGCGCGGACCCCGAACCCAGCGTGGCAGGCTCATCGGTAAGGCGGCATTACTGTCTTTGACGCTGGTGGGCGCAGCGCTGGTGCTTTCTGCCTACGCCTTGACCGTTGGCTGGGGTCCCGCCGATATGGCGAGTTTTGCCGATGCCAACGCGCCGGGTGTGACCGTATTTCTACGTTATCTTGGCCCGGTGGGCGGCATAGCGCTGGTCATTCTCGCCATTAATAGTGCCATGGCCGATAGTCTTGCCTTGCTGAACAGCTCTTCCCGGGTATTATTTGCCATTGGTCGCGATGCGCTGATTTCCGAACGCTTTGCCCAGGTCAGCAATACCCAGGCTCCACAACGCAGCATTTCGGTCATTACCGGGCTGACTATTGTTGTTGCGGTGCTGGCCGTCGCCGTATTCGGGTCCAATAATGGCTTTAATGTTCTGACCACGGCGGTCCTGTTTGGTCTGGTCACCGCACATACTTTCATGAATGTGTCCTTGATGCGTCTGGCCCATGCGGATCACGAAGGAACCAGCACACGTCTGTTCTATCATTTTCTCCTGCCGATCGTAGCCACCGGTCTGTTCTGGTGGGTGTTATATGAATCCATTGTCCCGCTGGCCTATCCACTGGACTGGTCGTTGGCAGCCTGGCTGGGTTTTACTCTTTTGGTTCTGGCCTATGTGTTCCGGATTCATGGCCGCATTCATCCCGATCATCGGCACCATCTGGGTACTGTTCGCGACCCGCAATGAGTTCTCCGAATGCTTCATTATGAGGCGCTAACAGCGCCATTTGTAAGTGTTTCTTATGCTCCTGAAGCTTGACACTGGCGTATGCCTCGTTTAGCTTGCGATCATGAGTTCTGCTGCCCGTAATGCCTCCCGAACCACCCGACCGACCCCGGCCGGGCGATCCAAAGCCATGCCCGGAAAACCCTGGCGCCGTGAAGCCCTGTTACTGGTCATGCTGGCCATCGCCCTATTCATGACCATGTCTCTGCTGAGTTTTTCTCCTGCAGATCCCAGCTGGTTCAATAGTGGAAAAGGCGAGGCTGTACAAAATTGGGGAGGAGAGGCCGGATCTTATCTGGCAGAGTTTCTGGTGCAGTTTTTGGGGATGTCGGCCTGGTTGCTCCCTCTGGCGTTAATCGGGTGGGTCGCGCAACTCTGGAATCACTGGTTTCGCCAACGACCCGGCCGACGTCTTGCCCCGGTGGGGGGGCTGGCCATTTTTTTGGGCTTGATGACATTTTTGGCGATAGTTTGGCCACCTGCCTGGTGGTCGGTCACAGGAACCCTTGCCGGTGGTATCGTGGGCCAGGAAATTGCTCAGTTCTTTGAGCCTCTCATTGGTTCCGGTGGAAGTGCATTGCTGTTTTTTGCAGTATTTGTCTTCGGCCTGTTTTTACTGACGGGCCTTGGGCCACGGGAAATGCTGGCAAAATTCCAGCAGGAATCGGACCGGCTGAGTGGCCTGAACTTGTTCGCGCGTTTGCCGCTACCCCGCTTCTCGCGGCGGCAGACAGGCCAGTCGCAACCCAAGGTTTCAGCGCCGCTTCCGGCAGCTATTCCGGAAAAAGCAAAACCCGCTGTTGAGAAAGCCCCCGGCTTTTTTGCAGCGAAAAAACCGCGTCCAATGACTGCTTCATCAGCAGCTAAAAATACCCGGCAGATGCCGCTACCGGCACCGGTCGGCCCGCCTCGGGCTGATGGTCTTCCCGATCTAGCGCTTTTGGATCCGGCAGATCCTATGGATCCCACGGGACAACTGGATCCAG
Organism: Acidithiobacillus thiooxidans ATCC 19377; assembly: GCF_009662475.1. Classification (NCBI taxonomy): domain Bacteria; kingdom Pseudomonadati; phylum Pseudomonadota; class Acidithiobacillia; order Acidithiobacillales; family Acidithiobacillaceae; genus Acidithiobacillus; species Acidithiobacillus thiooxidans. The sequence goes on from NZ_CP045571.1 coordinate 419,009, forward strand.
AAACACTCGCCCAGCAGTCACGCATGCTGGAAGAGAAAATGGCGGATTTTGGTGTCCAGGCCTCGGTAGTCGCTGCCAATCCCGGCCCCGTAATTACCCGCTTTGAAATTGAGCCCGCTCCCGGTGTCAAGGTGAGTCAGGTGGCCGGGCTCAGCAAGGATCTCTCGCGGGTGTTGGCAGCTCGGGTACGGGTAGTGGAAGCGATTCCGGGTAAGGCGACCATGGGCATTGAGGTGCCCAACCCTAAGCGACGCACAGTAAGACTTTCTGAAATTCTCTCCAGCTCCGGTTTTAGCCACAGTAAAAGTTTTCTGACTTTGGCTTTGGGCCAGGATATTGGTGGCCAGCCTGTTTCGGCTGACCTCGCCAAAATGCCGCATCTTTTGGTAGCAGGCACTACCGGCGCGGGGAAATCGGTGGGTGTCAACGCCATGATTCTCAGCATCCTCTTCAAAGCGACTGCTGAAGAGGTACGCCTTATCATGGTTGATCCCAAAATGCTGGAATTGTCCATTTACGAGGGTATTCCCCATCTGTTGGCGCCGGTGGTCACCGATATGAAAGAGGCGGCCAATGCGCTGCGCTGGTGTGTGGCCGAAATGGAAAGACGTTACAAGCTGATGGCTTTTGTCGGGGTGCGCAATCTGGCCGGATATAATCAAAAAGTCCAGGAGGCCCTGAGTGCAGGACATCCTCTGCCGGGTCCCGATAAGGATCTGGATGGCGAACCTGTCAGCTTGAGCAAGTTGCCGGCTATTGTAGTGATTATCGATGAATTTGCAGATTTGATGATGGTAGTCGGCAAGCAGGTGGAAACGCTGATTACCCGGCTCGCCCAAAAAGCCAGAGCGGCAGGATTGCATCTGATTATGGCTACCCAGCGTCCTTCTGTAGATGTAATCACCGGCCTGATCAAGGCCAATGTCCCAACCCGTATTGCCTTTCAGGTTTCTTCCCGCATTGACTCACGCACCATTCTCGATCAGATGGGTGCAGAAACCCTGCTGGGCCAGGGGGATATGCTGTATCTGCCGCCGGGTTCCGGCTATCCCCAGCGCGTGCACGGCGCCTTTGTGAGTGATGACGAAGTCCATCGCGTAGTGGAATCCTTACGCCAGTTGGGCGCACCCCAATATGATGAGCGCATTTTACAGGGTGGTGAAAGTATAGATGGTGAGGATATCGATGGTCGCGGAGGTGAAGATGCTGATCCCCTTTACGATCAGGCGGTGGCTATTGTCACCACCAGTCGCAAGGCCAGCATTTCTTACGTGCAGCGCCAACTGAAGGTAGGCTATAATCGCGCCGCACGCATGATCGAAGAAATGGAAAGAGTGGGTGTTGTTGGCCCTTTGCAAAGTAACGGGAGCAGAGAAATTTATGCAGCAGCACCACCCAGTCGTGATTGAATTAAAGCGGCGTAGTGTTTCACGCTATTTGCAAATACTGGGCGCGGCCTGCTTGCTTGGCTGGAGTGCCTGGGCGAATGCCGCCTCCGGTCTGGATATGTTGCATCATTTTTTTCAGAGTACGCACACCATTACCGCGCAATTCAGCCAGGAAGTGGCTAACCATAATGGTCAGATTGTCAAAAAAGCCGGCGGTACCTTGTGGATTTCCCGGCCCGGTAAATTTCGCTGGGATTATAGTGGCCCCAATGGACAGACCATAGTTTCCAACGGGCTGAAGGTCTGGTTGTATGAGCCCGCCCTGCAACAGGTAACCGTTCAACCTTTGGGCAAGGCGCTGGGATCCACTCCCGCTGCATTAATTGCCGGAAATGATGACTTGAGTCAGCGTTTCAACATCAGCGATCTGGGTGTCAAAAATCAGCTTCACTGGTTGTTGCTGCGGCCTAAAAATGGTCAGGACCAGGGTTTTACTGCGTTGCGCCTGGGCTTTGATACTGCAGGAATCCTGAAGGAAATGCGTATGGAAGATGCCTTCCAGCAGGAGACTGTCCTGCATTTCACGCATGTAGAAATTAATCATGCCATTCCCAGCCATGAGTTCCAGTTTACGACTCCGGCCGGAGTAGATGTTCTTTCGCAATAAATTTTTCTGGAGTCGTTCATGCGTAATGCCAAAATTGCTTTGACCCTGCTTGCCTTGGGAGTTTTCGTCAGCGTGCAGGCCCAGGCATCAGGATTTGCGGTGCCCACATCGGTGGTGGGACTTTCCGAAGCGGGAGCCACGGTAGCCGATGCCGGCCCCGTCAGCAGTTTTGCGGTTAATCCAGCAGATATGGAGTTTTTCCCGGGGACGCGCGCCAGTCTGGACGTGGTAGCATCAGAACCCAGCTATAAAAGAAATGGTGAGGGTGCCAGCAATAATCTCCTGATTATGCCCAATTTGTTTGTAACCCACCGTTTCAACGACCTGCCTTTGGCGCTTGGCTTGGGCGTTACATCTCCTTACGGCATTAATTCAACCTGGCCTGCAGGGACTTTTGGAACGTCACAGACCACCCCCGATAAAAATGATCTGCGCATCATCGACATCAATCCCGGTGTGGCCTATATGATCCTGCCCAATTTAAGCATTGGTGCGGGGGTGGATTATTATCAAAGTCTGAGCGCCAATTTCCCTGAAAAGTCAGGTAATGGCGGTGGTGTGGGTGGTAATGTTGGCTTGTTTTACACTACCGAAACTTTTAATGCCGGTTTGAGTTATCGCTCAACGGCCAATTTGGGAGGAGACATCAGTCTGCCCAGCCGTCTTCAGGCCGGTGTACGTTACCGCTTTACGCCAGCTTTTGCTACGGAACTGGATGTAGACTGGAATGACTGGAGTAATACCCGCTTGCCGGGTTACGGCAATTTGGACTGGAAATCGGCACTTGCCTATCGTTTGGGTTTGAGCTACCACTTCAGTCAGTATCTGGCCCTGCGTGGTGGTCTCGCCCATGAAGACAGCCCTACGGATGGCAGCAGTATCCAGGCCGCCGCACCGGCACCCAGCAGTAATCTGCTGTCCTTCGGATTGGGTATTGGACTGGGACATTGGCAGTACGATCTCGGCGCTTCCTATGCACTTTCCGGTAATACGACTTCCTATGCTGGTGACTATCCCGGCACTTACAAAGCCAGTACCTTTAATTTTGGTGCGGCTATTTCCCGGAATTTTTGAGTCAGGGCAGCAACGGAGCTTCCTGCTTGAGTACCACGCATGATCTCCGGCCTCTAGCGGCGCGACTGCGACCCCAGAGCCTGGAAGATTATGTCGGTCAAAAGCATCTTTTAGGCGATAACGGGCCACTGCGTGCCATGTTGCGCTCCCGGCACCTCCATTCCATGATCTTATGGGGTCCACCGGGCACTGGTAAAACCACCCTTGCCCAGTTGTTGGCGCGCGCAACAGGGTGTCAGTTTCAGATTCTTTCGGCGGTTAACAGTGGGGTCAAGGAAATCCGCGCCGCCATCAGCGGTGCCGAGCAGACCCGCACGCAAGGGCAAGACACCGTTCTTTTTATTGATGAGATCCATCGTTTCAACAAAACCCAGCAAGATGCCTTGCTTCCCTATGTGGAAGAAGGCGTTATCATCCTGATTGGGGCCACGACTGAAAATCCCAGTTTCGCTCTTGTCAACGCGCTGCTTTCCAGAGCACGGGTTTATGTACTCAAGGCTCTGGATGACACCGATCTGGTGCACATTCTGGAGCGGGCGCTGAGTGATGAAATCCTGGGCCTTGGTGCCATCCCCATTGATTTTCCGTCGGAATTGCGAAGGGGCCTGCTGCAGGCTGCAGATGGGGATGCCCGCCGGCTTCTCAATTTGCTGGATCTGGCCGTGCAACTTGCCGAGCGGCATGGGGATACCGTCAAGATCACGGCCCAGGTGCTGATTGCCGCAACCGGGCAAAGCTGGCGCCGTTTTGACAAGGGTGGCGAAGCCTTTTACGACGAAATCTCTGCTTTTCACAAATCCCTGCGGGGCTCTGATCCCGACGCTGCCCTGTACTGGCTGGCAAGAATGCTGGATGGTGGTGCCGATCCCCTCTATCTGGCCCGGCGCTTGGTCAGGATGGCCTCGGAAGATGTGGGTCTCGCCGATCCCCGGGCGCTGGAAATGGCTTTGGCAGCCAGGGACGCCTATCAGTTTCTGGGCAGTCCCGAGGGTGAACTGGCCCTGGCCCAGGTGACGGTTTACCTGGCTAGCAGTCCCAAAAGTAATCGGGTTTATACGGCTTGGAACAAGGCTCAGGCCCTGGTGAAAGCCGGCACCAGCCAGGAGGTCCCCCTGCATTTGCGCAATGCCCCGACCAAATTACTCAAAACACTGGATTACGGCAAAGAATATCAATACGATCACGATTATCCGGATGCTATTGCCCCCAATCAGGAATATTTCCCGGCAGGACTGATCGGAACCCGCTTTTATGAGCCCAGCGAGCGCGGCCTGGAAATGCGTATTCTGGAGCGTCTGCGTTGGATTCGCACCCACCGTCCACCTACTCGAGAGAAAACCCCGCATGCTTGACCCCAATTTATTGCGTAATGAACCGGAAACTGTTGCGGCTGCACTGGCCCGTCGTCATTTCAAGCTGGATGTGTCTGCCTTGACCGCCCTGGATCAACAGCGAAAATCATTGCAAATTCAGATGGAAGAACAGCGCAACGCCCGCAATGAGGCCTCTCGTGAAATTGCCCAGGCGCGCCGGCAAGGGTTGGATACCACAGCGATGCAAAATGCGGCGGGGCAGTATGGAGAAACCATCAAAGCCCTGGAGCAGTCTCTGGAAATCGTGCTGCAGCAATGGGAGGCGCTGGTCAGCAGCTTGCCCAATATTCCCCAGTCTTCCGTCCCTGATGGACGTGATGAAGCCGATAACGTGCTGGTAAGGCATTGGGGAACGCCTCGCGAATTTTCATTTACGCCCAAAGATCATGTGGACCTGGGTGAGGCTTTGGGTATTCTCGATTTTGCAGCAGGAGTACGCCTGGCCGGAGCCCGCTTTGTCGTGTTACGTGGCCTGGGCGCCCGACTGGAAAGGGCTTTGACCCAATTTATGCTGGACCTGCACGTCACTGCCCATGCCTACACGGAAATTGCCCCGCCTTTTTTGGCGAATTCCGAATCTCTGTTCGGCACCGGACAATTGCCCAAGTTTGAAGAAGATCTTTTTGCGCTGCGCGATGATCCCTATTACCTGATACCAACTGCCGAAGTGCCCCTGACCAACTTGTTGCGCGGTGAAATCGTCAGCACGCTTCCCCAGCGGTTTTGTGCCTATACGCCCTGTTTCCGGCGTGAAGCGGGCGCTTATGGGCGCGATACCCGGGGCATGATTCGCCAGCATCAATTTGACAAGGTAGAGCTGGTGCAGGTTGTCCGCCCCCAAGATTCTGCTGCCGCTCTCGAAGAACTCACCGGGCATGCCGAAAAAATATTGCAATTACTGGAGCTGCCTTACCGGGTAATGGCTCTGTGTGCGGGAGATATGGGTTTTAGTGCTGCCCGGACTTATGACCTCGAAGTGTGGTTGCCGGGTCAAAGCCAATATCGGGAAATCAGCTCCTGCAGCAATTTTGAAAGCTTTCAGGCCCGTCGCCTGCAGCTCCGGTATCGTGGTGAGGATGGTAAGCCGCAGTTGGTGCACACCCTGAATGGTTCTGGTCTCGCCATTGGCCGGACCCTGGTGGCCTTGCTTGAAAATCATCAACAGGCTGATGGGAGTGTGCATATTCCCGAAGTCCTGCGCCCCTATCTGGGCGGCATGGAAATACTCAGAGCATAAAAATCGATGCGCGACCCCTATGTGCCCGTTAGCTGTGCCTTGCACAGCGCTCTGGAGCTGGCAGCCCTGCAACATAAATCGGTAGTCCTGCAAATGCGCGATGGCAGTCAGATGAAGGGAAAAATTCTGGATGTCTGGACCGCTGACGGGCGCGAGTGGCTCAAGCTACGGCGTACTCATCAAGAACAAGTTATTGATCTCACCCTCATCGATCATCTTCAGGAATCCTTTCTTCATGAACATTAAGCTCATTCGTTTTATCCTAAAAACGGCAGTTGCCGTGGGTGCTTTTTGCTCCGTTGTTCCTCGCCTGTTGTTCTATGGCTCATCCTGCTGTCAGGAGAGAACTCGCCCTTCAGGCTCAAACAGCTCTCCTGACGGGCGCAGGATTTCGCCAAGAACAACAACGGCTCAGAACAAAAGTCGCGGCAAAACACCCACGGCAACTGCCGTTTTTAGGTTTATACTGTGTGGCGCTTTGCTGCTGGATACAACTTGCGCCTTTTCAGCCGAATTTCCTCTCCCTCCAGCTGGAAGCAATATGGTCGGTCAGCTGCAGGTGGTCCTGGCACGTCATCAGGATACCCTGCTCGACATTGCCCGCCATTACGACGTTGGTTATAACGAAATCCGGGCGGCCAATCCGGGTGTGGATCCCTGGTTGCCCGGTGCGGGCACCCGGGTGCTGGTGCCAACCGAATATGTTCTGCCGCCCAAACCCTGGCAGGGCATTATTATCAATATACCGGCCCGCCGCCTATTCTATTTTCCGGCAGATCAGAAAGTCGTGTACACCTTTCCGGTAGGTATATTCCGACCCAACTGGCCGGATCCGGTGGGGAGCACAAAAATCATCGCCAAGGTGAAAAACCCGACCTGGACAGTCCCGAAAAATATCCAGGAAGAACATGCCAAAGCGGGAGAACCCATCCCGGCGTTTTTCCCGGCAGGTCCCGATAACCCAATGGGCGAGCTGGCCCTCGAAACCGGCTGGTCACAAATATTCATCCACGGGACCAACAAGCCCTGGGGTGTAGGGATGCGTGTCAGTCATGGTTGTTTTCATGTGTATCCTGAAAACGAAGTGCAGTTATTCAAGATGGTCAAGGTCGGCACCCCGGTCAGAACCATCGACCAGCCCTACGTTGTGGGTAGTAATGGTAACGGAAACCTGTACTTGCAAAGCTTTGAACCGGTTGAGGCCTACCATAAGGGCGGAAAGAACCAGCAGCGTGCCGTGGATGCCATTACCGCATTCAGTAGCAGTCAGCATCAGGGCTGGACTATCAACTGGCAGCGAGTCATCAATCTGGTGCAGAAACCAAATACCGTTCCTGTAGCCATCAATATTAATACGCCTGACCTGCAGACGGTGGCAGACGAGTTAAGCGCGCAATCCTATGATTTTGCCCCCTATGGCGACAATGCAAATAATGCCACACCACCACCAGCACCGGTAACCATTGGAAATACGCCGAAATCATGAAGGACAAAACATTCAAAAAAAGTGCTTGCACACCCCCAGACCCGCATGTATAGTGCGCTCTCTCGACGGGGCAACGGTCCTGAAAGAGAGCGACAAAGCAACTAGGTATTGACAGTAAATTAACTTACCCAGTATGATTGTCGACCCTGTTGCGGGGTGGAGCAGCTTGGCAGCTCGTCGGGCTCATAACCCGAAGGTCGTAGGTTCAAATCCTACCCCCGCTACCAAGATTCGCAGTATGCAGTTTCGTTCTTTAAAAGCCGAGTGGAGATGTGTGGGGTTTAGGCCCAGGCTGTATTTGGATGCGAATTATCGTACTGAATATGGTAGAAGTTGAACAAATTGTTGGATTGAACTTAAGAGTTTGATCCTGGCTCAGATTGAACGCTGGCGGCATGCCTAACACATGCAAGTCGAACGGTAACAGGTCTTCGGATGCTGACGAGTGGCGGACGGGTGAGTAATGCGTAGGAATCTGTCTTTGAGTGGGGGACAACCCAGGGAAACTTGGGCTAATACCGCATAAGCCCTGAGGGGGAAAGCGGGGGATCTTCGGACCTCGCGCTGGAAGAGGAGCCTACGTCTGATTAGCTAGTTGGTAGGGTAAAGGCCTACCAAGGCGACGATCGGTAGCTGGTCTGAGAGGACGACCAGCCACACTGGGACTGAGACACGGCCCAGACTCCTACGGGAGGCAGCAGTGGGGAATTTTTCGCAATGGGGGCAACCCTGACGAAGCAATGCCGCGTGAATGAAGAAGGCCTTCGGGTTGTAAAGTTCTTTCGTGGAGGACGAAAAGGTGGGTGCTAATAACGCCTGCTGTTGACGTGAATCCAAGAAGAAGCACCGGCTAACTCCGTGCCAGCAGCCGCGGTAATACGGGGGGTGCAAGCGTTAATCGGAATCACTGGGCGTAAAGGGTGCGTAGGCGGTGCATTAGGTCTGTCGTGAAATCCCCGGGCTCAACCTGGGAATGGCGGTGGAAACCGGTGTACTAGAGTATGGGAGAGGGTGGTGGAATTCCAGGTGTAGCGGTGAAATGCGTAGAGATCTGGAGGAACATCAGTGGCGAAGGCGGCCACCTGGCCCAATACTGACGCTGAGGCACGAAAGCGTGGGGAGCAAACAGGATTAGATACCCTGGTAGTCCACGCCCTAAACGATGAATACTAGATGTTTGGTGCCAAGCGTACTGAGTGTCGTAGCTAACGCGATAAGTATTCCGCCTGGGAAGTACGGCCGCAAGGTTAAAACTCAAAGGAATTGA